>NZ_JARDAN010000004.1:0-204802 GCF_040560085.1 Paenarthrobacter sp. CC6 | reverse complement strand
AGACCCCAGCCAACCGGCTAAACCAGCTGCTACAAGCGGCCTAACCCCCAGCGTTGCTCCCACCAATTGACTTTGCCATGCAAACACTGTCATCAAGTGCCACCTCGGCGCGGGCAGCGGGGCCTACGAGTCCATGCTCGCGTAGCGCTCCGGGCGGGCCAGCACCTGGCCGATCTGCGCAGTGCCGGCCGCGACAGCCAGGCGGACCAGCAGGAACCCGGCCGCGAACACCCCGCCGATGGTCAGGAACACCACAGGCTGGGTCAACAGGACGGCACCTGTCAGCGGCAGGACCAGGACGGCGGCAGCAGCTGCGGAAATGCCCGCCACCAGGAACAGGGGCGACATCACTGCCTTGACCCGTGCCGCCGCCATAAGTTTCCGGGGCATTCCCACCCGGTCCAGGGCTACCAGTGTCGAGGCCCGGTCAAGGACTGCCGCAGCTTGGTTCACCCCGGCTGAGCATGCCACCATCAGGAACGAACCCAGCAGCGTGATCATCACACCGGTATTGATGTCCCGGACCAGCAGGGCGGTTTCGTCCCCCGCACTGCCTCCCATGGTGTCGGCCACCGCCATGCCCACCCCGACGAAGACTCCCACAAAACTGGTCATCGCGACGCCCCCAACTTGCCGCCACGATTCCTTGGGACTCTCCAGTACGGTCCTTGCAGCCAACAACTGCTCCGGACCCTTGGCACGCTTCAATTGCGAGGATGCCCGCAGGCGCAGGATCCAGGGGCCCATGAGGTTCAGCGCCAGGAGGGCCAAACCGAAGCAGCCGCCCATCACGGCGATGATCACAATGAAAGCCCCGAAGCTGCTGAGCATCCCCATCGCCACCACTCCGGTCACCACAACAACAGCCGCAATGAGACCGCGAACCCAATGGGCGCCGTCGGCCGTCTGCCTGGTCCGGACGCCCAGCGGCGTCACCACCACCTTCCGCAGTCCCAACGCGGCGCTCGCCGCTGCGAGAACGCAGACCGCCAGGACACAGCCAAGGATGGAAGGCACGGACAACCACGCGTGGCCGCCGATCGCCTGACCGCGGAACTGGATCAGGCCCAGGAACGGAGCCGCGCAGGCGTACAGTCCGGCACCAGCCACCGCGCCTACAGCTGCCAGGGCCGTGGACTCAATGACCGTCATCCAGACCACCGTCGCGCTGTTCGCGCCCAGCAGCCGCAAGGAAGCCAAGCGGTCATCACGACGCCGGGCGGCCAGTCGCGCGGCTGAGGCGCCGAGGGTCAGCAACGGGATGATGAGCAGGACCATGGCGACGACGGCCAAGGCCTGGTAAGTGCCGGCGATGCCGTCAGTCCAGGACCAGAAGACCTGTGAGCCACCGGCAACGGTGAGCAGGAGGGCAGTGACGGTCCCGAACGCAAGGATGGGCAGCCCGGCGTCGCGAAGGGCGGTTTCGCGGAGGCTGCTGCCACTGCTTCGCGCGAGATACGGGGTGAGGCGCAGGGCCAGGCTGAGGCTAGACATTGAAGGCACCCTTGAAGTTAGTGGTCGCGTGAGCCGCCTGGACCGGACTGGCAACGGTGCTGCCGCTGTCCGCCACGATCCTGCCATCGCGGAGTTCCACCACGCGTTGGCAGCGCGCAGCCACATTGGGATCGTGGGTGACAACCAGCAGGGTCCGCCCGTTGGCGGCCACAGAATGCAGCAGCACATCAAGGACCTCGGCTGACGTTGCCGAGTCCAGGGCGCCGGTGGGCTCATCGGCAAAGACCACCCTGGCACCTGTCACCTGGGCACGGGCGATGGCCACACGCTGGACCTGTCCGCCGGACAGTTCACCGAGCCGGCGCTGTTCCATACCCGCCAGGCCCAGGGCCGCGAGCCACTCCGCAGCGCGGGACTCGGACGTCGGGCGGTCGGTGCCGTTCAGCATCAACGCCAGGGCGACGTTCTCCACGGCAGTCAGTTCCGGCAGGAGCATTCCCTGCTGGAAGACGAAGCCGAACTCTTCGCGTCGCAGGCGCGAGAGTGCCGCGTCCCCCAGGCTGTCCAACCGGAGCGGCGCCGAGGGAGTGCTCAAGGTGATGGAGCCGGCGTCGGGCCTCAAAATTCCGGCGAGGCAATGCAGAAGCGTCGTCTTGCCCGAACCTGACGGCCCGATGATCGCGATGGATTCCCCGGCATTCGCAGTGAAGTCGACGTGGTCCAGGGCGATGCTGCCGGGGTAGTGCTTGGTGAGTTGCTGAGCGTGGAGGATGGCGTTCATAAGACCAGCATCGCCAATGAGCCCACGCCGCAGCGTCCGTCTACCGGGTGAACTCTGCGCGCCGGCCTCCACCCGGGGTATGAGGGCTTACGCCTCCGCGATCCTCAGTTTCGCGACGCTTTCAGCCAGTACGCGGCGCGCATCTTCCCCAAGAAGCGAGTCGGTAATGAGTTCATCCGTCTCTTCCAGCTGGGCAATCGAGGCAATGCCCACCACGCCCCATTTGCTGTGGTCGGCCAGGACAACGGTGCTGCGTGCCGAGGCCATGAAGGCGCGGTCGGTCTCTGCCTCCAGCAGGTTGGGAGTCGTGAAACCGGCTTGCGCGTCCATGCCGTGGACACCCAGGAAAAGCAGGTCAAGGTGGAGCTGCTTCAGCGAAGCGGTGGCGATCGGGCCTACCAGGGCGTCCGACGGGGTGCGCTCGCCGCCGATCAGGATCACCGTGGATCCGAAGCGGCCAGGGCCCGAGGACGCGCCGTGGTGGAAAAGATCCGCAATCCGCACGGAGTTGGTCACCACGGTGATCCGGGGCCCATTGACCAGTTCCTTGGCCAGGGCCCAGGTGGTGGTACCTGCACTCAGGCCAATCGCCATGCCCTCCTGGATCATGGAAGCAGCCTCGACGGCGATGGCATGCTTTTCGGCGGTAAGCTGCGTGGATTTCAGTTCGAATCCGGGTTCGTGGGTGCTGGCGTCGCCCGGCAGCTTGGCTCCGCCATGGATGCGCTCAACCCGGCCCGTTTCCTCGAGGGCTTCGATGTCCCGGCGAACGGTCATGGGGGAGACACCCAGCTGTTGGGCAAGATCAGAGACCCGCACCACGCGTTCGCGCTGGACGGCATCGATGATGGCGGAGTGGCGTGCTGCCTGAAGCATCAGGGCCTTTCTGGGATCCTCGTCAAACATGGGTCTGAGTCTGGCTCCAGTCTATGGCGCGGCCCCCGTTTAAAGGCGTGACGACGCCATTAAACGCACGACGTCGCCGCTCACCCCGGGAGGTGGGCGGCGACGTCGTTATGCCGGGTCCGGGACGCTACTTGCGCAGCGACTCGGCGATCTGGGTCATGATTCCGGGGTCGGCCAGGGTGGTGGCGTCGCCGGTGTCGCGGCCTTCTGCGATGTCCTTGAGGAGACGGCGCACGATCTTGCCGGAGCGGGTCTTGGGCAGTTCCGGGACGATCAGCAGCTGCTTGGGCTTGGCGATCGGTCCGATTTCCTTGCCCACGTGGTTGCGCAGTTCCAGGACGGTTTCGTCGCCGTTGTTCACGGCGTCACCGCGGAGGATGACGAACGCGACGACGGCCTGGCCGGTGGTCTCGTC
This sequence comes from Paenarthrobacter sp. CC6, assembly GCF_040560085.1. Classification (NCBI taxonomy): domain Bacteria; kingdom Bacillati; phylum Actinomycetota; class Actinomycetes; order Micrococcales; family Micrococcaceae; genus Paenarthrobacter; species Paenarthrobacter sp. CC6. The sequence continues at coordinate 201,245 of NZ_JARDAN010000004.1, read as the reverse complement.
AGCGGCACCGACCACTGCTGCTTCGGCGACGGACGGGTGGCTGACGAGGGCGGATTCGATTTCGGTGGTGGAGAGGCGGTGGCCGGAGACGTTCATGACGTCGTCCACGCGGCCCAGGAGCCAGACGTCGCCGTCTTCGTCTTTCTTGGCACCGTCGCCGGCGAAGTACATGGCCTCAAAGCGGGACCAGTAGGTGTCCTTGAACCGTTCCGGGTCGCCCCAGATGCCGCGGAGCATGGAGGGCCACGGTTCGCGGACCACCAGGTAGCCGCCTTCGCCATTGGCTACTGACTGGCCGTTTTCGTCCACCACGTCCACGGCGATGCCGGGCAGCGGAACCTGCGCGGAGCCGGGCTTGGTGGCGGTCACACCGGGCAGCGGGGCGATCATTTGCGCGCCGGTTTCGGTCTGCCACCAGGTGTCCACGATCGGGGCCGGGTGTTCTTTCTTCTCGCCGTTCTTGCCGGCGTTGCCGCCGATGACGTCCCGGTACCACATCCACGCTTCGGGGTTGATGGATTCACCTACGGAGCCGAGGACGCGGATGGAGGAGAGGTCGTACTTGTCCGGGATGTCCCGGCCCCACTTCATGAACGTCCGGATCGCGGTGGGGGCGGTGTAGAGGATGGAGACCTTGTACTTTTCCACGATTTCCCACCAGCGGCCCTGGTGCGGGGAGTCGGGGGTGCCTTCGTACATGACCTGGGTGGCGCCGTTGATGAGCGGTGCGTAGGTGACGTAGGAGTGGCCGGTGACCCATCCGACGTCGGCGGTGCACCAGTACACGTCCGTTTCGGGGTGGAGGTCGAACACGGCTTTGTGGGTGTAGGCGCCCTGGGTGAGGTAGCCGCCGGTGGTGTGCAGGATGCCCTTGGGCTTGCCCGTGGTACCGGAGGTGTAGAGGATGAACAGCGGGTGCTCGGAGTCATGCCCGACGGCGGTGTGCTCGTTGGATGCCTTGTCCACGGTGTCGGACCACCACAGGTCGCGGCCTTCGACCCAGTTGACGTCCTCGCCGTTGCGCTTGACCACCACGACGTTCTGGACCGTGTGGCCCTCTTTGGACAGGGCTTCGTCCACCGCTGGCTTCAATGCACTGGGCTTGCCGCGGCGGTACGTGCCATCAGCGGTGACCACCAGCTTGGCTTCGGCGTCCTCGATCCGGGAACGCAACGCGTCAGCGGAGAAGCCGCCGAACACCACGGAGTGCACGGCACCGATCCTGGCGCAGGCCAGCAACGTGATGACCGCTTCGGGGATCATGGGCAGGTACACGGCCACACGGTCGCCCTTGGCCACGCCGAGGGACTCGAAGGCGTTAGCGGCCTTCTTGACCTCTTCGGTCAGCTCCGCGTACGTGTAGCTGCGGGTATCACCGGGCTCACCCTCGAAGTAGATGGCGACGCGGTCGCCCAGGCCGTTCTCCACGTGCCGGTCCAGTGCGTTGTAGGCCGCATTGATCTCGCCACCGACAAACCACTTCGCGAACGGCGGGTTGGACCAATCAAGGGCCTCGGTGAAGTCCTTATCCCAGGTCAGCAGCTCGCGGGCCTGTTTGGCCCAAAAAGCCGGGCGGTCAGCCTCAGCTTCTTTATAGGCATCCGCTGACGTGATCGCGTTCGAGGCGAACTCTTCCGAAGGCGCGAACTTGCGGTTCTCGTGAAGGAGGTTTTCAAGCGCCTCTACGTGTGGGGCCTGCCCGTTCTGAGCCGAAGAAGCTGCAGCGGTGGCCGTGGATCCGGTGGTGTCCTGGGACATGGTGAACCTCATTATTCATCGATCTTTGCTGCGCGGAGCCCGCCGTGAGGTCCGCAGAGTATTGTCCGCCTTCCACACTATCGCCTCGAAAGGTCCTACGTGTGCGTGGTCACAAACGTGGCAGCGAGCGGCGCATTTTTAGCGCCGAATGGCACCTTGGGCGTCTAGGAAACGCTTACATGACGCCCGACGGCGGTGCCCGCCTGCCGCTGCGGACCCCGGAAGGCGTGCCGGATTCTGTAAGTAACCTTGGAGTTCCCTGTGGGCCGGGCAGTATGACCGTTTTCAGCTAGAAGGCTGTCAGTGGGGTGGCATAGGCTGAAGAAGTCTTGGGACGCATCTTCAGGCGTGTCCGGTGTTGCCGCGGAATCCCGCGTGGATCACCGGACCGGACTGCCCAAGGCGCCGCCGTACGAAGGAGAAATACATGAACCAGCTGAGCCCAGGACCGCACGACTCACAGCCGACGGGACCGGACACCACGGCTGGAACGGCCACAGCAGCAAGTAGCAACGCCGCTGCGCAGGGTACCTCTGCCGTGCCGGGAAAAAGCGATGCCACAACAAACGGCGCCGCCAAGTTCGACGCCGTCGCCGGCCCCTTCACCATCCGGGACCTCACCGTCTTTGGCTCGACGCTGCTGATGTTCGTCGCGTCCCTCCTGCCGATGTTCGGCTCGCTCTACAACCTGTGGAACCTCGGAAACCTGTTCTTCCTCCTGCTGGGCATCATCCTGCCCCTGGTTGTTGTTGCCCTCTTCGTCGCCCGGCGCTTGCAGCCGGGGACGATCATCCGGGTTGGCTCGCTGTCCATCGATCAGTTCGCCTCCGTGACAGCGTCCTTTGCGTTCCCCCTGTTCTTCCTGACCCTTGCCATTGACTTCAATGGCAGCGTGCTTCTGGGCTTGATTGGTTCCGTGGGCTTGCTGGCCGCGACGGTCCTTGCCCCGCACCTGCCCTTGCTGTCCGCCGATTTCAAGGGCCGCGCTGAGACTCCGGCCCATGTTGTCGCCCGTGAAGCAGCGGTGCCCAGCCGCAAGCCGGTTGCACCCAAGGCACCGAAAGAGCCCAAGGCTCCCAAGCCCACCGCGACGACGTCAACGGTCACTCCGGGCGCTGCCAACGCGGGTGCGGGTTATCAAGGGTCCTCAGCGGCGTACCCGGCATCCGGTCCCGCTGCCACTGCCGCATCTGCAGCCGGCCCGGGCGCGGGTGCTCCCGGCACCGGAAACTCCGCTACTGGCAGTGCCAATGCCGTCGCCAGCCCCTTTGCTCCGCCGGCAACCTACGGAAGCACGCCGTCGCCTGTAACGGAAGCTCCCGCCGTCGTGCACTCTGCCGACTCCAAGCCCTTTGGGGAGCCGGCTGCCGGCCCCGAAGCCGCTGCCGTATCTGAACACGCCGGGTCAGCGTCGCCTGAGCGCGCAGACGCCGTGAAGGATCAGCAGACCGCGGACGAGTCCGCGGACTCCCGGCCCGTGGCTGCCGAGCCGGCCACCACCCAGCACCCGCAGCGGCCGGCCGCACAGCAGCCCGCCGCGCCGCAGACAGGAGCCCAGCAGGCCGCTACCCAACAGCCGTGGGCTGCCACCATGGCCACCCCGATCGTTTCCGGAGATACCCGGAAGGTCAGCGACACCATCGGCGCAACCGTGGATCCCGCCAGCCGGCCGGAAGAGTCCGACGCGCCGCAGTACGAGGCGTTTTGGTTCGCCGTGGCCCAGCCCCGCACTGCGTACGACGAACAATCGGGCGCTCCAGCCTTCGTCATCGAACCAGGCGGCTGGGTGCTCGCGCTCGAAGACCGTGGCCATGAGTTCCTGGTCCAGGACACCGACGGCAAGGTCGGGGTTCTCCGGGAGCTCAGCAACATCGAACGCGGCTAGGCAGGGACGCCGTGGCCATCGCCGAAGCCGGCTCCCTCCTTGCACTCAAGCGCAGGGCCCGCAAGATCAACAGGGTCCTCGCTGAGAAGTATCCCTACGCGCACGCGGAGCTGGACTTCAGGAATCCCTTCGAGCTGGTGGTGGCCACGGTCCTATCCGCCCAAACCACGGACGTCGCGGTCAACCAGGTCACCAAGATACTGTTCGCCCGCTACCCCGATGCCCGGGCCATGGCCGAAGCCGAGCCCGCCGAGCTGGAGGCGATCCTCCAGCCGACGGGCTTCTTCCGGGCCAAAGCCCGGAACGTCCTGGCGCTAAGCACGCGGCTGGTGGATGAGTACGACGGTGAGGTCCCCGGCAGGCTTGAGGACCTGGTGACGCTCGCTGGTGTCGGGCGCAAGACCGCCAATGTGGTCCTGGGAAACGCCTTCGGGATTCCCGGAATCACCGTTGACACGCACTTTGGCCGCCTGGCCCGCAGATTCGGATGGACGGAGTCCGACGACCCCGTCAAGATCGAATTTGATGTCGCCGAATTGTTTGAACCCCGGGACTGGACCATGTTGTCGCACCGTGTGGTTTTCCACGGACGGCGGGTTTGCCACTCCCGGAAGCCGGCCTGCGGCGCGTGCCCGGTGGCCAGCCTGTGTCCCAGCTACGGGGAAGGCGAAACGGACCCCGTCAAGGCCGCCAAACTCCTGAAGTATGAGCTGGCCCCCGGCAACGAGGAATTGCTGGAAAGGCTGCTGGCCGAGACAGACCGCGCCGCGGAGATCCGCATGGAATCGCAAAGGAGGCCCGGGTGACCGCGCTGGAGGAACTGACCGCGCTGGTGTCCCGTTTTGAGGCGGGCCAGCAGAAGGATTCCGCCCTATGGGACCTGCTCCCGGTCACGGCCGAGACCAACCGCGCAGCTGCCGTCCTCATGCTTTTTGGCGTCCTTGATGATGTTCCCGCCGAGTCAGGACGGCAGATCGCACCCGCAGACCTTGACGTCCTGCTGCTGGAACGGGCGCACACCCTGGATGACCACCCGGGGCAAGTGGCATTCCCGGGCGGCAGCGTGGACCCAGAAGACGAGTCAGTGGTGGCAGCCGCCCTGCGCGAAGCAGTAGAAGAAACGGGGCTGGATGCCGGCGGTGTCCGCGTCCTTGGCGTGATCCCGGAGCTTGGACTCATCCGCAGCAACTTCAGGGTAACGCCGGTGTTGGCATGGTGGGATGCTCCGTCGCCTGTCCGTGTGGTGGACTACGCTGAATCGGCACAGGTGTTCAGAGTTCCGGTCCGGGATCTGCTGGACCCTGCCAACCGCGTCACCGCCACGATTTCCCGCTTGGGCCGAACCTACACAAGCCCGGGCTTCACCATCAACGGCGTGCTGGTGTGGGGCTTCACCGGTATGGTCCTCAGCGGCCTCTTCGACGAGCTGGGTTGGACTGTGCCTTGGGACAGAGCCAACCTTCACCATCTCGACCTCTGACAGCGCCGCCGGTGCAGCCGTTCAGGCGGCCTTGCGTGCCGGCGTCGAACGGTCCACGATCAAGCCGGTGGCCGCATTCTCCCGAACGGCCTTGATACCGGCCACAACGCCGTCAAGGTGCGGGAACGTCGGCGACTCCGCCACCACGGTTCCATCGGCTGCCGTGAGGCGGAACCGGTATGCCCGATCGTTTTCCTTGAGAATTTCAAACCTGCCTGCCATGCTTTTCCCCCTTGTGATGCTTTCCTGCATGCCCTGTGGGTCGCTGAAGCTGCCCACACTGTGAAAATATCGGCAAGCGGCGGCGAACCAAAGTCAACCGTCATTCGTGGGTCATCGCGCCTCATACGGCGAGATGTGACTGGAAAGTGTTCAACCTGGCGGCTACTGTGCGGCTATTTCGCCTTGTCATAGGATTCGACGACGGCGACGCTCACCGGGAACTCCACCGGGATCCGCCCGAACATGAGCTCTTTCGCAGCCGCAGCGGACTCTTCAATGGCACGGATGCAGGCGTCCACGGCGATATCGGGGGCGTGGACCATCACCTCATCGTGCAGGAAAAACACGAGCTCCCCGGACGGCGACCCTTCCGAGCGCAAAGCCCGCAACCGGCGTCGTAATTCCGCGAGCCAGCAGGCAGCCCACTCAGCTGCAGAACCCTGGACGACAAAGTTGCGTGTGAAGCGGCCGCGTGAGCGGGCCATATTGTCCGCCCGGCGTTGTTCCTCGGCGGTGGTCGATTGCTGGCTCCGCAGCCACCCAACAGAGGGCGGCGGGCTGCTCCGGCCAAGCCGGGTAGTGACAGTCCTGCCGGCCTCGCCCTCGCGGGCGGCCTGTTCCACGAACCCCACGGCGCGGGGATACGTTCGGGCCAATTGGGGCATGAGCCTGCCCGATTCGCCGGTGGTGGCTCCGTAAATCGCACCCAGCAGTGCAATCTTCGCCTTCGCCCGGTCGCCGCCAAAGCCTTGGGCTGCGATGCCGGCGTAGAGGTCCTTGTCGCGGGCAGCCTCGGCCATTTTTGTGTCCTGGGCCAAGGCCACCAGAACCCGGGGCTCCAACTGCGACGCGTCAGCCACGATCAGCTTGTGTCCCGGGTCAGCGTGGACCGCTGCACGGATATTGCGCGGGATCTGCAGGGCGCCTCCACCACGCGAGGCCCAGCGGCCTGACACCACGCCACCCACCACGTATTCGGGATGGAACCGTCCTTCACGGACCCACGCATCCAACCATGCCCATCCATTGGCGGTGTGCAGCCGGGAGAGCTTTTTGTAGGCGAGCAACGGCTGGATGGCCGGGTGCTTGGACTCCTGGAGTTCCCACTGCCGTGTGCTCTTGACCTCGATGCCGTTGCGGTGGAGGGCCCGCATCAGATCCTGCGGGGAATCGGGGTTCAGACCGGGGGAGTTGAGGATGGTCCGCAACTCAGCGCAGAGAGCTTCCAAAGCAGGAGGCCTGTGTCCGGGTGCCGGTCGGGGGCCAAGCACGTCGGCCAGGATCTGCTGATGCAGCTCCTCACGCCAGGGAACCCCGGCATGCTGCATTTCGACGGCAATGATCGCGCACGCCGATTCCGCTGCGAGCAGCAACTGCAGCCGTTGCCTGCATTGGTTGTCAGTAGTCAGGTCGGCGACCGCTTGCTGTTGGGCCGCGAACTCCGCCTTCAGTTCGGCCAGCCCAGCCCCCGGAGCCGCCGGGGAAAGGTCCTCGAAGAGGGCGCCCTGGTCCGCCGGCGGTGGTGGCGGCTGGAGGATGCGGGGAGGGACGTCGTCGTCCTGGGTGAGCTTGACCGCATTCTTCGCATAGTCCGTGTGGGCGGTGAATTCCGAATGCGCCAGGATTGCCCCGCACAGCGCCAGGTCGTGGCACCGCTCCAGCTCGACGCCCTGGGCCAGCAGTTCGGGGTACCAGTCCTGCGCGCGTTGCCACACCCAGCGGGGCCGCTGGGCTTCGAATTCACGGACGACGCCGGCCAGCTCACCACGGGTGAGGACGCGGGCGTCGGCAGTTGCCTTCCCGGTGGGGGAGAGCCGCTGTATGGCTGCGCCATCCTGGTGGGCGGCGAGCAGCAAATACATGCATTCCATTCTGCCCTGTTGCTTGCGCTGCCGGTGTACAGCCGGACTTTTGCGTGTTACTTGTCCTCCACATCCCTTGTTGGCGCATCGCGTGGGCGGTTTTTGCACATACGGGCGGCCGCTCCTTACCGGGGTTCCGGGATTCGGCCACTGTGGTTCCATGAGCAAGCGAAATCGTAGGCACCGGCAATCCATCAGCCCCGCAACGGAAGGGGAGCCGAACAGATCGTGGCTGCCCCGGGATGCCTCCGGGGTACTCCTCGTTTCGGCGGACCCGTACCTCCAGGAGGAGGCAAAACGGGTGGTGGCCGCGGCAGGTGGAACGCTTCGAACAGCCGTCAGCGTGACCGAAGCCGTCCACGGATGGGACAGCGCGGACGTTGTCTTGGTGGGCAGCGATGTTCGTGAACTGCCACCTCGACGGCGGCCGCCCTCAGTACTGCTGGGCAGGGCGGGTGAAGGAGACGGGCTTTGGAGGTTGGCTGCTGCGCTGGGGGCCGACCGGGTGGCAGTCCTTCCGGAAGCAGCCGCTTGGCTGGCCGAGTATCTGAGCATGTCCGGAGCGCCCGACCCCGGAGGAACAGTGACGGGGATCGTTGGTGGATGCGGCGGCGCCGGCGCGTCAACAGCGGCCATCTGGCTTGCCCAGGCCGCAGCCTCGGAAGGCGTCAGTACCCTCCTTATTGACGGAGATCCTTGGGGAGGTGGACTGGAACTTGCCCTGACGGACGGGTCTGTCCCGGGTCTTCGATGGCCGGATTTCCAGGAAAGCCGGGGCAGTATTGATCCTGCCCAGTTCAGGGATTCCTTGCCTGCCGCCGGTGGATTCGCGTACTTGTCCTGGCCGGGGACGCGGGAAGCGGTGAAGAGTCCCGATGCTGGTGCCGTTGCCGCCATCATGGACGCTGCGCGCCGGGGGTTCGAACTCATTATCGTGGACCTCGGACGCAGCGGCGAAGGCGTGGGAAGACTCGCGTGGGACTGCGACAAACTGTTGTTGCTGACCACCGCCCACCTCAGGTCTGCAGTCGCATCCGCCCGGATCCTGAACGAACTTCCACCCGTGGAGACAGGGCTGATCGTGCGCGGGAGCAACGCATCGCCCGTCAGCCCCTCCTTCATCGCCGAATCGCTCGGGCTTCCATTGGTCGGCGTTGTTCCCGAGGTGCGTGGCGTCGCCGCAGGCACGGAACTGGGCCGCTTGCTTGAAATGGGCAGACGCAAGAGCGTCGGCCGCTTCACAGACGAGGTGCTGGAGCTGAACGGAGCCATCCAGTGAGCCGCTTCGTTGACGGTCCACGCCGCCGGCAGAACCCGAAACTGGACTCGGTACTGCTTGAAACGGTTCGCGGCTCGGTACTTGCCAACAACGGACCAGTCACTCCCTCCTCGGTGGCAGCAGCTGTGCAGGCCAGCGGCAGGTTGCTGGGCACTGCCGGAGCTTTGGAAGCCGCAGAATCGATCAATGCCGAACTGAACGGGCTCGGACCTTTACAGCAGCTCGCCCACGACCCGGCCGTCACTGACATTTTCGTCAATGCACCGGATTCGGTGTGGTTCGACCGCGGGCGAGGCCTGGAACGCAGTTCACTTTGTTTTGACGCCGAGCACCAGGTACGTTCTCTCGCATCCCGGCTGGTCGCCGCAGGGGGACGCCGGCTGGATGATGGTTCCCCGTGCGTGGACGTCCGGCTGAAGGGCGGCTACCGGGTGCACGCAGTGCTGTCTCCCATCTCCACCGCCGGAACTCTCTTGTCCATCCGCATCCGCCGCGAAGAAGTCTTCACACTGGCGGAGCTGCGGGAAAGCGGCATGTTCTGCGACAGGGTGGAGGCGGTTCTCCGTGCCATCATCGCGCAGAGGCTGAGCTTCCTGATCAGCGGCGCCACGGGATCAGGGAAGACCACCCTCCTGTCCACCCTGCTGGGCCTCAGCGATCCGGGCGAACGCATGGTGCTGATTGAGGACGCTGCAGAACTCAACCCGGTCCATCCCCACGTTGTCAGCCTTGAATCCCGCCACGGAAATCTTGAGGGCGGAGGCACATTGGACCTGGGTGAACTGGTCCGCCAGGCGCTGCGCATGCGGCCGGACCGGCTGATCGTCGGGGAATGCCGGGGTGCTGAGGTCCGTGAACTGCTGACGGCCTTGAACACGGGCCATACCGGTGGCGGTGGCACCATTCACGCCAACACAGCTGAAGCGGTGCCCGCGCGCCTTGTTGCCCTCGGCGCATTAGCCGGGTTGAACGCCGAGGCCGTCCGGTTGCAGGTCTCCTCGGCCCTGGACGCCATCATCCATGTGGCCAGGAACCACTCCGGACGCAGGGTGGCTTCCATCGGAGTGATGACCCAAACCCCGAAAGGACCGGAAGTGGTCTCCGCCCTCAGCCTGGGTCCAACCGGGATATCGCACGGACCGGCGTGGCCGGAACTCTCCGGTCGCCTTTCCCTGAACCGCCAACCATGACAGTCGTCTTCGTCCTCGCCTTGGCTTTGGCTGCCTGGCTGCAGTTCCGGAGCAACCAGTCTGATCGCGGCCGCCTGGCGAACAGCCTGGGCATGGAAGGGGAGGCTCTCGCCCCTTCGCCACTCCAGTTCCCGTTCCTGCGGTTGCGGCGTCATCGACCTGCCGGGGCCCTGCCCCTTGTGGTCCTGGTCCAGCAATTGGCGGCACTCCTGCGGGGAGGCCGGGGGACGTCACGGCTATGGGAAGAACTGTGGCTTGTCCATGCCTCCCGATCCTCGGGGGAAGCTGCCGCGCCTGCCCAGGCCGGAAGCGGTGTTGCCTCGCTTTCCGCCACGTCGCTAAAAGTACTGGCTGCGGCGCGGGCCGCGTCCAGCGTGGGAAATTCCCCGGCTGAAGCGATCCGCGGAACTGCAGCGCAGAGTTACCCATCCCGGGGAAGCTCCGAGCGCAGGGTGTGGATGGAACTGGCTGCCTGCCTCGACGTTGCCGAAAGCAGTGGATGCCCCTTGGCAGAGCTCTTGGCCCGGTTCGCGGCACAACTGGAAGCCGAAGAGGATGCCGAGGCGGCACGCCAAACAGCGCTCGCGGGGCCGAAGGCCACCGTTCGGCTGCTGTCGTGGCTGCCGCTGCTCGGGCTGGCGCTCGGCATGGCGCTGGGTGTGGACCCCCTGGGTATCCTGCTGGACAACCCCTGGGGCATTGCCACTTTCGCGACCGGGCTTCTGCTCACAGCAGCGGGACGCATCTGGTCGTCGAAGTTGGTTGCAGCCGCGGTGGGAGGAATCTGATGCCCGGAGCATGGGTCCTCTTGATGATGGGCGTCCTGGCGCTCGCAGCGTTCGTTTCATTCCCGCTCCGGCACCGCGCAAGCTGGCTCCTTGCAGATCGGGCCGGTAGATCGGGCGTGCCCGGGACATCAAGCATGCCCGGCACATCAAGCGTGCCCGGCACAGCGTCGGACGGCGAGGCTCGGGAGACCGTGAGCGCCGCAGCGGACGGCCTTCGCGACACCGCCATGATGCTGGAGCTGACGGCTTCCATGCTGGATGCCGGGGCGGGGATAGGGAGGGCATTGGAACTCCTCGCCAGAGCGGCGTCGCCCCCGATCAATCACTCGTTGAGACCCGTTGTAGCGGCGCTGGCCATTGGCGCCGACTGGGAAACCGCGTGGCAGACGCCTCAGCGACACGCCCCTGAGGCGCTGCGCCTGAGGGATGCCCTCGCCTTCGCCGCTCTGACCGGAGCTCCCTCCGCGTCGATCCTCTATGCGCAGGCAGCCAGGGAACGGCGCGAGCACTTCCGGGCGGCAGAGAAACGTGCCGCGGCATTGGGCGTGAAACTCGTGGTGCCGTTGGGGCTTTGCTCCCTTCCGGCCTTCATCTGTCTGGGCATCGTGCCCGTACTGATCGCCATGCTTCCCGCGGCCTGAAGCGGACGTTCCGCCGTCGCTCGGCCGCGCTCCGCGGCACTGCTCCTCCACATGCGGTCGATCCGGAGGGTTTTCCACTTGCAGGAATCCGGTTCTTCCGAGGCCTGCCCGGGCCGCGGAAGAGTCAAAGCAGCCAGTGAATGCTGGCATCCCTTGAAAGGAACACACCGTGAAAACAACAGTCAGCCCGCCCCTCGCCGAGCTCATCGGCCCAAGTGTCCCATCCCTCCCCGCCCGTAAGGCCGAGTCAAGCCAAGCGGTTGTGGCGCTCCGGGAACCCGAACCGGGCGCAACATCCGTGCGTTTGCGAACCAGGCAAGGCCGCCGGTCGAACAGTCGCCCACGGACCGGCTCCCTGAAAGGGTTGATGGGTTCGGAAACGGGCATGGCCACCGCCGAGTACGCGATCACCACCCTGGCCGCCGTTGGCCTGGCCGGATTGCTCGTGGTCATCCTGCGCAGCGAAGAAGTCCGGGGCTTCCTGCTCAACGTCATCCGCACGGCTTTGTCGCTGCCATGACAGAAGTGCTGCCTGCCCGCAGGAGAGTGGTCGCAGCAGCGCGGGAGCGGGGCGCCGTCACTGCCGAGTTCGCTGTCGCCTTGCCGGCTGTGGTGTTGCTACTGGCTTTCCTGTTGGCAGGCGGCGCTGCCGGCCTCACACAATTGCGGCTGGAAGAGGCTGTGAGGGCCGGAGCCAGGGCCGCAGCGCGGGACGAGTCCATTGACTCGGTGAAAGATACCGTCGGACGGCTTGCGGGGAAGGACGTCGCGTCGTCAGTGACCGACGACGGCAGCTGGCTCACGGTCACTGCCTCATCACCGGTCGGGGGCGCCTTGGGGTCGTTGATCCCATGGCGCCTGACAGCTTCGGCGGCCGCTCGCGCAGAGACGGGAACTCCATGAGGAACCGAACCATCAACGTCGATTCAGAGCGCGGGTCCGGGACGGTGCTTGCGCTGGCCTTGGGTGCTGTGGTGATCGCCCTCCTGCTTGGCCTGCTCCTGTTGGCACAAGCAGCGGTCATGGCCTCCCGGGCGGCGTCTGCTGCCGACCTCGCGGCCCTTGCAGGAGCCGATGCTGCCCGGGGCCTGACGTCGGGAGAGCCTTGCGCCGTGGCGGAAAGCGTGGTGGGGCAGCACCACGTAACCCTGGCATCCTGCGTGGTGACAGGTGGGGAGATCGTGGAGGTGGTTACCGAGTTGGCTTACCCCTTCAACGTAGGAGTCGCCTCGGGCCACGCCAGAGCGGGACCCCCACCGTAACTGCCGGAGCGCTTAGACGGCGTCCTTCAGCAGGACGCCGAGGAGGGTGATGGCGGCTGCCTTGTCCAGGGGATTGTTCTTGTTGCCGCATTTGGGCGACTGGACGCAGGACGGGCAGCCGGCCTCGCATTCACAGGCCTTGATGGCCTCCCGGGTCGCGGTCAACCAGGTTTTGGCTTTTTCGAAGCCCCGCTCCGCGAATCCGGCGCCTCCGGGATGTCCGTCGTAGACAAAGATCGTAGGTACCCCGGTGTCGGCGTGCAGGGCGGTGGAAACGCCGCCGATGTCCCAGCGGTCGCTTGACGCCACCAAGGGCAGAAGGCCGATGGCGGCGTGTTCTGCGGCATGGAGCGCGCCGGGGAACTCAGCTTCCACCAGTCCGGCGCCGTGCAGCGAGCGGTTGTCCACTACAAACCAGACGGCCTTGGTAAAGAGATCCCGGGCTCCGAGATCCAGCGGTTCCTCGCCGAGGATCTCATTTGAAATCAATGCCTTGCGTTGGAAGGAAACTACTTGGGTGGTTACTTTGACGTCGCCGAAGTGCACGGTGATGTCGCCCCATTGAACGGTGCGTGTGGTTTCCAGCACCTCGATCTGCGTCACGTCCCGTGCCGTGGTGTAGAAGTCGGGGTTCACGCGGCGGACCATGACGCAGTGGTCGGTCTCATTGAGATCCTCCACCAGATAGCTGTCGCCCTGATGGACGTAGATTGCCCCTGTGTGGGCCTGGTAATGCGTTTGTGGCGAGTCCATGGTTCCCAGGAGGGACCCGGTCTCGGCGTCCACGATGCTCACCGGTCCACCGCCGTCGGCCCGCAGGTTCACCATCCCGGCTGCGCTTTCCGGGTGTGTCCAGAACCATCCTGCCGGCCTCTTGCGGAGATAGCCCTGGGCCACCAAGCGATCAAGGAGGCCCTCTGCCGTGGGGCCGAAAAGGTCGAGTTCCGCCGGGCCGATGGGCAACTCCGCGGCCGCCGCGCACAAGTGCGGGCCAAGGACATAGGGGTTGCCCGGATCGAAGACAGTGGCTTCCACCGACACGTCAAAGATGGCCTCGGGGTGATTCACCAAGTAGGTGTCCAGGGGGTCGTCGCTGGCAACGAACGCAGCGATCGCGTCCTGTCCGGCACGCCCTGCGCGGCCAATCTGTTGGAACAGCGAAGCCCGCGTCCCGGGCCACCCCGCCACCAGCACAGCGTCCAGTCCCGAGATATCGATGCCCAGTTCAAGGGCAGACGTGCTGGAGACTCCGAGCAGTTGGCCGGATCTCAGTGCTTGTTCCAGGGCACGCCGTTCTTCGGGCAGATAACCGGATCTGTAGGCAGCCACCCGCCCCGGCAGGCTGGGATCCACCTCGTCCAGAAGCCTCTTGGTAATGGACGCAATGGACTCCGCCCCGCGCCGGGACTTGATGAACGCGATGGTGCGGACCCGCGAGGAAACCAGGTTGGCCAGGATGTCGGCCGTTTCGGCGACTGCCGTCCGCCGCTGTTTGGCCCCGTTTTCACCTTTGACGTCAGTCAGTGCAGGTTCCCAGAACGCCACTGTGGTGGATCCGTGCGGGGAGCAATCCTCGGACACTTCCCGCACCGGGGCACCGATAAGCCTGCCAAAGGAGACAGCGGGATCGGAGGCGGTGGCCGAGGCCGCGATGAACACCGGCTCGGGGAAGGAGGTCCCCGCGCCGTAGTAGGCGCAGATCCGGCGCAGACGCCTCATGAGGTTCGCTACATGCGAGCCAAAGACTCCACGGTAGCTGTGTGCTTCGTCCACGATCACGTAGCGAAGCCTCCGGAAGAACCTGGCCCACCACGTGTGGTTGGGCAGTATCCCGAAGTGCAGCATGTCCGGGTTCGCCAGGATGAAATTGGCGTGGTCGCGGATCCACCGACGCGACGAGACGTCAGTGTCGCCGTCGTAGGTTTCGGCCCGGACGGTGGGCAACTTCAAGGCGCGGATCGCGGCGAGTTGGTCTGCAGCCAGGGCCTTGGTGGGGGAGAGGTAGAGCGTGACGGCGCCGTCGTCGTGGATTTTCCCCGGATCAGCCAGGACCCGCAATTCGGATCGATGGATGGCATCCAAGGCCGGCAGTTGGTACGCCAGGGACTTCCCCGAAGCGGTTCCGGTGGCGATGACCACGTGCTGGCCGCCATGGGCTATGTCCGCGGCCTGGATCTGGTGCCGGTACGGTTCCTGGATACCCAAGGTGTCGTAAGCAGCCACGACATCCGGATGCACCCAGGCCGGCCAAGGCTCATTGACGGCCTTTCGAGCAGGGATCGTGTGGACATGGCGAAGCTGCTCAGGGTCGGGGGTCCGGCCCAGCAAGGAGATCAGCGAATTCGGTGCAGCCACCGAATCATTCTGTCACTCTACGGAGACGCTGACGGCGGCCCACCGGGGAGCCGCCGTCGAGCCCGGCCGCCAAGCGGCAAACGTCAGGCCCCGGAGAGGTCCGAGCCATCCGCTCCACTGGCCGACATCATGAGCACGTGGCACACGACGTCCCAGCCAAGGTGCGAGTAGAGCTTCTGGCCATCAAGGGAGGCCAGGAGGAGGCCGTTCTCGACGTCGTGGGAGAAAGCCTGGGCGGCGAGTGCCTTCATGATGAAGCTGCCCAGTCCGCGGCGCTGGAACCTGGGTTCGGTGACGATCTTGTCGAATACGGCGGTGCCGTCCACCACATACACCCTGCCGCTGGCAGCCACTTCTTCGCCGGAATGCACCACTGCGTAGTGGACCCCGTTGGATTCGGAGGTGGCAAGTTCAAGGTCGTCGTCGGGAAGCCAGGGGTCCTCGGCATCCTGGGTTTCCATGTCGACGATCATCATGGTTTGTGAAGCGGACGTCACTTTCAGGCCCTGTTGTTCGGCCAGGTACTTATACCGTTGGACGTCGTTGGTGAGCACCGTCAGGATCCGGGTGGGGGCTTCTGCGGTTTTGCCCGCCAGGACAGCGAACTCTTCGTCGGAGGGGTCGTGGGCGAAATATTCCCAGTCACCTGTCTTGTCGGCGCGAAGTGCGGCAGGGAAGCGTCCCTCTTGGCGTGACTCATAGCCCCGGCAGCCGGACCAGCCGGCCACCCAGACTTCCAAGAGGTGAGCAATGTCTTCAACCAAGGCGTCTGGACTCATGTAGAGAGAGTATGCCAGCGCTCCCTGAAGGAACAGAGCGAGGTCAGCGGAAGGATCGTTGCTTATTGAATTGTGACGTAGTCCCTCCGGCGCAACCGGATTTTACTGCACCAAGTACCCTTTAACAGTGGCTTTGAACCGAATTGTGCTCTTCTATGGCTTTACCCCGATCGCCGACCCGGACGCCGTGCGTCTGTGGCAGCGCGCCCTCTGCGAAAAGCTGGGCCTCACGGGCAGGATCCTCATTTCCAAGGACGGCATCAACGCCACCGTGGGCGGCGAACTGAACAACATGAAGCAGTACGTCAAAACCACCCGGGAGTACAAGGGTTTCCATGGGATCGACTTCAAATGGTCAGAGGGCAGCGCCGCGGATTTCCCACGGCTCAGCGTCAAGGTCCGCGACGAAATCGTTTCGTTTGGCGCGCCGGGCGAGTTGAAGGTGGATGAGAACGGTGTTGTGGGCGGCGGCAAGCACCTGCAGCCCGAGGAACTTCACGCCTTGGTGGATGCGAAAAAGGCCGGCGGCGACGACGTCGTGTTCTTTGACGGCCGCAATGCGTTCGAAGCCCAAATCGGCAAGTTCAAGGATGCGATCGTGCCGGATGTGGATACCACCCACGACTTCATCAAGGAACTCGATTCCGGCAAGTACGACGACCTCAAGGACAAGCCGGTGGTGACTTACTGCACCGGTGGAATCCGTTGCGAGGTGCTCTCCAGCCTGATGGTCAACCGGGGCTTCAAAGAGGTTTACCAGTTGGATGGCGGCATTGTCCGCTACGGAGAAACGTTCAAGGACCAAGGCCTCTGGGAAGGCTCCCTCTACGTGTTCGACAAGCGCATGCACGTCGAATTCAGCGAAGACGCCAAGACCATCGGCGAGTGCGTGAGGTGCGCATCGCCCACCAACAAGTTCGAGAATTGCTCCAACCCCAGTTGCCGCACGCTCACTCTGTACTGCGCCGAATGTGCGTCAAGCCCGGAAACGCTCCGCTGCCCCGGTGGCTGCGACGCGGCCTGAGCGAAAGCTCATAGCCTGCTTACCCGATACGCAAAGTTCGCATCCGCGCCCGCCCCGACGGTAATGGCAAGCACGGCGTCCTTTTCCAGCTGGACCACGCTGACCCGGGCGTTGGCACATCCCAGCGTCAGATCGACGAGTTCTGCCTCGCCCACTTTGACCGAAAACGAAACCCGCCGCGTGCCTCGGCAAGCCAACGTCACCGCGTACGTGCCGCCCGGCAGCTGGACTGTCTGCTCAGTCCTTGACTCGCCGGCGGCAAGGGAGCCGCTGCTTGAATAGAACGCCTGCCCTTGGGATTCGGGCAGAGCGGCCGTGGCCCACTCATCCAGGGCCTTGCCGGTGACCGTTGATTCCAGAGCTGGATCCGGCGGGAGAACCACGTTGGTGGACGTCGGGCCGGGACTGCTCGCGGCCCTGCTGCCGTCTTCGTACGTATATTCGCAGGCGCTGACGCTTCCGCAGAGCACAAGGAGTGCGACGGCGGCCCTCGCCAGCCGCTGCGCCGTTACGGAGGGAGCTGCCTTGCTGCCCATGAGCTGACTTTACGCCCGTGCGGGCTCCGGCTGAAGGCCGCCCCCGGGGATCGTTGTGGCGGTGTTCTAGCTGCCTGAAGGGACCAGGTGGTAGGCAAAGATCAGAGGAGCGTCAACACTGCTGGTTGAGATGCTGACAGGGCCGTTTCCAGGCACCTTGATCTTCACCACATCGAGGCTGGCGTTGCAGGCTGCCGCGGCGTCGGTGATCTTCTTCCCGCCCGAAGAAACCGCGAAGTAGGCCTTGCCGCCGCCATCGCATGCCATGGTGAGCGTGTAATTTCCGGCCGGAACGTCGGCGGACTCCTTAACAAGCGGATCCCGGTTGAGGATTTTGCCTGAATCCTCCAACACAGCGGTGCTGGTAGCGGGGAGGACTTTCTCCTTCCACGCAGGGACGTCGGCATCCTGGATGTTGACCGGAGCCTGGCAGGCTGAGACCCCCAGCAGTGCGGCAGCAGCGATGGAAACAAGGCCGGCAAGGCGCCTTGCAGTGGAGAAAGTGAGCATGGATCCAACGCTACCGGGTTCGGAAGGCGTGCTTTGTCCACATAGGGCGACAGACGAACCCATGGGCAGCTGTGCCGCACCTACACTGGCAAGGTGACTGACACAGCTTCCTTGTTTACCGCCGGCAATACTGACGATGCTCCCCGCAGCGACCAGCCGGACCTTCTTCTGGCCCTCTCCTCGGACCTTCGTGCCATCTCCTACACCGTGGACGGAGTGGCCGGGCTCCTGGGCGGGTCAGCCTCGGAAGCGCTGTCCCGGGACCAGCTCGTTCCAGCCCTGTTGGCCAGTGAACGTCAGCTGCTCTCCGAAGACCCGGCCGTCCGGGCGCTGGCTGTCATTGTCCGCCTGTGGCTTTTGGCGGTTCCGCAAAACGTCGCTGATGTCGATGCCGCACTGACCGGAACCGGGTCGAGCGGACTGGAAAGTCTGGGACTTGTAACTGTTGAGTCCGGGATGGTCCAGGCCAGGGTGGACCTTCGTCCCTATGGCTGGGATGCCAACGCGGACGGCACCGGTGGAGCGGAACTGTGGGTGGCCAGCGACCTCGCTGCCCATCAGCAGCCAGGGGTTTTGAGGCACGATCACGTCCTGGGGATTGGCCGGGCCTCCACAACGCTTGTCCAGACCACGTCCCGGCGCCACACCGTACGCGCGTTGGATCTGGGGACGGGCTGCGGGATCCAGACATTCCACCTCCTGCACCACTGTGAGCATGTCACGGCCACGGATATCTCCCCCCGGGCGCTCGCCTTCACCCGCTTCAATCTCCTGCTCAACGCCACTGAGCTGGACTTGGACCCCGACAACCTGGAAGCCCGCGTGAGCTTGAGGCTGGGCTCGCTGCTGGAGCCGGTGGCCGGGGAACTGTTCGGTCTGGTGGTGTCCAACCCGCCGTTCGTGATCACTCCCCGCACCGGCGGTGAGTCCTCTGCCGAGCAGTTCACCTACAGGGACGGCGGATTGGCAGGTGACGGGATCGTGGCATCACTCGTGCAGTCCCTCGCCTCCGTCCTCGAACCGGGCGGTACCGCGCAGATGCTGGGCAACTGGGAGATTGCCGCGGGGGCGGACTGGAAAGACCGTCCGAAGGCCTGGCTGAAGGATTCAGGTTTGGATGTGTGGTTTATCCAACGCGAGCAGGTTGGCCCGGAGCAATACGCTGAAACGTGGCTGCAGGACGCCTCGCAGAACCGTGAAGGCGGCCATTACAAGGACGCCTACGCCGCCTACCTCAGCGACTTCGCTTCCCGGAATGTCGAGGGAATCGGTTTCGGCATGATCCTGCTGCGCCGCCCCGAGGCCGGGCACGGTGCCGTTATCAACCGCTTCGAGGAAATCACCTATCCCATAGAGCAGCCGATTGGGCCACATCTGGGTTCCGCGGTGGAGAGGGCGGACTGGGTGTCCGCGCACCCCATCCCGGAGGCGCATCTCATAGTGGCCGAGGACGTGACCGAGGAACGCCACCAACGGCCTGGAGCAGCCCATCCGGGTGTCATCCTCCTGCGTCAGGGGGCCGGTCTGCGGCGTACCAACCTGCTGAGCACGGAACTGGCCGGCTTTGTTTCAGCCTGCGATGGGCAGCTGTCTGTCAGGCAGATCGTTTCTGCCTTGGTGGCATTGCTGGGCGGAGACGATACCTTCGACGAAGGTGTTTTCCGTGAGGGATTGTTCAGCGAGGTCACCAACCTGGTCCTCGATGGTTTCCTGCTTCCCGACCCGGAGCGGTACGGCTCATGAATGGCCCAGGCGTGCCGCGCCCGTCGACGTCCGGTCGCCCCGATAGTGACCCTGACTACACTGATGAAGTGATTGCGAACAACGAGACATCCCAAACGTCGGGAGACGCCCCGCGGCGGAAGCGGGCAGAGAAGACGGTTGAGATTACCGATCCCAAGGCTATCCGCGCCTTGGCGCATGCTGCCCGCATTGAGGTCATCTCCGAGCTCTACGCTACCCAGGTAAGCCACACGGCCACCGAACTTGCCGCCAGGACGGGCCTGACCCCGAGCGCCATGAGCTACCACCTCCGGGCTCTCCAAAAGTGGGGAATTGTGGCACCGGCGGAGAACTCGGGAGATGCCCGTGAAAGGCGTTGGAAAGCGGCCGGGACGGACTTCACGATTTCCGGAGGCAGCGTCGCCAGCCCGGAGATCGCAGTGGTGGACTTGGAACTGGACGCCTTCCGACGCAGGGCATCGGCATTTGCCAAAGCCCGGGGTGAGCGGCGTCAGCGGGGGGAAACGGGGGAGGAGCCCGCAGCCGTGGTCCTCTCAAGCAACCTGCTGTACCTGACCAACCCGCAGAGGAAAGAGCTTGCGGACAGGATCCGGGAGGTTGTGCGGGAGTACGAACTTGAGGATCCCACCCGGATTCCCGAGGGTGCGCAGCGAATGGCAACCTTGTGGTCAATGATCCCTGACGACCGCGTGGCACCGGGCCAATAGCACCATCCCAGGTCCCCGAAGGACCGCCTGGTTTCCCTGGCCAAAACGCAGGATTCTGCAAACTATGGTGAACTAGGCCAATATGGGCAGCAGCCCAATTACACATTTTTTCTGTAGGAGCACCGTGCCCAGCAAGGCAAAAACCGGCAAGAAACTCGTGATCGTGGAGTCTCCGGCCAAGAGCAAGACCATCGCCAAGTACCTTGGCGAGGGCTTCATCGTCGAGGCTTCCATCGGCCATATCCGGGATCTTCCCCAGCCGTCAGACCTCCCTGCAGAACTGAAGAAGACTTCGCTGGGCAAGTTCGCGGTGGACATCGAAAACGACTTCAAGCCTTACTACGTGGTGTCTCCCGACAAGAAGAAAAAGGTTGCCGAGCTCAAAGCCCAGCTGAAAGATGCTGACGCTCTCTACCTCGCAACCGATGGGGACCGCGAAGGCGAAGCCATCGCGTGGCACCTCCTGGAGGTCCTGAAGCCCAAGGTTCCCGTATACCGGATGACCTTTGGCGAAATCACCAAGGAAGCCATCCACCGGGCCATGAACAACCTGCGCGACGTCGACACGGCGCTGGTCGATGCCCAGGAAACCCGCCGTATCCTCGACCGGCTCTACGGTTATGAAATTTCCCCCGTGCTGTGGCGCAAAGTAGCCCGCGGACTCTCGGCGGGCCGCGTGCAATCCGTGGTGACCCGCATGGTCGTGGACCGTGAACGCGAACGCATGGCCTTCCGGGCAGCCTCGTACTGGGACCTGACGGGGCAGTTCGGCGCAGGATCAGGATCCTTCAAGGCCAAGCTCGCCGCCGTGGATGGTGCCAAGGTGGCCAGCGGCCGCGACTTCAACGACAACGGCCAGCTCACGTCCAGCAACGTTGTCCATCTCAACGAGGAACTGGCCACGTCTCTGGCGTCAGGGCTGGAAAACGCTGATTTCCGTGTCCGTTCCGTAGACACCAAGCCGTACACTCGCCGGCCTGCAGCTCCGTTCACAACCTCGACGTTGCAGCAGGAAGCCGGCCGCAAGCTCCGGTTCTCCTCCAAGAGCACCATGCAGATCGCGCAGCGCCTGTATGAAAACGGCTACATCACCTATATGCGTACCGACTCCTCGGCGCTGAGCGATGAAGCGCTGACCGCTTCCCGCCGCCAGGCTGCTGAACTGTACGGACCCGAGTACGTACCCCAGAGCCCGCGCGTTTACGCAAACAAGGCGGCCAACGCCCAGGAAGCCCACGAAGCCATCCGCCCCGCTGGTGACTCCTTCCGCACTCCGGCCCAGGTTGCCAAGCAGCTTAGCGGCGACGAATTCCGGTTGTACGAACTCATCTGGAAGCGCACCGTCGCCTCGCAGATGGCCGATGCCAAGGGATCCACTGCCACGATCCGCCTGGGCGCAGTTGCCGCCGATGGACGTGACGCAGAGTTCTCCGCCTCCGGCACCGTCATTACGTTCCCCGGCTTCCTTGCCGCCTACGAAGAGGGCAAGGACGAAAGCCGCGGCGACGACGAATCCGATGAAGCCCGCCGCCTGCCGAACGTTGCCAAGGACGATTCCCTGACTGCTTCGGACATCGTTGCTGTTGGCCACGAAACGTCCCCGCCCCCGCGGTACACGGAAGCGTCCCTCACCGCAGAGCTGGAAAAGCGCGGCATCGGCCGCCCATCCACATATGCGTCCACGATTTCCACCATCCAGGACCGCGGATACGTCCGGAAACAGGGCTCTGCCCTGGTTCCCAGCTGGATTGCCTTCTCGGTGATCCGGTTGCTGGAGCAGCACTTCACGGACTACGTGGACTACGAGTTCACGGCCGACATGGAAGGCGACCTGGACAAGATCGCCAACGGCCAGGCAGCGGGTACCGCCTGGCTCAAGCACTTCTACTACGGTGAAGACGCCGATCCCGGCCTGCTGAGCATCGTCAACAACCTGGGCGAAATTGATGCGCGGGAAATCAACTCGGTGCCGATCGCCGAAGGCATCACACTGCGCGTTGGCAAGTTCGGACCCTACCTGGAGAGCTCCATCCCCACGGTGGATGAGAAGACGGGCGAGGTAGTTGAGTCTGCCCGTGCCAATGTCCCTGAGGAACTCGCTCCCGACGAGCTCACGGCCGAAAAAGCCAAAGAGCTCATGGAGACAGCCGCTCCCGAGGAACGCGTTCTGGGAACCGACCCGCACACCGGTCACACGGTTGTGGCAAAGAATGGTCGCTACGGTGCCTACGTCACCGAGATCATCCCGGAAATGACCGAGGAACAGTTGGCCAACCAACCGGTCGAGTATTACAAGAACGGCAAGCCCAAGCCTCCGAAGAAGCCGGTCAAGGCAAAGCCGCGCACCGGTTCGCTCTTCAAGTCCATGACGGTGGACAGCGTGACCCTGGATGAAGCGCTGCAGCTCATGAGCCTTCCGAGGGTCCTGGGCGAGGACGCCGAAGGCAACCCCATTACAGTCCAGAACGGCCGTTTTGGTCCGTACTTGAAGAAGGGCACGGACTCGCGGTCCATCGGATCCGAAGAGGAAATCTTCACGATCACTCTGGACCAGGCGTTGGAAATCTACTCGCAGCCCAAACAACGTGGAGCGCGGGCGGCCGTCCCGCCCTTGGCCGAGTTCGGCCCTGACCCAGTGTCGGAGAAGAACATCGTCGTGAAGGAAGGCCGCTTCGGGCCCTACATCACGGACGGCGTCACGAACATCACTGTCCCGCGCTCAACCTCGCTTGAGGAACTGACCCGGGAACGCGCCGTCGAGCTCTTGGCTGAAAAGCGGGCCAAGGGACCGGTCAAGCGGACCACTACACGTAAGGCCCCGGCGAAGAAAGCCGCGGCGAGGAAGTAGCCGGGACGTCGGCCGGGAAGCATTCGCGAATTGCGTCCCGGCCGTCATCGTGGTCGAGTAGAACCATGACTGAACAGACGGATGCCCCGGACAACGGACCCTTGAACGACCTCGAGGCGAAGCTCGCCTTGGCCGACCAGCCGGACGCGAACCCCGTGGACGTCATCCTCGCTTTCCTGAACAACGAGGTCTACCTCGTCAGCTCGGAAGCGGTGGACGGACCTGACTCCTCGGTTGAGCCGTTGGTGCTCTCGAACGCCGACGGACAACCCGTTCTTGCAGTGTTCAGCCACCCCAGCCGCGTTGACGACCGCTTCCTCGAGGCCGCACCGCACGTCCTGGGCACCATGGGTTCAGCCATCCTTGGAAACATCGGTGATGAGCTCGGCATGGTCATCAACCCGGGAAGCGAATTCGGCTTCGAAATCGACCCTGAGGGCATCGCGAATATCCGCCGCGACTTCAAGCGGGCGGACGAGGCAGCAGATCAGGCGGAATAGAAGTAAGCCAGGCAGCTGGCTTCCTTCGCGTCGGCGAAACGTCACCGCCAAGTTGCTTACCGGGCTTCAAATCGGTGAATAATGGCAGAATGCGTCTTGGCGTTCTCGACATCGGGTCCAATACCGTCCACCTTCTGCTGGTGGACGCCCACCCCGGCGCGCGCCCGGTAGCCTTCGCCTCCCACAAGCGTCCGCTGTCACTGGTGCAATACCTCGACGGTGATGGCAACATCAACGACGCCGGCCAGCATGAGCTCATCGAGTTCGTCCTGGAGGCCTGGGAGTTCGCGGCCAGCCACAAAGCGGAGGACCTCCTGGCCTTCTGTACCTCGGCCATACGGGAGGCAACCAACGGGCCCGAGGTCCTGGCCAGGGTCAAGCACGAAACCACTGTGACCCTCCAGGAACTAACAGGCAGCGAAGAAGCCTCCATGACGTTCTTCGCCGTGCGCCGTTGGTATGGCTGGGGCGCCGGGCCGATCCTGGACCTGGACATCGGAGGCGGCTCCTTCGAAATGGCTTACGGCACAGACGAGCTCCCGGAGTTCGCCACCTCGGTCCCTCTGGGTGCCAGCCGGTTGACGCGGGACTGGCTCCACGACGACCCTCCCAGCGCCAAAAGCGTCAAGGAACTCCGGCGCTACATCCGCTCCACCTTGAAGCCCGTTGTCCGCAACTTCCACGAACTCGGCCGCGCTAATCTTGTGGCCGGCACATCCAAGACCTTCCGTTCACTGGCCCGCATTGCCGGCGCTGCCCCCAGCGCCGCCGGACCCTACGTGAAGCGCGAGCTCCATGCGGCGGACCTGGGCTTGTGGGCGCAACGGATTTCGGCCATGACGGTGGAAGACAGGCTGTACCTCCCAGGTGTCTCGGATGCCCGGGCGCGCCAGCTGTTGGCTGGTGCCCTGGTCGCTGAAGCGGCGCTGGAACTTTTCGAATTCCCCACCATGGAGATCTGTCCGTGGGCACTGCGGGAAGGCTTGATCCTGCGCCGGCTGGACCAATTGGTTTTTGAGGAAGCCCTCGACCCCGCACCCCACGTGGGGAAAAGGAAGAAGGACAAATCAAAAAAGAAAGCGGCCAAGGAAGACGGCCGAAGCGCCGAATATGAAGATTCCCACCCGGATGTGAAAGAGTTTCCGGTCCCGGTAAATACCCCTGCCCCTTCCCCCATTCCAGCCCCCGCGGCAGGCGGGCTGGCCTCCTGAGATGAGCAACGACGTCGAACCTGAAGTGAATGACCGCCAGATCCCAGTGGCGCTGTCCAGCGCCTCCGTCTATCCCCTGAGTGTCCATGACGCTTTCGCCGTCGCCCAGGACCTGGGCTACGAGGGCGTTGAAGTGATGGTCACCAACAACGCCGTGAGCCAGGACCCCGCTGCCCTGATCCAGCTCAGCCACCGCTACAACCAGGAGATCGTCTCCATCCACGCACCCACCCTGCTGTTGACCCAGCAGGTGTGGGGCACGGCGTGGAACAAGATCGAGAAATCCTGCCAGATGGCCGCTGAAGTGGGTTGCGATACCGTGGTGGTCCATCCGCCTTTCCGCTGGCAGTCCAACTACGCGGAGAACTTCGTTGAAGGCGTCCGTGAGATCGCGACGACCTACCAGGTCCGCATCGCCGTCGAGAACATGTATCCGTGGCGCGTGCGGGGCCGGGAAGCGGTGGCTTACCTGCCGCACTGGGATCCGCTGGGACAGGATTACGACGACGTCACGTGGGACTTCTCGCACGCCGCCACTGCGGGAGCCAACAGCCTGGAGGCCATCAAGGCCCTGGGAAGCAAACTCAGGCACGTCCACCTGACGGACGGCTCGGGATCGGGCAAGGACGAACACTTGGTTCCTGGCACGGGAACCCAACAGTGCGCGGATGCCCTGCAGCACTTGGCAGCCACCGGCTTCGACGGCGTTGTGGTGGCAGAGATTTCCACCCGCAAGGCGAAGGTGGCGGGGGAGCGGGAGGAGATGCTCGCCGAAACCCTGCGTTTCGCCCGGCAGCACCTCACGATCCCGGCGAACGCGGAGCGTGGCTAGGCATTAATTTCCCGGGTTGTTCGCTTGGCCTGCCGTTCCACGGCGGGCCAAGCGAACAGTTCAGGGCTGCCTGTCGGCGCCTGAACAGGCTCTTAAATGCGAAAGCACCGGCGGCCGAATCGGGAAATGGGGGAAAACCCGCCCGGCCACCGGTGCTGCTGGCGGACATCCCCATGCCCGCCTCATCACTCGCACCCTCAATGAGGTAACTACTAAGTTACGGACCAAGCATGGGTACTGCCTGCAATAACCTTGGGAACAAGCTGTGAATCCGGAACCCATTCGACCCTGTCCGAGGTCTGCTGCAATGATGGAGCCATGAGCAACCGAATCGCTTTCCTTGGCTGTGGATCCATGAACGAGGCAATCATGGGGGGTCTGCTCGCAGCGGGCGCGGATCCCTCCGACATCGTGGCAACGGTTCGCCGGCCGGAGCGCGCCGATGAACTTGCCCAGCGGCACGGCGTCATGGCGATCGCCGGCGAAGAAGAACCGGACAACAACAAGCTGGCCACCAAAGGTTCCGGGATGGTCATCCTCGGAGTGAAGCCAGTGGGCATTGCGGATCTTGCCCGGGAAATCAGCCCGTCATTGTCGAAGGACACCATTGTGGTGAGCGTCGCTGCAGCCGTTTCCATCGCGCAGCTTGAGGCGGCGCTGCCGGAAGGCCAGCCGGTGATCCGTACGATGCCCAACACCCCTGCCAGGCTGGGCCGCGGCGTCGTGTCTGTTTCGCCTGGAACGCACTGCACGCCGGAACAGCTGGAGAAGGTCAAAACGGCGTTGGCCGGTGCCGGCAAGGTGGTTGAGGTTCCCGAAGAGCAGGTGGACGCGTTGTCGGCCATCAGTGGCTCGGGCCCGGCCTACGCGTTCTATTTGGCTGAAGCAATGGCTGCTGCGGGCGTGGAGCTTGGCCTGGACGAAGAACTCTCCCTGATGCTGGCACGCGAGACGGTGGCCGGTGCAGGTTTCATGCTGGCCGAACCGGGGGCGGACCCGCGTGCGCTCCGCATCGCCGTCACGAGCCCCAACGGCACGACTGAACGCGCCATCATGGCATTTGACGACGGCGGGATCCCCAGGATCATTGCCGACGGCGCCAGGGCTGCAGCGGCCCGCGCAGCGGAGATCACCAAGCAGCTCGGCTAGTTCCCTACGGCAAACGCCCTCCCGCGAGCGGCGGAAGGGCGTTTGCTGTACCAGAAAATCAGTGGCTACGGGCGGGCGGCGAACCGCTCCAGCAGGTCTACGTGTCCGGACACGATCAACATGTCGTGGCCGGACACTTTGGTTTCCGGCCGGGCGTAGGTGAAGTCTTCGCCGGGGGTTTT
Source organism: Paenarthrobacter sp. CC6 (assembly GCF_040560085.1). NCBI lineage: Bacteria > Bacillati > Actinomycetota > Actinomycetes > Micrococcales > Micrococcaceae > Paenarthrobacter > Paenarthrobacter sp. CC6. Next base: position 174,502 of record NZ_JARDAN010000004.1, on the reverse strand, counting down.
CACGCCGACAATCGTCACACCGTATTTGGAACGGACCTTGGACTCTTCCAGCGTGAAGCCAACCGTTTCCTTGGGCGGGTACATCTTGACGATTGCGTAGTCGTCGTCGAACTCGATGAAGTCCAGCATCCTGCCCGATACCAGGTGGGCGGCGCGCACGCCGGCGTCGGCCTCCGGGTAGATCACGTGGTTGGCGCCGATGCGGGTGAGGATCTTGCCGTGCGAGGGGGTGATGGCCTTGACCCAGAGGTGCTGGATGCCGAGGTCCACGAGGTTCACGGTGATGAGCACGGACGATTCAATGGAGGTGCCCACGCCCACTACGGCGGAGCTGAACTCCTGGGCACCCAATTGGCGGAGGGCATCGATGTTGGTGGCATCGGCCTCCACAACGTGCGTCAGCACAGGGGCCCACTTTTGAACCAGCGTGCGGTCGCGCTCGATGGCCAAAACTTCGCGGCCCTGCTTCACCAATTGCTCGGCTGTGGCAGAGCCGAACCGGCCCAGGCCAATGACCAGCACTGGGGCATTGTGTGCGGGGCGGTTGGCAGCCCCCGTGGTGTTAGCCAATGATTGGCCTCTCTTCCGGGTAGTGGAACAGCTGGCTGCGCTGGCGCAGGGCCAGGCCGGCTGCAAGGGTTACTGTGCCGACGCGTCCGGCGAACATCAGCGCTGTCAGTACATAAACTCCCGACGGCGGCAGCTCGGCACTGAGGTTGGTGCTGAGTCCCACGGTGGCGAAGGCGGAGATGGATTCGAAAAGCACCCGGTCCAGCGACGCTCCGCTGATGGAGAGCAACAAGAATGCTGCCACGGATACCAAGGTGGCGCCAGCAACGATCACCGAAATGGCCACACGCATGGTGCCTTGGGGAATGGTACGACCGTAGACCTTCACATCGGCGTCACCGCGGGCTTCGGCCATGATGGCAAGGAACATGACGGCAATGGTGGTCACTTTGATGCCACCTGCTGTGGAGGCGGACCCGCCGCCGGCAAACATGAGTGCGTCGGTGAGGAGCATGGTGGTGGATTCCATGTGGTTCTGGTCCACCAGGTTGAAGCCGCCCGAACGCGTCATTACGGATGCAAAGAGCGAATGCGTGATCTTGTCGCCGAGGTCCATGTTCGCGATGGTCCGCACGTTGTCCCACTCCATCATGGCCCAGAGCACTGTGCCGGCGACGAGCAGGATAAAGGAAACCTGGATGGTGAGCTTGGTGTGGAGGTTCCATTTCTTCCAGTTGAGCCCGTTCTGCTGCAGCACCATCACTACCGGGAAGCCCAGGCTGCCGAGGAAGACCCCGAGCATCAGGGGCACAAGTATCCAGAGGTCGGTTTCGTAGGGCACGATGCCGTCCGAGTGGGGCGTGAAACCGGCGTTGTTGAAAGAAGAGATCGAGTAGAAAACCCCGTGCCACACCGCTTGCCAGAAGTCTTCGCCGAGCACTATGAAGCGCGGAATCAGGGCCAGCGCAAGGGCCCCTTCGATGACCACCGAGGTCACGATCACGATTCGGAGCAGGGTACCCACTTCACCGAGGCGGCCTGCATTGTTCATGGCTTCCTGTGCGATGAGCTTGCCGCGCACACCGAGCCGCTTGCTGACCATGAGGGCCAGGAGGGAGGCCAGCGTGAGGGTGCCCAAGCCTCCAACGAAGATGCCGACCAGGATGACGAGCTGGCCGAAAAACGTCCAATGCGTGGCTGTGGAAACCACAGTCAACCCGGTGACGCAGACACTCGATACGGCAGTGAACAGAGCCTGGTGCAGTGGCGTCACCACCCCTTCCGTCGAGGCCGCGGGAAGGGACAGCAATCCAGTGAAGAACAGGATGACGACGGCGAACACCGTCAGTGCCAAACGCGCCGGTGAGGTGTTGGCAATGTTGTCGATGAAGTCACGCACGCGCGTGAAGATCCAGAGACCTTCGCGTTCCTGCTGAATGGGTTGCCAGTTGCTCGGGCTCGTTGACCGCGACTGGCTGTGGGACATGGCGTTCTTCCTTGGTTGAAACAAGCTTTCCTGAGTAGTAAACCACTATTCGCGCGCGTAACCGGGCGTTGAGGCGTTCCAGCCTCAGGTAGCCTGTTCTGGATGAACTCCAGGCTTGGAACAGCTGCTTCCAGCATTACGCGGTCCGCACTGCCAACGACGGTGGTGTGGGATCCAGCCATGACTGCCTACAATTTTGGTCCGGGCCATCCCATGGCTCCGCAGCGGCTGGAACTGACAGCCCGCCTCGCAGAATCGTTGGGACTCTTCGGACACCATCATGTGGCGGTGGAGGCACCCAACGTCGCGACCGACGTCGAACTTCTTTCTGTCCACAGCCCCGGATATGTGGCGGCGGTGCGCCGCGTCAGCGAAGACCCGTCCACTCCGGAGGAAGACCGTGGCCTGGGCACCGAAGACGACCCCGCCTTTGCAGGAATGCATGAAGCCAGCGCACGCCTGGCCGGAGGATCGCTTCTGGCGGCTGACACCATCCTTTCCGGCCGCGCTGTGCGGGCCGTGAACTTCAGCGGCGGCATGCACCACGCCGCCCGGGAGCGGGCCAGCGGATTCTGCGTTTACAACGATGTCGCCATGGCCATCCAGCGGCTGCTCGACGGCGGTGTGCAGCGCGTGGTGAGCATCGACGTCGACGCCCACCACGGGGACGGCACGCAGGGTATTTTCTGGAACGACCCCCGCGTCATGACCATCAGTCTCCACGAAACAGGCCTCACGCTGTTCCCCGGAACGGGTTTCGCCAACGAAATCGGTGGGCCGGACGCGAGCGGAACTGCAGTCAACGTTGCGCTTCCGACGTTCACTGGGGACGCCGCCTGGTTGCGGGCTTTCCATGCTGTGGTTCCGCAGCTGGTGGGAGCCTTCCAACCTGAGGTGATCGTGAGCCAGCACGGCTGCGACTCGCATCGGAACGATCCCCTGACGCACCTCAACCTGAGTATCGACGGACAGCGCGAGGCCGCTTCCGCCGTCGCGAGCCTTGCTGCCCGCTATTGCGACAACCGTTGGATCGCCACCGGGGGAGGCGGCTACGACGTCACCGGCGTTGTGCCGCGCGCGTGGAGCCACCTGATCGGCATGGTGACGCAGCGCCCTGTGCCGCTCAGCACCCCGGTGCCGGAAGCCTGGCGGACCTATGTGAAGGAAACGTACGGAGTGACGGCGCCGGAGTCGATGGGTGACGACGTTGACGTCTGGTGGCGCTCCTGGGAGGTTGGCTACGATCCCGCGGACGAGGTTGACCGGACGGTCATAGCGACCCGTAAGGAAATCTTCCCGCTGTATGGATTGGATCCGTGGTTCGACTAAGGCGCGGTTCGTGGGGTCCTTAAGCTAGGGCTCGGTCCTTTCCGTTTGGAAGACCACTCCCGCTGCGCCGATGAGCCAGCCCAGCAGGGACAGGGCGAAAGCACCGATCAGATCCGTGGATGCCTGTCCTTTGAACAACCAGACCACCAGGACCAGCATCCCCATGGTCATGTAGACCATGATGGCGAAAATCACCCGGCCAGAGAGTTTCATGGCCACCTCTGACGGGCGGATCACGGGATTCGGGTCGCCGGCCTTCTGGTTCCCGCTCTTGACTTCGGCGATGGTGAAACCCAAGGCCGACGCCGTCAGGGAACTCAGCGAGGTCGCCAGGACTCCCGCCGCGGTCACCAGGGCGCCGTTGAGTTCGGGGGCTTTGGCGCCGCCGGTGGGCACCCAGGTCCCGACCCGCAGCAGCACAGTAGTCCACACGAGGACGAACAAAGCGAGGAAGACTGCGGCGATGATGTTGAAGATGTGCCGCCGAAAAAAGTCACTCATTGCCACTCACCCCGCGCTCTGGGCGGCCGGGGCCCTGGGAGCCCGGACGGGCCGTGACTCTGTTGTAGCACCAGCCATGGGGAGGGTCAACGAACTGCCGCCGCATCACAACGAAACCCGCCGCATCACAAAGAAACAGGGATGCCAATCGGCGTATATGTCGCTAGGGTGTAAGGCATGGTGACTGACGACGTATTTGCCGTCATAGCTGAGGCAACCAGGCGCGACATCCTGGTCTCCCTCCGCTCTGGGGATAAAGCAGTAGGCGAACTGGTGGAGGAACTGGCTGCGAGCCAGCCCACTATCTCCAAGCATCTGAAGGTGCTCCGCGAGGCCGATCTCGTCAGCATGCGCGCCCAGGGCCAGAAGCGCTTCTACGCGCTCAATCCCAAGCCGCTGGCCGGCGTCGCCAATTGGCTCGAAACGTTCGACGTCGGTCCCTCGGTTCCCGCCGCCGTCGCGCCTGCCGCTGCGCCGGCTGCCGTCGAGCCTGCAGCCGCCCCGGTTGAGACGCCGACCCTTCCCGAGGCAATCAACCAGGCCGCGAAGGTCCACGCAAGCGGCACGCCCGTCTCACTCGATCCGGCGTCCGACGATACCGTTCCCCAGCAAATCGGCCGGACCGTGGGCCGGGCCGCCACCAAGGCTGCTGACCTGTTGGCCAATCTGCCGAATCTGCCCAACCTCCCCAAGTTCGGCCGCAAACGCTGAGAAGCCTCCAGCTAACGTGATCCTCGTCACATTGTGAGTTCTTGTTAACCTTCCGGTTCCTTGATTTATCGGTGATTTTCTACGGTTGTGTTAACTCCATCCGGAGGGTCACATTGGCTCCGGATGGAGATCCTATGTCCTCGGGTGCAACCATGGGCGGGACTGATTCGTCCCGCCGCTGGCCGGCGCACCGAGGTTAGGAAGACGCATGGATTCAAGGCTCGAAGCCGTCCGCGACACTGTTTTGGCGAGGAACCCGGGGGAGAAGGAATTCCACCAGGCCGTCAGTGAGGTCTTCGAAAGCCTTGGCCCGGTGCACGACCGTCATCCCGAGTTCCTGGAGGGTGCCGTCCTGGAACGCCTGTGCGAACCCGAACGCCAGATCATCTTCCGCGTCCCGTGGACCGACGACGCCGGACGCGTCCACGTGAACCGCGGCTTCCGGGTGGAGTTCAACTCCGCGCTCGGACCCTACAAAGGTGGACTCCGCTTCCACCCTTCCGTGTATCTGGGCATCGTCAAGTTCCTCGGTTTCGAGCAGATCTTCAAGAACGCCCTCACGGGCATGCCGATCGGCGGCGGCAAAGGCGGCTCGGACTTCGATCCCCGCGGACGTTCCGACGCCGAAATCATGCGCTTCTGCCAGTCCTTCATGACCGAGCTGTACCGTCACATCGGCGAGTACACCGATGTTCCGGCCGGCGATATCGGCGTGGGTGGCCGCGAAATCGGCTTCCTCTTTGGCCAGTACAAGCGGATCACCAACCGCTACGAATCGGGCGTCCTCACGGGTAAGGGCATTTCCTGGGGTGGTTCCCTGGTCCGTCCCGAAGCCACCGGGTATGGCACCGTGATTTTCGCCCAGGAGATGCTCAAGACCAAGGGCCAGTCCTTTGACGGCCAGCGTGTGGTGGTCTCCGGGTCGGGCAATGTCGCCATTCACGCCATCGCCAAGGCGCAGTCCCTCGGTGCCACGGTGGTGGCCTGCTCCGATTCGGCCGGCTACATCGTGGACGAGGCGGGGATCGACGTCGCGCTGTTGAGCCAGATCAAGGAGGTCGAGCGCGGGCGCCTCACCGATTACGCTGCCCGGCGGCCGGGTGCCAGCCACGTTGCCGGCGGTTCCGTATGGGATGTGAACGGTACTGTCGCGCTGCCGTGCGCCACCCAGAATGAACTCGACGGCGAGGCCGCAGCCAAGCTGGTCAGCAATGGACTGATCGCCGTGGCCGAGGGCGCCAACATGCCCTCCACGCGTTCGGCCGTATCCGTGTTCCAGGAAGCTGGGATCCTGTTCGGTCCGGGCAAGGCCGCCAACGCCGGCGGTGTTGCGACCTCCGCGCTGGAAATGCAGCAGAACGCCAGCCGTGACTCCTGGTCTTTCGAGCACACCGAGCAGCGCCTCACCGAGATCATGGTGGGTATCCATGACCGTTGCGCCGAGACTGCCGAGGAATACGGGGCGCCTGGAAACTACGTGGTGGGGGCCAATATCGGTGGCTTCGTCAAGGTGGCCGATGCGATGCTTGCGCAGGGCCTGATCTAGCCCCTCCCCAAATCCAAAAGCAGAGGCCGTTTTGAATATTCAAAACGGCCTCTACAGCTTTGTGCTCGGGTGTATGTGCTTGGCTGCGCTCAGCGCTGCAGGAGCCGCACGTGGTCCGGGTTCAGGTCCGAGACCTTGCTGACGCCCAGGAGTGCCATGGTCCGGGTCATGTCCTTCTCCAGGATCTGGATGGTCCGGTCCACGCCTTCACGGCCCCCGGCCATCAGGCCGTAAAGGTAGGCACGGCCGATCAGTGCGAAGTCGGCGCCCAGGGCCAAGGTGGCCACGATGTCGGCGCCGCTCATGATGCCGGTGTCCAGGATGATTTCGGCCTGGCTGTTGTCTGCCTTCAATGCCGAGGTGACGTCCGGGAGCAGGTGGAAGGGGATCGGCGCGCGGTCCAGTTGCCGTCCGCCGTGGTTGGACAGGATGATGCCGTCGGCGCCGTGGTCCACTACCTTACGGGCGTCTTCAACGGTCTGGATGCCCTTGACCACCAGCTTGCCCTTCCAGGTTTCACGGAGCCAGTCCAGGTCCTCATAGGTGAGGGTGGGGTCGAACATGGAGTTGATGAGGTCAGCAACCGTACCGGTGTAGCGCGAGAGGGACGCGAATGTGAGGGGTTCGTGCGTGAGGAAGTTGAACCACCACGCCGGACGGTACGACGCGTCCAGGACCGTTTTCACCGTCAGCGCCGGCGGGATGGTCATGCCGTTGCGGACATCGCGAAGGCGCGCCCCGGCCACAGCAGTGTCCACGGTGACCATGAGGGTGTCGTTTCCTGCCTTGGCGGCACGTTCGATCAGTTCGAGCGAGCGGTCGCGGTCGGTCCACAGGTAGAGCTGGAACCAGTTGCGGCCGTTCGGGGCAGCGGTGGCGACATCCTCGATGGAGGCGGTGCCCATGGTGGACAAGGTGTAGGGAATACCCGCGGCCTCAGCGGCCTGCGAGCCGGCGTATTCGCCCTCGGACTGCATCATGCGCGTGAACCCGGTGGGTGCGATGCCGAAGGGGAGGCGTGATTCCTTGCCGAGAATGTCCGTGCGGAGATCGATCCGCGATACGTCCCGGAGGATGCCTGGGCGGAACTCGATGTCTTGGAAAGCCTGGCGTGCCCGGCGCAGCGTGATTTCTTCTTCGGCGGCACCGTCGGTGTAGTCAAACGGAGCCTTCGGAGTGCGGCGCTTGGCGATGTCCCGCAATTCCCAGATGGTGCTGGCGCGCTTCAGCCGTGCGGTCTTGCTGAATTCCGGCTTCTTGAACTGCATCAGCGGGGCAAGGTCCGAGACTTTGGGGATGCGGCGCTTCAGTGCCGGAGGCTGCACGACGGCGGGTCGCGGCTGGGGCGGGCGGCTCACGTTTTCGTCGCTCCCGGCATTTGCGGGGGCGGCGGTGATCTTGGGATCGAGGGTGTCGGTCATGCGGTTCTCCCTTGAATTCTGTGGTCCTGCCACTGTGGTCTAACCACACTGTAATCCATGTGGTCGGACCACATCAACTAGTATTCCGTTATGCGTACCCACGAACTTGTCCTGCAATGGATCGAGAAGCAGCTCTCCGACGGCGACCTCACGCTCGGAGGGCGCCTGCCCGGCGAGCGGACCATGGCGGAGCAGCTGCAGGTGTCCCGGACTTCCGTCCGGGAAGCAGTCAGGATTCTCGAAGCAATGGGTGTGGTCCGCGCGGGCGTTGGTTCGGGGAAGGACGCCGGGACCGTGGTCATCGCGGAACCGGGCTCTGCGCTGGGATCCACCCTCCGGCTTCATGTGGCCACGCGCCATCTCCCCGTGGCCGATATCGTGGAGACGCGGGTCCTTCTGGAATCCTGGGCGGCGGAGCGTGCCAAGACGGGTGTTCCGGCGCTGGAGGAGGCCGCAGGTCTGCTGGATCAGATGGATTCCGAGCAGGATGTCGACGCGTTCCTGGCTCTCGACGCCCGCTTCCACGTTGCCCTCGCCGAGGCGGCGGGAAACGCCGTCGTCAGTGCGATGATGGCGTCGCTGCGGGGCGCGATCGAAAACTATGCGGGTGAGCTGACAGGGAACCTGCCCGACTGGAGTGCCACGTGCGCCAGGCTGAGGGCGGAACACCGGGCCATCCTCGCCGCGGTGAACAACAACGACGGCGGCACGGCGGCTGCGCTGGTGGCGGCCCACATCCAAGGCTTCTACAAAGAAGCCGGAGTGGGCTCGTCCCACGGGTCATAGAGCAACGCGGGGTCACTTATGGCCCATAGAAGCCCCCCGAAAGGGCCATAAGTGACCCCGCGTTGCTTTCTAAGCGGGCTTGAGGGCAGGGGCTGCGGTGCTCTTCCGGATCTCGACCCTGGGCGAGAATTCGTCCTGAGCCTGGACGGGGGCATCGCCGGCCTGCTGGATCTGTTCGCGCATCCTCCGCCAGGCCAGGCTCCCGAGTTCGTTGATGGGCACGGCCGCAGTCGTGAGCGGGGGTGTGGTGTATTTTGCGAACGGAATGTCATCGAAGCCGGTGACCGAAATGTCCTCCGGGACGCGGATTCCGCGCTCGTGCAAGCCACTGAGCAGGCCCATGGCGACGAGGTCGTTGAAGGCCAGGATGCCTGTGGCGCCGCTGGCGATGATGGCATCCGTGGATTCGTGGCCCGAATCGAAGTTCGAACCTCCCGGGAGCATCTGCAGTTCGATCTCCGGGTGCTCCTTCCGGAACTGGTCCAGACCCACCAGCCGCTGCCGGTTTGAAGCGCTGTGCTCGGGCCCGGAAAGGAATGCCAGCCTGCGGTGACCCAGGGATACCAGGTGCTGCGCCAGTTCCTGGATGCCCTGGCCATAGTCCACGCTCAGGCTCGGAGTGTTGGTGGCAATAGTGGTCCGGTTGATGAGTACCAGCGGGTGCAGGGTGGGTGCCAGTTCCTCAAGTTCGGCATCGCCCATGCGGGGCGCGCACAGGACAACGCCATCACAGCGCCGCCGGGCCTCCCCGGCCAGGATCGCTTCTTCGCTGGTGACTTCCGAAGAGTCGGCAATGAGGACACGGTACCCATCCTGGGCTGCTGCGATGCTGAGTCCGCGCAGGATGGCCTGGAAGGTGGGGTTCGCCAGGTCCGGGACCACAATGCCGATGGTGTCGGTTTTCCCGAGTGCCAGGCTTCGGCCCACGGGGTTGGGTTGGTACTTGAGCTCGGCCGCAGCCGCACGGACCCGCGCGGCGATGCCGGGGTCAACCGCGGCGTTACCGTTCATGACGCGTGAAACCGTGGCGTGCGAAACGCCGGCCTTCTCCGCGACGTCGGCAATCCCAACGCGCCTGTTGGTGTTCCTGCGTGCCATGTGGCCCCTTCCCTTTTGCCTGCCGCGCATGTGCTCCGTCGTTGGAGCAGTGGTTGACGTGACCACCTGAGTCTTGATAGAAAGCTTATATCCCTCCGAGAAAACGCTTTCTCAGTTATTCTTCCACACGAACCCGGGCCGTCAAACGGTTCACTCCTGCCTTTTGAAAGGGGCATTCACATGGTCAACGTCGACTCAGCCGAGACCCGGACCCCAGAAGCGGAAACGGCAACCCGGACAGACAGCCGCCAACGGACCAGGATCGCCCTGATTGGAACCGGCGGACGCTCGGAAATGTACATCCGGGCCATCTACGGACAGCACGCGGATGTCGCCGAACTCATTGCCCTTTCGGACGTCAACCAGGGCCGGGTGGACTTTTATCGGGAGCTCATCAAGGAACTCGGTGGAACACAGCCGGTGGCGTCCTTCGAGCCGGGCGAGCTGACCGGCTTCATCCAGGCCAACGGCATCGAACGAGTCATTGTCACCACACCCGATTACACCCACGCGGATTACATCGTCGAGGCACTTGAGGCCGGTGCCGACGTCGTGGTTGAAAAGCCGCTGACCATCGACGTTGAGGGCTGCCGCCGCATCACGGAGGCGGTCGCAAAGACCCGCCGCAACGTGGTGGTCACGTTCAACTACCGCTACTCGCCGCGAAACAGCGCGCTCAAGGAAGTCATCCAGAACGGGGTGATCGGCAAGGTCACGTCCATCGACTTCAGCTGGGTCCTGGACACCGTGCACGGCGCTGACTACTTCCGCCGCTGGCACCGTGAAAAGAAGAACTCCGGGGGCCTGCTGATCCACAAGGCCTCGCACCACTTCGACCTCGTCAACTGGTGGATCAACGACGTTCCGGAGCGCGTGTTCGCATCCGGTGGCCTGCGCTTCTACGGCGACAAGAATGCTGCCGAGCGTGGCTTGGGCTCCCGTCCCGAGCGTGGCACCGTTGATGGCCTTGAGCATGACCCCTTCCGTCTGGACATGCGCGAGGACGAACGCCTGAAGGCCCTGTACTACGACAACGAAAAGTTTGACGGCTACCTCCGCGACCAGGACGTCTTCACCGAAGGCATCACCATCGAAGACAACCTCGCACTGGTGGTGGACTACCAGGGCGGCCCCACACTCAGCTACTCGCTGAACGCCCACAGCCCGTGGGAAGGCTACCGCGTCACCGTCAACGGCACTGAAGGCCGGGCGGAACTCGAAGTGGTGGAACGAGCCGCGGTCGAGTCCAGCACCGACAAGAAGACTGTGGTTGACCCGAGCGCGACACCCATCGAGGAAGAGGACGCAGTCCGCCGTAACGGTGAACGCCTGGTTGTCCAACGACACTGGGAAGCTGCCTACGAGGTCCCCATCATCAATGGCGAGGGTGGTCACGGTGGCGGCGACAACCTGCTGCTCTCGGACCTGTTCAACGGTCCCGGCGAGGACCCGCTGGGCCGCCCGTCCGGCTACATCGACGGGCTTCGCTCGGTGTCCGTGGGAATCGCCGGCAACCAGTCCCTGGACACAGACCTTCCAGTCCGTATCAGCGAGCTTGGCCTCGGGGCTGACCTCAGCCGCAGCCAGGCCTGACCGGTTCACCTACCAACGCAAGGAACAGATCATGAGCAGGATTTTCGTCACCGGTGGTTCCGGCAGGCTTGGCCGCAGCGTGGTGGCCGGTCTCGCCGAAGCAGGCCACGAGGTGATTTCCGTCGACCGGGACGCCATCCCGGCGGAACAGCTGCCAGCCGGAGCCGGGCAATACACCGCAGACCTTCTTGCGCCGGGTGAGGCAGAACGCCTGATCCGGGAAACAGCACCCGACGCCGTCATCCACCTCGCTGCTATCGCCGTACCCTTCAGCGCACCCGAGGACGTCATCTTCAGCACGAACACGCGGCTCGCCTACGCGGTGATCAGCGCGGCCACCGACGCCGGTGTCCCGAAGATCGTGACAGCAAGCAGCCCCACGGCCCTGGGCTACGGCTCGCCGGCCGGGTGGCTGCCGCCGTCGTTCCCCCTGGACGAGCGGACGCCGCCCAAGCCATGGAACGCCTACGCGCTGTCCAAGTTGATCGCCGAGCAAACGGTGCAGATGTTCGCAGCGGCGCAGGGCGACAAGCTCCGGTACGCGGCCTTCCGTCCGTGCTTCGTGATCTCCCCGGAGGAGTGGGAAGGAGCGCTCACGCAGCAAGGCCACACAGTCCGCGAACGCCTGGACGATCCCGCGCTGTCCGCTCCGGCCCTGTTCAACTACGTGGACGCCCGGGATGTCGCCGACTTCCTGGACGTTCTCCTGGACAGGATGGACTCCATCCCAAACGGCGAGGTGTTCTTCGTGGGCGCCAAGGATGCCCTGGCTACAGCGCCCTTGGCGGAACTGTTCCCACGCTTCCTGCCGGGCAGCGGCCCGCTGACCCAACACTTGACCGGCACCAGCCCGGCGTTCTCCATCGACAAAGCCCGCGACCTTTTGGGCTGGGAACCGAAGCGCACCTGGCGCACCGAACTCACCCCGCCCTACGAAGGCCCCGACACTGCCGCAAACCGAGCACCACTCAATGACGAGATCACCGCCGGCCTGGTCCCGGCGGGAGCAACCAAGGAGACACCATGAATTTCGACGGCGTACTGTTCTTCCCCGTCACCCCCTTCGACGAAGACGGCAGCGTTGATGTTGCCCTGCTGAAGGAACACATCACTTCACGGCTCCCGTTCGGTCCGGGCGGCGTCTTCCCGGCGTGCGGCACCGGCGAGTTCCATGCGCTTTCCCTCGATGAGATCCGCACCGTGGTGACTGCCGCCGTCGAGGCCGTTGCGGGTGCCGTTCCCGTGGTCTCCGGTGCCGGCGGCCCGCTGGGCCATGCCATTGCCGCTGCCAAGGTGGCCGAGGAAGCCGGCGCGGACGCCCTCCTGGTGCTCCCGCCCTACCTGGTGACCGGCCCCACCGACGGCGTGGTGGCCTACGTTGAGGCCATCGCTGCGGCGAGCAGCCTGCCCGTGATCGTCTACCACCGCGGAACTGCCAAGTTCACGGCCGAAGCGATCACCCGCCTCACCGCAAACCCGAAGGTAGTCGGCTTCAAGGACGGCATCGGGGACGTGGGGCTGGCCCAGGAAATTGTCTCGGCCATCAACGCGAGCGGGCGTAAGGACTTCGCGCTCTTCAACGGCCTCCTCACTGCGGAATTGACCCAGGGTGCCTACCGTGGCCTGGGCATCCCGCTGTACTCGTCGGCAGCGTTCGCCATGGCCCCCGAAATCGCCAAGGCCTACTACGACGCCTACATCTCAGGTGACGAAGAACGCCGTCACGCGCTGCTTGAGGGCTTCTATGCGCCGCTGGTCCGCCTGCGCGACCAGACCCCCGGCTTTGGCGTCTCCCTTATCAAGGCCGGCCTGAGGCTCGCCGGATTGCCCGTTGGCCCGGTCCGTCCGCCGTTGGTTGATCCCAGCGAGGAACAGCTCCTGGAACTCAAGGCCATCCTGGCCAAGGGCCACGAGCTGGCCGGCAGCTGATGACCGCCCGCATTACGGGCCTCAGCACCCGGCTGATCACGGTGCCGCTGCTACGCAGTTGGGGCGCGGAGGCGCCCGAGAACCACGTGATTGTCACCGAACTGACCACGGACGACGGCGGCACGGGCCACGGCTTCTCATGGACACCGACCATCGGTCCCCAGGCAGTGAAGGCCCTCCTGGACCACGACATCGCCCCCTTCATCCGGGGCGTCGAGGCGAACCCGGAGATTGTGTGGGACCAGCTGTGGAAGCGGCTGCATGAAGCGGGCGGGGGAGGGCTGACCACCATCGCCATGGCGGGCGTGGACCTTGCCCTGTGGGACTTGAAAGCACGCCAGGCGGGAACGTCCGTCACGGGGCTCCTGGGCCTGCGCCAGGAATCCGTGGAGGTGTACGGCTCCGGAGTGAACCTGCACTACTCCCTGGAACAGCTCGTGGAGCAAGCCCAGCGGTGGGTTGCTGCCGGACACAACGCGGTGAAGATCAAAGTGGGCAAGCCCGAGCTCAGGGAGGATGCCGAGCGCGTTGCCGCAGTGCGCCAGGTGATCGGCCCTGACCGGCTGCTCATGATCGACGCCAACCAGCGTTGGGACCTCGCCCACACGTTCCGTGCCTTGGATGTTTTGGGGGAGTACGGACTGGAGTGGCTGGAAGAACCGATTCGTGCCGACGACCTCTGGGCATACCGGCGACTGCGCAAGCACTCGCCGGTTCCCATTGCCCTGGGTGAGAACGTCCACACCATCTACCGCTTCCGTGACTTCATCGAAGCGGAAGCCGTGGACATCATCCAGCCCAACATTGTCCGGGTGGGCGGCATCACCCCATTCCGCAGGATCGTTGAGTTGGCCCGCACCCACAGCATCAGGGTGGCACCGCACTTGCTTCCGGAGCTCTCCGGACAGTTGGCGCTCACCTTGGCTGAGCCGGTCAGCGTGGAGGACGTGGAGGATGCCTCGTTCGGCCAACTCGGGATCCTGGCCGGATCTTCCCCGGTGCGGATCAGCAACACGACAGGCACCATCAGGCTTAGTTCAGCCGGCCTGCCCGGTCTCGGCTTCGAGTTCGCCGGGGCATTGCCGCCGACGCAAGCCACTGACACTTCAGCCCCCGAAAGCAAAGGAAACCGCATTGAGTACAGCAACTCTTGACCTGACCGCCGTCACGGCCGCAGCCACGGCAGCGGCGAAGGTGACCGCAGCAGCTTCCGACGCCGAACGCGCGGCCTGGCTGACCGCCGTCGCCGACGCTTTGGACGCCAACGTCACCGAACTGGTAGCAATCGCCGACTCTGAAACAAGCCTCGGGACCGTCCGGCTCACGGGCGAGGTGGCGAGGACCAGCGGGCAGCTGCGCCTGTTCGCCAACGTCATCACTGAAGGCTCGTACCTCGAAGCCGTCATCGACCACGCTGACCCGTCCGCCACCCCGCCCAAGCCAGACCTGCGCCGCATACTGCGGCCGATCGGTCCCGTGGCCGTGTTCTCGGCGTCGAACTTCCCGTTCGCGTTCTCCGTGGCGGGCGGCGATACAGCGTCCGCGCTGGCTGTTGGCTGCCCGGTGGTCGTCAAAGCACACTCGGGCCACCTTCGGCTGTCCCAGAGGACCGCGGAAATCGTCACCGAGGCGCTGGCCAAGGCCGGAGCCCCGGATGGAACCTTCGCGCTGGTCAGCGGACGCGAAGCCGGCACGGCACTGGTCCAGGACCCGGCCATCAAGGCAGTAGGCTTCACCGGCTCCATCCCCGGCGGCCGGGCGCTGTTCGATCTCGCGACGTCCCGCCCGGAGCCCATCCCGTTCTACGGTGAACTGGGCAGCTTGAACCCGGTGGTCATCACTGCGGACGCGCTCGCCGAACGCGGTCAGCAGCTAGCGGCAGGCCTGGCGGGTTCCTTTACCCAGGGCGCCGGCCAGTTCTGCACCAAGCCCGGACTGGTGTTCATCCCGGCGGGATCGGACTTCGCATCGCACCTTGCCGAGGCCAGCAAGGACAAGCCGACAGCCGCCATGCTGACCGAGCGCATCGCGGAAGCCTATCCGGACGGGCTGCGCAACGTTGCTGAGCAGCCGGGAGTCGCCGTCGTCAGTGGCACGGTGGAGCAGGACAGCCTGGCGGACGGCGCTGCGCCTGTGGTGTTCTCCACCAGCGCCGCAAATGTGCTGGAACGCCCCGATGAGTTGCTGGAGGAATGCTTCGGCCCCACCACGCTGCTGATCGAGTACACCTCCCAGGACGAACTGTCCGCCGCGCTCGCCAAGGTTCCCGGAAGCCTCACGGGCACTGTGCACGCACAACCCGGCGAGGACGTGTCTGCGCTGGTGGAGCAGCTGAGCACTTTGGCCGGCAGGGTCCTGTTCGACGGTTGGCCCACTGGGGTGGCCGTGAACTGGGCCCAGCAACACGGCGGCCCCTACCCGGCCACGACCTCCTTGTTCACGTCCGTGGGCGCCACTGCAGTCCGCCGCTTCCAGCGCCCCGTGGCCTACCAGGACGCGCCGGAGAGCGTGCTGCACCCGGCGCTGCACGACTCCAACCCGCTGGGGATCCCGCGGCGCGTGGACGGCGTCCTGACGCTCGGCTAACGCACCCAACACGAAAGGGGCGGGGTCACCATCACGGTGACCCCGCCCCTTTTCGCGTTACCTGCAGGGTCAGGGACGCAGGGTCAGGGGACGACGGCGGCCGTCCACGTCGGTGGTCGGCCACCGCTCGTCTACGGTCAGGACGCGCAGGCCGGAATCCGTGAGCAGCACGGTGTCCTCGATCTTCACTCCGGGCCCGGACGGGTTCCACGTGAAGGGCTGGTTGAGGACGATGGTGTCCGTGACCTCTGCGGTGACCCGGGGGTCGCGGCCCGCGTAGCCTGCGGGACCACCCTGGTGGTGAAGCGTCCACTGATCATCACCGAATCCGTGGCGGGCGTAAGCTGCCTTGATCCCGGTGAAGACCTCGTTGAGCCGTGCTCCCGGGACCGTGGCCCGGAAAATGTCGGCCTCCACTTCTGCGATGCGGGCCTCGGCGTCGAGCTCCTGAGGAGTGTCCGCGTCGAAAGCCACCCACCGGGTCACGTTGGCAACCAGGCCGTTCCGGCGTGCGCACACCACGGCCATGGCACGGCGGCCGATCGGAGAGTGGGTGGCCAGGGGATGCCGGAAGTCGCTGCGGCCGGCACCGTTGCAGAGGAGGACCAGTGGCTCGGCGCCCACTGACACAATGCGGGCGGCCAGCTGCGAGACCAGTTCGAATTCCGTTGTTTCAGGGGTTGCGGCCGTCAGGACGTCGGTCATCGCCCGCGCCGCATCGACCGAAAGCTCGGAGTACCGGGCTGTTTCGGCGGGGAGCAACTGCTGGCGGGCAGCCCGCAGCTCCGCGGTGACGGCTGCTTCCACCAGCGGGTTGCCGTCGAGGGCCAGGGCCGCCGCTGCCGCATGCAACTGCCCGTGCCACGGCACAGTGTCCAGGCTGACGCCCGCCGGCAATTCTTCGGCAGCTATCCGCGCGGCCTCGTTGTTGAACGTGACCAGGTGGTCGCCGCTGCGGTCCACCAGGAGGGCCGCAATGGGGTCTCCTGCCAAGCTGATGTGCACCCGGCTGCCGTCCAGGTACCAGGTGAGGGCGGTGTTGGACGTGAGCAGCAATGAGTCGTGGCCCGCTTTGTCCAGTATGTCCAGGACACGACGACGCTTCACGGCACGGTCTGCAACGTTTCCCGGAGCTGTCGTTGCCGGAACCGCAGCGGATTGAGTAGGTATGGTCATGACTGTTCCCCCAAAGTGGTGATGAGTTGTTCGATGTCCTGTGTCGCGAGGAACCCGTCCGCGATAAGTACTGTCACTGTCCGGTGGACCGGGCGGCCGGGCTTCGTCGCCACGGGCCGGTCCCACGCCAGGGAGAGCCCGACGCCGGGATAGCCGGCGTGCCGGACGAACCAAGGGTCCGGAGCCTGCGGAGCGGCCAGAAAGACGAGTGTGGCGGGGTGTCCCAGCCCGGGATCGCCCGTGGCCTGCGCCGCGCCGGAGGTCCCGGCGTCGAAAGTTCCCGACCACGCCAGCCACGGTGTAACACTGCCGTGCACGGCGTCCTCGCCCCGGGCTTCCGGGGTCCAGATGGTGGCATCGCCAACCTTCGGCAAACGCCAGAAGAAGCCGCCGTAACCGCCCTGTGGCCGCCCGTTGGAACCCGGGCTGCCCAGCAGCACAGGACGGCCGGTGGCGGACTCCAGTGTGAAGTCCAGCGTCATTTTCCACGCGGAATTCCCGACGGCGGCCCAGCGCCAACTGCGCTGCTCGCGGAGCACAGGAGACCCGTCAGGCCCTACCCAGCTCAGCTGCTCCTGCCTGTACCCGTCGCCCTGTTCCGCGGAATCAAGGACGATCCTGCCGTGGTCCTTCCGCCAGACATAGGCTCCGGCATCACGGGTGTAGGTCCTGCCTCCCCAGAAGTTGACGCCATCCACGTCCTGGAGGGCCACGCCCGCTCCCAGGTGCCACACGTGGTCCTCCGGGATGTGATCGGTCACGACGGTTCCGGCCAGGGTGCGCACAGGGTGGAGGTACGGACGCGGCGAAGATGTTGCCCGGATGAGGGACCCGTCCCGGAGAGTCGCAACGGGGGTTCCGTTGATCTCGAGCGTGGGCCCACCGGACACAGTCCATGGAGCGCCGAGCTCCGCGAAGGTTGATTGGCCCAGTGCTGCCCGTTGGATCAGGGATTCAATGCCGTGGACTACGGGGTGGGCGTCATCGCCGTCGCCCTCCCATGTCACCCGGTCCGGGTGTATCGGCCGTGGCGATTCGGCAGTGCGGATGGCCTCGAGGACCGCCATGTATGCGCCGGCGCCGCTGAGGGGGCTGAGCAGTTCCGCTTCGCTCCGTGCACCCAACAGGTTCTCCAGCAGGTCGGCACGGCCGAATGTTTCGGTCCGGACCCCCTCTGCGGTGGTGATCTCCACGCGGTCTTCCGTGTAGGAGAGCGTGAGCTGGCCCAGCGTGCCGAACACGGTGACCGACGGCTCGGTCTGTACGGGTGCGCAAAGCGTCAGTGCGCAGGTCAGCACGGTGCCGTCCGTTGTCCGCACCCGGACTACGGAGGTGTCGTCGCTTTCGGTGTCGTTTGCCCTGTAGAGGTCCGTGTCCACGGACTGCACATCGGCCACGGTCCGGGCACCTGCAAGTCGCAGTCCGGTTGCCACGGCGTGAGCCAGGGCATTGGTGGCCACGCCGTCCACCACGTCCGTTCCGTTGAGGCTGCGCTTGCCTGCCCAGCGGGAACGCTTGAAGTATGCCTTGTTCCGCAGCCACAACCCTGTGGCGCTGATGCCCCGGACCTCGCCGATTTCGCCGGATGCCACCAGGGCTTCGATCGCGGGAAGGGCTTCTGAACCCAGGCTCTGGAACCCCACTTGCACCAGTCGGCCGGCGCTCGCCGCAGCTGCCATCACTTCCTCGTATTGCGCCATGGACGCCACGGGCGGCTTTTCCAGATACACGTTGGCCCCGGCCTGGAGGGCAGCGAGTGCCAGGGGCGCGTGCGTCTGGATCGGCGTGGAAACGATGACGACATCGGGGGCCGTCCCTGCAGCGAGGAGTTCGTCGAGGGAAGCGAAGACTTCCACTTCGGGGCCGACAGTTCCGTCGGCCGGCGGCAGCGGATCGGCGACGGCCACCAGTTCAAGGACGCCGTCAGCGCCCAGGCGCTCAAGGTTTTCCAGGTGCCTTTCGCCGAAGCCGTGCACACCCACCAATGCGATGCGGGGAGTCCGGGGGCGGGCGTCCACTGTGACGGTGGTTGAGGGTTGGGTCATGAGTCTGTCCTAGTGCGGTCCGGTAAGGGTGAATTGATGCGGTGCCGGGTCTGCAGGGAGGTGGCGAGGAACGCTGCCGCCTCCTCCTGCATGGCCGGGGTGAAAACGTGTGGTTCCTGCCAGAAGCTGCCGGTGTACAGCCCGCGCGGCAGTTGCCGGGACAGGCGGGCGTGGGCGTCGCGCATTCCCTGCTCGGGGAAGAGGGCGTCAGCCATTGCGTACTGGACCAGCACACGGGCCGGGGACCGCGTGGCCAGGTCCGGCCAGTCCCCGAGCTTGGCGAGGCCGGGGGAGTGCAGCAACCACGAGTGCGCATCCAGGTACGCCGGCAGCAGCGAGGCGAAGGTGGTCATCATGCACGTCACCACATAGCTGCGGATCACAGGGCTCAGGGCAGCAAGCATCAAGGCCCGGCCGCCCCCGCCTGAAAACCCGAGGCAGGCTATCCGGTCCCGGTCCACCCCGGGCAGCGTGGCGAGGATTCCCAACGCCGCCAGATCGTCGTGGGCAACGGTCCCGGCAATGGTGGTTCCCATGAGTGCCGCCGCTTTCGCCACGGTTTCCTCATGGAGCGCCGCCGCAGCGTCGTAGCGTTGCTGCGCGGAAGGTTCGACGCCGGCCTCCCGCCAGAGTGCCTGCTGGCCGTCAACTGCGGTAGCCGCCCGCCGCGGCAGGGGATCCAGGACGAACCGGCGGCTGCCCCACATGAAAGCGTCGTGGGCCAGGACCGCGAAACCCTGCTGTGCCAGCCACGTAGCGAGGGCCCGCCCGCCGTAAAGACTGGCCCGGATTTCCAGAGGAGGGATCCCGGCGTCGTGACCGGCGGGCTGACCGGGCTGATTTTGGAGGGCCACCAATCGCTCGGCGCCGTAGAACTTGATACCGCCATGGCAGTGCAGGGCGAGCACCGCCGGAAGCGGGCCGGTAACTTGTGCAGGGCGCACAAACCAAGCGGCTGTCCGGGGCCCGAAGCGCAACTGCCAGGACAGCGAGGAGGTGATGACGCCGTCGTGCTCCGTCTCCCGGTGAGTCGTGTACGAAAGGCCCGAAACTATTGCGGGCACGCCCAAGATATCGGCCAGGTCCCTGCGCTCCGGGGAGTCCGCCTCATGGCGATGGGATGCCAGGTAGACGGGCCAGTCTTCGTAACCACCCAGCGCGGTGGGGCGGGTGGATGGCCCTGCCACGTCAGTTCGGGTCATGGCAGGCGGGGTCGGTGGGAAACAATGGTGTCCTGCCTTGTCGATGCGGAGGGTATGCGAATGCGCACGCCGGGCTTCTTCAGCGTGGAAAACCGTATTGGGCGAGTTCGCAAGAAAACGCTTTCTCAAAAATTAGCAAAAGGCTGTACATGGGTCAAGAAAACGTTTACTTTGGTACGGAGCCGCTGAAACCGGGACCCGCATCCTGGCACTTCGAAGGGGTAGCGCCAGAGCATCGGCGACGTCCCGGCAGGCAAACACCAACCACACTCGTACTCCGTGGATGGCCACGATGACCAAAGGAGACCACATGGCCGCATACGAATACGCGGGGACGCCGCAAGGCGCCCGCGGGACGGCGAGGGGGAAGCAATGAGCGCTATTGGCGAACTCTCAACCATGACGCGCCGCAAGGGCCCCATGACCAAGGAAGAGAAGAAGGCAAACGGGCGCGACAACAAGGCCGCCTACGTCTTTCTCCTTCCGTGGCTGCTTGGCCTGGCGGTCATCACGGTGGGGCCCATGCTCATGTCGCTCTACCTGTCCTTCACGGACTACAACCTCCTCCAGCCCCCGGAATGGGTGGGCCTGGACAACTTCGTCCGAATGTTCGGCGATGCCCGGTTGCACAACTCGCTACGGGTCACGTTCACCTACGTGCTGGTCGGCGTACCTCTGCAGCTGGCGGTTGCCTTGGTGATCGCCCTCGTCCTGGACAAGGGCCTTCGCGGTTTGCCGTTCTACCGTTCCATCTTCTACTTGCCCTCCCTGCTGGGCGGCTCCGTGGCTGTTGCCATCCTCTGGAAGCAGATCTTCGGCACCACCGGTCTGGTGAACCAGGTCCTGGCGATGATCGGAATAGAAGGGCCGGGCTGGATCTCGGATCCCAATACCGCTCTCGGCTCGATCATCCTGCTCCACGTGTGGACCTTCGGCAGCCCCATGATCATCTTCCTGGCCGGGCTGCGGCAGATTCCGGTGATGTACTACGAGGCAGCCAAGGTGGATGGGGCCACCACGCTCCAGCAGTTCTGGCGGATCACCCTGCCCATGCTGAGCCCCATCATCTTCTTCAACCTGGTGCTGCAGATCATCGGTTCGTTCCAGTCGTTCACCCAGGCGTTCATCGTCTCCGGCGGCAACGGCGGACCGTCCGACTCCACCATGTTCTTCACCCTGTACCTCTACCAAAAGGGCTTCGGCCAGTTTGATATGGGCTACGCCTCAGCGATGGCCTGGTTCCTGCTGGTCATCATCGGTGTCTTCACTGCCATCAACTTCATCGCTTCAAAGTATTGGGTGTTCTACGATGACTAAACTCCAGACCCTCCCCGCCGCTAATGGCGGTTCCGCCGAAAAGTCCGGAAAGAACCCACGCCGGCGTGAATCCCGCGGAAGCCTGGCTTTCAGCCGCAGTGCCCGCGTCAAAGGCCTGATCAAGCACGCGATCCTCATCATTGTGGGCGGCGTGATGATCTACCCCTTGCTGTGGATGGTGATCTCTTCCCTGCGGCCGAATGACCTCATCTTCCGTGAGCCCGGACTGTGGCTGAACAACCTTGAAATGAGCAACTACACGGATGGTTGGTCGGCGCTGACCCACCCGTTCGGTCATTACATGATCAACTCGGCGATCGTGGTCCTGGGCTCGATTGTTGGCAACCTGGTTTCCTGTTCCATGGCTGCCTATGCGTTCGCCCGGCTGCAGTTCACCGGCAAGAAGCTGTTCTTCGGCATCATGCTGCTGACCATCATGCTGCCGTTCCACGTGGTGATCGTTCCGCAGTACATCCTGTTCTCGCAGATCGGCTGGGTAAATACTTTCTGGCCGCTGATTGTTCCCAAGCTGCTCGCCACGGATGCGTTCTTCGTGTTCCTGATGGTCCAGTTCATCCGCGGCATTCCGAAGGACCTCGATGAAGCAGCGCGCATTGACGGCGCAGGGCACCCCAGGATCTTCCTCCGGGTCATCCTTCCGCTGATGGTCCCGGCCCTGGCCACCACCACCATCTTCACCTTCATCTGGACCTGGAACGACTTCTTCGGGGCCCTGATCTACCTGACGGACCCGGACATGTTCACAGTTCCCGTCGCCCTTCGCGCCTTTGTCGATTCGCAGTCGGCCACCAGCTGGGGATCGCTGTTCGCGATGTCCATCGTGTCCCTGCTGCCGGTCTTCCTGGTGTTCCTCTTCGGCCAGAGGTTCCTCATCAAGGGCATCGCCACCACCGGTATCAAGTAGACGTGCCGGTCACCATCCGGAGGGGGCGGCCCCCTCCGGGTGAGTGGCCGCCGTCGGACGTCCCGGACAAGAACAAAATGACATCTTGTCATACAAGAATGTGACTTGTACCATAAATACCAAGCAAGAAAACGCTTTCTCAGTCTTTCCATCGCATCAGGATCAACGAAGATCGGAGACATCAGTGCCCGTACATCCAGAGGGTGAAGCAGTCGCCCCCGCAGCAGCAACGTCAACAGGAGGACCCTTGGTGGCCAAGGCCAAACGCACCAAGCGCAAGCTCCGTGCCTCTGCCCTGATCGCCGCTACGGCCGCCGCGGTCCTTGCACTTACCGCCTGTGGCGGAGGTTCGGAACCCAAGAGTGCCGACGGCAAAGTGGAGCTCCGCTTCTCCTGGTGGGGTGGAGACAAGAGGGCCCAGCTGACGCAGGAAGCCATCAAGGCGTTCGAAGCCGAGAACCCCAACATCACCGTCAAGGCTGAGTTCGGCGACTGGTCCGGATACTGGGACAAGCTCGCGACGCAGGTCGCTGCCAACGACGCTCCGGACATCATTCAGATGGACGAAAAGTACATCACCGAATACTCCACCCGAGGCGCCTTGCTCGACCTCTCCAAGTACGACATCGATACCTCCAAACTCGATGAAGCTGCGCTGAACGCAGGCAAGGGCGAGAAGGGCCTCACAGGCATCGCGGCCGGCATCAATGCAGCGACAATTCTCGCGAACCCGGCAGTCTTCCAGGCAGCCGGCGTCCAACTCCCGGACGACAAGACCTGGACGTGGGAAGACTTCGAGCGCATTGCCGCCGAAGTGACCGCCAAGTCTCCCAAGGGGACTTACGGTGCCGCAGCCTACGGCACGGACGAGGCTTCGCTCGGGGTCTGGCTGCGACAGAACGGCAAGTCGCTCTACACCCAGGACGGCAAGCTTGGCTTCGAGCCCAATGACATCAAGGGCTACTGGGAATTCCTCAAGGAGATGAGCGAGAAGAAGGCAGTCCCGTCGGCGTCGGAAATCGTTGAAGCGGAAGCTTCGCCGCTCGACCAGAGCGGGCTGGCAACCGGCAAGAACGGTATGGCGTTCTGGTGGTCCAACCAGCTCCCCGCCCTTGAGAAGGCAGCGGGCGGCGAACTCCAGATCCTCCGGTTCCCGTCCAAGACGGGCAAGGCTGACGATGCCGGGCTTTGGTACAAGGCCTCACAGTTCTGGTCGGCGTCCTCACGGACCAAGCACCCTGAAGAAGCCGCCAAGTTCATCGACTTCCTGACCAACAACGTCAAGGCCGGCGAGATCCTCCTCGCTGACCGCGGCGTCTACCCGAACTCCGAGGTCCGGGAGGCTATCGCGCCCAAGCTGGCCAAGGCAGACGTCAAGGTGGTTGACTTCATCAGCGCCATCAAGGACGAGCTCGGTGATGCGCCGGCGGCTCCGCCGAAGGGTGCAGGTGCCATCCAAGAAATCATCAAGCGCTACACCTCGGAAGTCATGTTCGACAGGCTTTCGGCAGAAGAAGCAGGCAAGAAGGCAGTGGACGAAATGAAGTCCGCCATCAGTTAGCAACGTCGCAGCAGGAACCGTGCCCCGGGCTGATCATTCGTGATCCGTCCGGGGCACGATCTTTTGCGTGCCGGTCAGCTTTCGGCGATGACTGCGACGGCGCCGGCGGGAACCACTCCACTGAAGCGGGCCCCGCTGAGGAGGTCCTCGCCGTCGGCCTTGACGGTGGCGTCCTCGGTGCTGTGGTTGATGGCAAACAGGAAGGTCCGGCCGTCGTCGCACCGCCGGCGTGACAGCTCGACGCCGACGGAGGCCTCGGTCACCGGCCTCACCCCGGCTTCTTCAACCAGTCGTGCGGTCAGCGCTTCAATCCCGGCGGCGTCCGGGAGGGTGGCGAGGTACCACGCCGATCCCGTCCCGACGCTGCGCCGGGTCAGTGCCGGAACGCCCTCCAGCGGGTAGCCGGTGAACGTCGCCTCCACGTGTGTCGCCGGTTCCGCGTGGACGTGTTCGCTCCAGACCGAAGCGTCAGTGCCGTCGCTCAGGGTGATGATGGCGCCGGGGAACAGCGGGTGGAATTCCTCGCTGCGGATTCCCAGGAGATCCCGGAAAGCGCCGGGGTAGCCACCCAGGCGCACATGGTCCCTCTCGTCCACGATGCCGCTGAAGTAGCTGATGAGGACAGTGGCTCCACCTGCCGCGGCTGCGGCGATGGAAGCTGCTGCCGCATCTGTCACGGAGTACAACGTGCACACC
Source organism: Paenarthrobacter sp. CC6 (assembly GCF_040560085.1). Taxonomy (NCBI): domain Bacteria; kingdom Bacillati; phylum Actinomycetota; class Actinomycetes; order Micrococcales; family Micrococcaceae; genus Paenarthrobacter; species Paenarthrobacter sp. CC6. Next base: position 150,084 of record NZ_JARDAN010000004.1, on the reverse strand, counting down.
AGGATCAGCTCGTAGCCGGACAAATCGGCGCCGGGATGGACGAAGTCGGTGCTGATTCCCTGCAGGTAGAGTGCCCGGTGGAAGGCCCGCATGGTGTCCAGATACTTCAGCGAATTGCTCGGATGCGAGTCCAGTTCCGAAGCCCACCAGGCCTCGTAGTCGAACACGATCGCCACCTTGGAGTCCACCCGTGAACCCTTGACCGGTTCCAGCTTGGACAGGGCTTCTCCAAGCTCCACGACGTTCCGCCACACCTGGGTTTCGCGTCCGCCATGGGGGACCATGGCGGAGTGGAACTTCTCTGATCCGGCTTTGCTTTGCCGCCACTGGAAGAACATGACGGCGTCAGCGCCGCGGGCCACGTGGCTGAGGGAGTTGCGCAGCATTTCGCCGGGCATTTTGGGCTGGTTGTGCGGCTGCCAGTTGACCGCTGATGTCGAGTGCTCCATCAGGATCCAGGGCGCGCCGCCTGCCACGGCGCGGGTGAGATCGGCACTGAAGGCCAGTTCGATGTGGCGCTCGGGGTCGGCGGCCACCAGGTAGTGGTCGTTTGCCACGACGTCCATGTCTTTGGACCAGTCGAAGTAGTCCAGTGACTTGGTAGCGCTGGACACCATGAAGTTGGTGGTGGCCGGAATGTCAGGTGTGACCTCCCGGATGACTGCCAGCAGTTCGCGGTAGTAGTCGATGAACACCCACGAATTGAAACGGGCAAAATCAAGTTGCTGCCCTGGGTTCAGGGTGGTGGGGGCGGCACCCGGCGGGATGATCTCGTCAAAGGACGCGTAGTGCTGGGACCAGAAGGCCGTTCCCCACGATTCGTTGAGTTCTTCAATGGCGCCGTACCGCCGCTCGAGCCAGGCCCGGAACGCGGCTGCGTCTTCTTCGCCGTGGAACTCGCCCACGTGGCAGCCGAGTTCATTGTCCACGTGCCAGAGGGCCAGGGCCGGGTGGTCTTTATAGCGTTCGGCGATGACCCTCGTCATGGTGGTGGCGTACCTGCGGTACACGGCGGACGACGGCGTGTAGTGGCGTCGGGAGCCCCTCTCAAGTCTGGTTCCTTCCGCCGAGACGGGCAGGATTTCGGGGTACTTGCGGGCCAGCCATGCCGGCGGTGATGCGGTAGCTGTGGCCAGGGCAACCTTGATGCCGGCTCCGTGGAGGTTGTCCATGACATCGTCCAGCCAGGCGAAATCGTAGTTGCCCTCGGTGGGTTCAAGCAGGCCCCAGGAGAAGATCCCGACGCTGAGGAAGGTGACGCCCGCTTCCTTCATAAGTCCGATGTCTTCCAAACGGACGTCCTCGGGCCACTGTTCCGGGTTGTAGTCACCGCCGTAAGCGATGCCGTCCAGGCTGCTCCACACGTCGGGGCGGTGGGGTGTTTCGGGGGAGGTCATGGGGACTCCTTGCTCGGGTTGCCGGATTTGGATGGAAGCTGTGTGTGGAAATGGGCGAAACCCACTGTCTTTGGAAAACGCTTGCCCAGATGGTGCATTGAGGATATTGTATCGATTCAGAACGAGTGTAAGCGAGATCACTGCCACGTTGCAGAAACTCGGAAAGCTTGCACCAACTGAGCAAGGAGGCTCTCATGATCGACAGAAGGAAATTCCTCACCACGGTGGCTCTCGGCACTGCATCTGCCGCGTTCCTCTCCGCTTGTGGCCAGTCGTCGTCGTCCAGCGGACAGGCCGGTTCCGCGGACAACCCCGTCACTATCACCTACACCTGGTGGGGCAACGACGACCGTGCCGAACGCACCCGCAAGGCCATTGCGTTGTTTGAGTCCAAGAACCCGGACATCAAGGTCAACGGCAACTTCTCGGACTTCGCGGGCTACTGGCAGAAGCGTGCTACGGAGGCCGCCGGCGGTGGCCTGCCGGATGTGATGCAGTGGGACCTGTCCTATCTGCGCGATTACGGGCAGCGGAACCAGCTCCTGGACCTGGGCACCGTAAAGATCAACACGGACGCCTTTGAGAAGTCCCTCCTTCCGTCGGGCCAGATCCGCGGCAAGACCTACGGCATCCCCACCAGCACCAACGCCTTCGCGGTGTACTACGACCCCGCCAAGCTCGCTTCACTGGGCATTGCGGAGCCGGACGGTTCCTGGAACTACAAGGAATTCAACGCGTTCCTGGCTGAGGTTGGCGCCAAGGGTAACGGCACACTGTTCGGCGGCACCGACTACACGGGCATCTGGTGGAACTTCAACATCTGGCTGCGGCAGAACAACATCAAGGCCTTCACCGACGAAGGCAAGCTCGGTTTCTCCAAAGACGACCTGAAGAAGTGGTGGAACCTCACCGCGGACCTGCGCGGTACCGGTGCGATTGTGGGCGAAGACAAGGCCACCCAGCTGCTGCCCAAGTCCCCGTTCGGTTCGAATGTCACCGCTACCGAAGTCACCTGGGACAACTTCATGGCCGGGTACCTCGCGGACAGCGGCGCCAAGGAACTCAAGCTGGTGCCGGTCCCATCGGATGATCCGGACAACCTGGGCCTGTTCCTCAAGCCGTCCATGTTGATGGTGGCCAGCGCGAAGACCAAGTACAAGGACGCTGCTGCACGCTTCATCGACTTCATGGTCAACGATCCCGAGGTCGGCCAGATCTTCAAGACCTCCCGCGGTGTACCGGCGTCGAAGACCCAGCGCGACGGAACCACCTTCGAAGGCACCGACAAGCTCGTCGTCGATTACGAGAAGTCCATCGAGAAGTACCTCAAGGACGCACCGGAGCCGCCCATCGTTGGTTTCGGCACCCTCGAGTCCACGTTCAAGCGGGTCACCCAGGACCTGAACTACGGAAAGCTCACCGTGGACGGCGCAGTGGATGCGTGGTTCAAGGAAGCCGAAGACCTCATCAAGCAGAACGCCTGATCCAGACCTTCCGTGTCTGATCCTGGCTTCCCAACTGACGGACTGATCTCGTGACTCAAAGCCCAACCCTGAGCAGGCGCACCGCCTCCGCTCCCTCGCAGCCGCGCAAGTCGCGGCGGCGCGGGGCGGACGCCCGCGCCGGCTACACCTTCCTGCTGCCCTGGCTGCTGGGATTCATCGCCTTGACCGTAGGACCGATGATTTCCTCGCTGTACCTTTCCTTCACCAACTACAACCTCTTCGATGCCCCCAAATGGATCGGCCTCGATAACTACACCACCCTCTTCCAGGACGAACGCTTCCTGCAGTCGGTAGGTGTGACCCTGCAATACGTTGTCTTCGGTACCCCGCTGAAGCTCGCGGCGGCGTTGGCCATCGCGATGCTGCTCAACAGCAAACGCAAGGGCCAGGGTTTCTACCGGTCCGCGTTCTACGCCCCGTCCCTGATCGGCGCATCGGTGTCCATCGCAATCGTCTGGAAGGCCATGTTCGGCGATTCCGGCCCCGTGGACCAGGGACTGTCCTTCTTCGGAATCAACCTCGGTGGCTGGGTGGGCAACCCCAACATGACCATGGGCATGATGATCCTGCTGACCGTGTGGCAGTTCGGCGCCCCCATGGTGATCTTCCTCGCCGGCCTCAAGCAGATCCCCACGGACCTTTACGAGGCAGCGTCAATGGACGGGGCCGGACCGGTCCGGAAGTTCCTGAACATCACCTGGCCCATGCTGTCCCCGGTGATTTTCTTCAACCTCCTGATGGAAACCATCCACGCGTTCCAGATCTTCGCCTCGGCCTACATCATCTCCAACGGTGAAGGCGGCCCGGCAGGATCCACCCTCTTCTACACCCTTTACCTGTACTTGCGCGGTTTCTCCGATTTCCGGATGGGTTACGCCTCGGCGATGGCCTGGCTCCTGGTGATCGTGGTCGGCATCATAACGCTGATCTTCTTCAAGACCTCCAAGTCCTGGGTCCACTACAGCGGTGATTCAAAATGACAACCACGGCAACGCCCATCCAGTCCACGCCAAGCACTCCGGCGCCGGCCTACAACCCGAAGTCCGAATCCGTCATGGCCAAGCGGATCAAGAGCGCCATCTTCCACATTATTGCCCTGGCACTGGTGGCCATGGTTCTCTACCCTGCCCTGTGGATGATCACTTCCGCCTTCAAACCGAACTCCGAAATCGGCGGCGCGAACAACGCGTTGTGGTCGAACAACTTCAGCTTCGACAACTTCGCCACGGCCATGGAAGGCATCGGCGGGGTCTCCACCCTGACCTTCTTCACCAACTCGCTGATCCTGGCCGTTGGCGCCGTCGTCGGGACTGTGCTCTCAGCGAGTATCTCCGCCTACGCCTTCGCCCGGATCAACTTCCCCGGCCGCGGACTGTTCTTCGGCATGATGATCGCCACCCTGCTACTGCCTTTCCACGTGGTGATCATTCCGCAGTACATCGTGTTCCAGCAGCTGGGCCTCGTAGACACCTACGTACCCTTGCTGATCGGCAAGTTCCTGGCAGCGGATGCGTTCTTCGTGTTCCTCATGGTCCAGTTCATGCGCGGACTGCCGGCCGAACTGGACGAAGCAGCGCGCATCGACGGCGCAGGACACGTCCGCATCTTCGGTTCCATCATGCTCCCGCTCATGAAACCGGCCCTGATTTCCACGTCGATCTTCTCCTTCATCTGGAGCTGGAACGATTTCCTGGGGCCGCTGCTCTACTTGAACACCCCCGAGAAGTACCCGCTGCCGTTGGCATTGCGGCTCTTTGTGGACCAGACCCAGTCATCGGACTACGGAGCGATGATCGCCATGTCGGTCCTGGCCCTCCTGCCCGTGCTGGTGTTCTTCCTGGTCTTCCAGCGCTACATCGTCGAAGGCGTTTCAACACAAGGCCTCAAAGGCTAGGGGAGAGACAGAAATGAGCACCATGGACGCCACCGGCAAGTCCTCGCCGAAGCCCGGGATTCCGGTCAACCGCTTTGCCCTCTTCGCCGAGACCATCCTGGCGGGAGTCATTGTGCTCCTCCTGTCCATCCCCTTGGTGACGGCGCCGGCTGCCTATGCGGCCGGCGTCGCACACCTGGAGAGGCACCTCAGCGGCAGGGACGATTCGCTCCGCAGCCTGTGGGGGAATTTCCGCCGTGCGCTGCCCGGCAGCTGGAAGATCGGAATCACGACGGCGGCAGCCGCCGTCGTGATTGTCCTGAACCTGCTGCTCGCCCTGGTGGGCCAGTTGCCCGGCCGGGCAGTCATCCTGCCCGCCACGCTGATCCTGGCTGCGGCCGGCGCCGTGCTGTTCCTTCGGATCGTCGCGAATTGGAGCGGGGGAGTGACCTGGGACGGCGACGCCGACCGGCACCCCGCCGATGTCCCCGGACCACAGCGCTGGGCTGCTGCCTACTCCAGCGCCAAGGCTGATTCGCTCCGTGAGTGGAGCGGCTCACTGCTGCTGCTCGCGGCCGTGTTCATGGCAGTGGTGTTCGTCTGGATGTTGCAAGCCTTGTTCGTCATTGTCCCCGGAACTCTGGTCCTGGCCGCTGCGGCCGTCAAAATCCGCTCCCACCACTAGGAGTTTTTGTACAGCTGATGCCCTCAAGAAGCCTTCTTAAAGGCATCAGCTGTACAAAAACTCCCCACCGACCCAGCTGAATCGAGCAGACCCCCAGTGTCGCCGCGCCCCTTTCCACCGCGCCTTTTTCCACGTCGATCCACCCCCACTCAGCTTGCAAGCCCACGGGCCCGCTCGGTCGAGACCTGGCACTATCCGTTGCGGCACCACAACTACCGGATCTTTGTGGCCCTCTCATTAGTGGGCAGCGGCGGGGTCTGGATGCAGCGTTTGGCGCAGGACTGGCTGGTTCTCCAGCTCACGGGCAGCCCGGCCGCCGTGGGTCTTGCCGTCGCGCTCCAATTCCTGCCCATGCTGGTGGTGGGCCCGGTCAGCGGTGTCTTGGTGGACCTATTCCCCAAACGCCGCATTCTCGTTATTTGCCAATCGGCGGCCGCCGTCCTGGCTGCCGGGCTCGCTGTCTGGAACGCGATGGGAGGCAGCGACGTCTGGGTTGTCTACGCCGCGTGCATCGCACTGGGAGTAACCAGCGCCATTGACGGCCCCGCACGGCAGGTTTTCGTCAACGAAGTGGTGGGCGACGCCGGGTTGCCGGCGGCCATCGGACTGAACAGCGCCATCGGCCAACTGGGGGCCATGGCCGGACCCGCGCTGGCAGGCGTTGTCATTGCCCAGGCAGGCCCGGCGGCGGCGTTCGCGGCCAATGCCTGCCTTGGCGTAGCGGTCCTGGTGATGATCGCAGCCATCAGGCCCGGGGAACTCCATCACTCGCCGGTGGTGCCGGATCCTACGGCCCGGAAAGGCCGGGTATTGGCGGGATTCCACTTCGTCCGTGCCCGTCCACGACTCCTCCTCACCATGCTGCTGGCAGGCTTGCTGGGTGCCTTCGGAATGAACGGTCCTGTGGTGCTGGCCGCCTTCGCCGACCGGGTCTGGCACAGCGGTCCCGCGGGCTTCGGTTTGTTCAACACCGTCAGTGCCCTCGGCGCGTTGGCCGGGGCGCTGGTGGCTACCCGGATCAAGCGCTTTGGCCGGAAAGGAATCGTGGCCAGCGCAGGCCTTTTTGGGTTGACACAAGCGATCGCCGCCGTGATGCCAACGCAGGAATGGTTCGTGGCCATGCTCGTGGTGGTTGGCTTCATGACGCTCGTCTTCCTCACCAGCGCGGCTACTGCCGTGCAGCTTGAAGCCGGCGCGCATGTCCGGGGCCGGGTCCTGGCGCTCTACTTTCCGCTGCTCCTGGGTGGTCATGCGTTGGGCGGGCTGCTGGCGGGGTGGCTCACCGAAGACTTCGGCGTGCGGACCGGCCTGGTGGTGACCGGTGCCCTGGGCATGGCCTCCGCCGTGATCATTGGCCTCCTGATGTGGGGCTCAGGGCGTCGTCGCGTCCAGCCGTAACCAAGTCCTCGATCTCCCGCGGATCCAGCAAGCCGTCACTGATCCAGACGGAGTTGGTCCGCGTCAGCGTCTCACCGGCAGCCAACTCGATGGACTCATCCCAGGCCAGAGCCGAGCCAACGGCCGGGTAGCCCCCGCACCTGACGAACCATGGGTCCGCCGACTCCCGGGGTGCGGCGAACACCAAGGTGGCAGGGCCGGCGTCGAACTCTCCCGCCCAGGCCAACCAGGGCGAAACCGAGCCGTGCACGGCGGATTCGCCATCGGCTGTGGAGGAAAAGACGCGCGGCGAGGCGTTTGCCGGAAGCCGCCAAAAGAATCCGCCGTAGCCGCTGCCGGGGGCACCATGCGATCCCGGGCTCCCCAGCGAGGCGTCGACGACGGCGGTGAGCCGGGTCCGGATGTCCAGTCGCCACGTGCGGGCGGTGATGGCGGTCCGTTCGAAGGTCCGGCGTTCCTGGAGGACGAGGCTGCCGTCCGAACCGAACCAGTCGAGGTCCAAGGCGGTGTGGTCGGCAGCGCGGGCAGCAGCGGCGATCTCGATCCGGCCGTGGTCCATCAGGTCCACGTACTTTCCGGCGCTCCGCCGGTAGCTTCGACCTCCCCAGAAATTGCTCCCGTTGACGTCCTGCAGCGCGAAACCAGCCCCCAGGTGCCAGACGTGGTCCGACGGAAGATGGTCCGTCACCACTGTCCCGGACGGGGTGCTGACGGGGTGCAGGTAGGGGCGGGGCGAGAGCCAGGATTCGAGGCCGCTCCCGTTCCGAAGGACAGTGTCGGACGGTTCGTTCGCGAACAACGGTTCGGTGTTCGTCGTTGCCTGTCGTGCCCAGGGGAGGCCCAATTCGGCGAAGGTTGCGTGGGCATGCGTCGCACGTTCGACGGCGTCCTGGATGCCCGGGATCACCGCATGGGCCTGCTGGCCTGTACCCACCCACTCCACGAAGTCCGGCAAGATCGGCTGGGGCGGTTCCGCAGTGCGGATGGCTTCCACAACACGCATGAACGCACCGCTGTGCTGGAGTGGACTGATCAGCGGTACGCCGGTGGCCAGGTGCTCTATCAGGTTCCCGGTGAGGTCGTCGCGCCCGAAGACACGGCTGCTTTCGCCCGCCTCCGTGGTGACGGCCACGCGGTCCTCGGTGTAGTGGAAGACAGCTGTTCCTTTAGTGCCCTGCAGCGTGATGTATGGTTCCACTGATTCGGCCGAGCAGAGGGTGAGGGCGCAGGTTATCGGTAGGCCGCTGGCGGTCCGGAGGCGGATCACGGAGGTGTCGTCGGCTTCAATGTCGTTCGCGCGGTACAGGTCGGTTTCCACCGAGGCCAGGTCATGTGGTTCGCGTGCCCCGGCGATGCGCAGGGCCGTCGCGATCGCATGGGCCAAGGGGTTGGTAGCCACGCCGTCCACCACGTCCACGCCATCCAGGCTGCGCTTTCCGGCCCAGCGCGAGCGTTTGTAGTAGGCCCGGTCCCGGACCCAACGCCCGGTCGCCGCGATTCCCTTGAGGGTGCCAATGCCGGGGAAGTCCGCCGTGGAGTTGCCGGCGGCCAGTTGTTCCAGTGCGGCCAGGGCGTGCGAGCCAAGGCTTTGGAACCCCACCTGGACACTCCGGCCGGTGGCGGATGCCGCTTCCTGCAGCCGCAGGAAATCCGCCATGGATGCCACAGGGGGCTTTTCCAGGTAGAGGTCCGCATGGGAGGCCAGCACGGACAGTGCCAGGGGTGCGTGGGTCTGGATGGGTGTTGCCACGATGATGATGTCCGGGCGGTGGTCTGCGGCAAGCAGTTCATCCAGTGTGCTGTGAACCGCCGTTATGCCCGGCAAGCCTCCTGCAGCAGGGGGATTGGGGTCTGCCACCGCAACAAGTTCCACCATTCCATCGGCGGCGAGCCGCTCAAGGTTGTGGAGGTGGTGAGTGCCGAATCCATGGACCCCTACCAAAGCAACCCGTGCCCGTACCGGAGTGGTTCCCGACGTGCTCTGCAAGGGCCTCGAACCCATGGCGGGCTCGAAAGATGGGGTGTCCATGGCTCTCCTCTGCTGGGGCTGCAACGAAGGCGCGTGACGTCGTCGTCGGAGTCTTTACGGTGTACTGTGCTGGCTAAGACTCTACTTAGCAAGCGCTTTCCAATGGTAGTTACAGATCAGTGTAGCGCGGTGTACGTAAAAATGTAACGATTCAAAAGGGCCGGTTTTGCCCTGTGGCGTCGCCCTTAAAACCATGACGTAGGATGTCCTCATGCCTCTCTTTGACCTCCCCCTCGAGCAACTCCGCGAGTACGTCTCACCAGCGCTCCCGCCGGCCGACCTGGATCAATTCTGGGACCGGACCATCGCCGAAGCCCGCACGGTTCCGCTCGATGCAGCGTTCGAACCGGTGGACAATTACCTCAGCGTGATCGACACGTTCGATGTCACGTTCTCCGGCTTCGGGGGAGACCGGATCAAGGGCTGGCTGCACGTGCCCGCCCGCCTCGAGGCCGGGCAGCAGCTACCGGTCGTGGTGGAATACATCGGCTACTCGGGCGGTCGCGGCCTGGTCAACCAGAACACCCGCTGGGCGCAGGCCGGCTATGCGCACTTCATCATGGACACCCGAGGGCAGGGCTACGGCGGCATTGCCGGGGATACCCCGGATCCCCACCCCTCAGCGGGCGAGGTCAACTATGCGGGCCTGATGACCCGCGGTGCCGACCACCAGGACAACTACTACTTCCGCCGGGTCTACGTCGACGCCTTCCGCGCGGTAGAGGCGGCACAGAACCATCCCGCCGTCGACCCTTCCGCGGTGGTCCTCACCGGCATAAGCCAAGGCGGCGGCATCACTGTCGCGGCTGCCGGGCTGACGGCCGGAAGGCTCGACGGCGTCATCGCCGCGCTGCCCGACGTCCCCTTCCTGCAGGACTTCCCGCGCGCCATCGACATCGCCCCGCGTGGTCCGTACCCGGAGATCGCCGGTTTCCTGGGCCGCCACCGCGACCGTTACGAGCCCATGCTGGCGGTGCTCAACTACTTCGACGGCGTCCACCTTGGCCGGGCGGCAAGCGTCCCGGCGCTGTTCTCAGCAGCCCAAATGGACGATATCTGCCCGCCGTCCACGGTATTCGCGAGCTACAACAACTACGGCACTGACTCCCGGGCGAAGGACAGCGAGCCCGCCAAGGACATCGAGGTGTACCGCTTCAACAACCATGAAGGCGGCCAGGAACACCACTGGATCAAGCAGTTGCAGTTCCTGCGCAAACTTTTGTCATCATGATGAACACGATTTGCCGGGTTTGATCGGGCGCGGTTATGGTGTGGCTATGACAAACCGTTGGTATGCGTATTTTTCGTTGGCTCTGGAGGGGCCCGCGTCTAACTGACACGCATCCAACTTTCCTTCAGAGCCAACAGGGCAGAGATGATTCTCTGCCCTTCGCCATATCCGGCGGGTTCTGAAAAGGGGCCCGCTCCGTATCCCGGACAGGACCCAGACATGACCAGCACCGCCCCCGAATCCATCGAAGCGCTCGATTCCGCAGCCGCAACGGACGCCGCGCAGCCCGCCACCTCCAACCTGCGGGTTGCCCGCTTCGAGCCCCTTCCGGCCCCGCAGGACCTCATCGCCGAGTTGCCGCTGGACGCCCGCTCAGCAGCCGTCGTCGACCGTGGCCGTGACCAGGTCCGCGCCATCATGGACGGGGTCGACGACCGCCTGCTGGTGATCGTGGGGCCCTGCTCCATCCACGATCCCAAAGCCGGACTTGAATACGCCCGCCGCTTGGTCAGCCAGGCCGAGAAGCACAAGGAAGACCTGCTGATCGTGATGCGTACGTACTTCGAAAAGCCGCGCACCACCGTCGGATGGAAGGGGCTCATCAACGATCCCCACCTGGACGGCAGCCACGACATCGCTGCAGGCCTTCGTGCCGCCCGCGGTTTCCTGAAGCAGGTCACCGCCCTGGGCCTGCCCACAGCCACCGAATTCCTGGAGCCCATCAGCCCGCAGTACATGGCTGACTTGGTCTCGTGGGGCGCCATCGGTGCCCGCACCACCGAGAGCCAGATCCACCGCCAGCTCGCCTCGGGCCTGTCCATGCCGATCGGCTTCAAGAACGGTACCGACGGCGACCTCCAGGTTGCCATCGACGCTTGCGGCGCCTCGGCCGCTGAACAGGCCTTCCTGGGAATCGACGACGACGGCCGGGCGGCCCTCGTGGCGACCTCCGGCAATCCGGACACGCACGTGATTCTCCGCGGCGGACGCAAGGGACCGAACTACTCGCAGGACGATGTAGCAGCGGCTTCCGCGAAACTGGCGGCCAAGGGACTCAACCCGCGCTTGATCGTTGATGCGAGCCATGCCAACAGCGGCAAGAGCCACCACCGGCAGGCAGAGGTTGCCCTGGAGATCGGAGCCCAGCTCGAAGCAGGTGCTTCCTCCCCGATTGCCGGCATCATGCTGGAGAGCTTCCTGGTGGGCGGTGCGCAGAACCTGGATGTTGCCAAGCAGTTGGCCGGTGAACAGGAGCTCGTGTACGGCCAGAGCGTTACTGATGCCTGCATGGAATGGGATGTCACCGCTTCGGTGCTGGAGCAGCTCGCGGCCTCAGCCCGGAAGCGCCGGGAAGTCTCGGGGGAGTAGTATCCCACTTCGTCGAAAGGCTTTCACATAGGCCCCATCAGCCTCTAGAGTATCTAGCACATGGTTGTTTGATGGCTCAGCATCGTCACACCGTTTCCTGGGGGTGTCCTAGTCGGCTGAGAGCAAAGGAATATGGGAAATGTCCGCGGAGACCAACTTCTCGAATGCGCGATTCATGACGGTGGCTGAAGTGGCCGACGTCTTGCGTGTTTCCAAAATGACCGTGTACCGCCTGGTCCACTCAGGGGAAATGCCGGCCGTCAGGTTTGGCCGCTCCTTCCGGGTCCCCGAAGAAGCCGTGGCCCAGTACCTCAAAGGTGCTGTGGTGGACGGACAATCCGAGACCGCCTGAGGCTGCCGGGGTCCGTCCAACGGACCGTGGTCATGGGGTACCCCTTTGAAGCGGTACTCTGTTAAGGAACGTTTTACGTCAATGTAAGAATCTGTCAGTTGTACTTGTCTGCTTCCGCGGATGTGTTCCAACAGACAGGAACTTCTAGTTTGTAAGGAACTTTCGTGGGTTCAGTTATTAAGAAGCGCCGCAAGCGTATGGCCAAGAAGAAGCACCGCAAGCTGCTTCGCAAGACTCGCCACCAGCGCCGCAATAAGAAGTAGAGATACTTCATCAAGCGTGAATGCCCGTTGCCTCTCGAGGTGGCGGGCATTTTTGCATCCCTGACGCTTGCTCACATCCCGCGGGTTTGGGTGTGACGCTTGCTCACGTTCCGTGGGTTTGGTGGTGACGCTTGCTCACGTTCCGCGGGTTTGGGTGTGGCGCTTGCTCACGTCCGGGGCCGTGCGAAGCCGGAACGGACTGCGGGGTCTACCCATCCTTGCCGCAACGCCCTCTTTATCTGCCGGGTAGCGTTTGCGAAATTGTCTGCGAGGTCGTCCTTCCCGAAGATGAGAACCGTCCACCCGGCAGCCCCGAACGCTTTATCCCTGCGCCGATCGCTAAAGATCTGCTCCTCCGTGAGGTGATGGCCGCCGTCGTACTGGATAGCGATCCGACGCTCCCGGTAACCGAGGTCGGCAGAAGGAGAGAGGGGATCGGCCGGCCGGAGCCGAAGTTGCAGTTCGGGTTCCGGAAGACCGTCGTCAAGCATCGCAAGACGAAGCAGCGACTCGGGGGCTGAGTCAGCGCCTACCCGCATCAGGTCGATTGCTTCCCGAGCCCGCACAACACCTTGAAGGTTCTTGTGGAGCTCCACCATCGAGCGGAGGGAAGCAATGGTTGCAAACGCTGTGTCCCGTTGTTCAAATTCGGGCCTGGGTACGCGGATGAGTTGGTCTCCGACGCAGACGAGTTCCTTCAACGGCAATATGCGGGCCAAATCCAGCCAGGTCCGGGACCGGGTGCTGATCCAAAACCCTCGGACCAACTCGACCTCGCTCTCCGCCACTACGACGCTATGCCCGGAGACGCCCTTTCGCCGCACGGCCGGCAGATTTCGAGGCTTGCTCAGGTGCAGCTCATTGGAACCGGCGAGCCACGGAGGGAGCGGCAAGCCGTGCAGCCGGGCGGCAGTGACGTGGGAAATCCAGGCCCCTGGACTCGCGACCGAGAGCGATCGGGCAGCTGCTTCAAGGTCGAAGTCCCAATCCGACGGTCGGTAGATACCTTTACTCACTGCTTCAATGCTGACGCGGTTCCAGAGATTGCGCGGCGCGAGACCGGCAGCCTTGGCCTCGTCAAGAGTGAACGGAGCGGATCCCAGTTGGGACGGAACGGGTTTCGGTATCTGCATACGGCATTGTTACCCGGATCCGGCTGTGAGCGCAGAAGTTATCCACAGGCGGGTCTGCCCGCATGAGGGGACGTGAGGGAGGGTTTGGTTCAAGCCGTGGGGATGTGAGGGAGGGTTTGGTTCAAGCAGTGGGGATGTGAGGGAGGGTTTGGCGACGCTAGAGGCGGGGGCCGCGGAATCGTGAGAAGCCGCGCCACAGGCCGTAGATCGCCCCTCCGACGGTGGCGGCTTTGAGGCCGAGGGTTGCCGCGCGTCGACCGGACCGGAAGTCGTATACGGGCCAGTTGTTGTCGCGGGCATGGCGTCGCAGCTTGGCGTCAGGATTGATGACGACGGGGTGCCCCACCATTGTCAAAAGCGGGATGTCGTTGGCGGAATCGCTGTAGGCCCAGCAGTGGTCCAGATCCAGGCCCTCCCGGTCGGCGACCAACTGCACGGCGACCGCCTTGGCCGGTCCGTGCAGGATGTCTCCGACCAATTTCCCCGTGTACATGCCCTCATGCACTTCACCCACGGTCCCCAATGCACCGGTGAGCCCGAGCCGGGTGGAAATTACGGTGGCAACCTCGATCGGCGTCGCCGTCACCAGCCAGACCTTACGGCCCACCCGGAGATGTTGCTCTGCGAGAGCCTTCGTTCCGGGCCAAATCCGGGACTCGATCATTTCGTCGTAGACCTCTTCGCCCAGGGCTTTGATGTCATCTACGGTGATGCCGGCCGCCAGGGTCAAGGCCGAGTCGCGAACGGCATGGACGTCCTCCATGTTCTCGCCGCGCATCACGAACTTAAATTGCTTCCAGGCGAACCCGGCCGCTTGCGGCAAGGTAAAGGCTTTGCGTTCATACATTTTGCGTGCGACGTGGAAGAGGCTCGCACCCTTCATCAACGTGTTGTCGACGTCGAAGAAAGCAGCTTCGCCGCTGTGCTTCTGCGCTTGGGCAGCAGCGGCAACGGCGACGTTCTTCTCCTCGGGCATGCCTTGAGTCTAGTCAATGGCGGGTACCCCGCGTTGAGGGCGCACTCGAAGGCCCTTACCTGTGGGGTGTGAGGGAGGGTTGGGTTGAAGGGGGTGGGGTGTGATGGAGGGTTGGAATTGAAGGGGGTGGGGTGTGAGGGAGGGTGGGGTTGAAGGGGGTGGGGTGTGAGGGAGGGGTGGGGCGGTTACCGTTAATCACATGGCTACTCCCGACGTCGTCCTCCTCACCAAAGCTGACTGCCACCTCTGCACGGACGCCCGCGCCGCCGTCGAACGCGTTACTGCGGGCCTCGGCTTGAGCTGGTCTGAACAGCGCATCGACGCCGATCCTCAACTTCAGGAGCGCTACGCGGAAGAGATTCCGGTGGTGCTGGTGAACGGTGTCCAGCGCGATTTTTGGAAGATCGACGAGGCCCGGCTGACCCGCACCTTGAAGAAAGCCCTGGAGGGCTGAGGGTGGCCTTGCCCGTATGTAGCGGCTTTTGTTGAGTCCGGCCGGGGGTCATAGAGTGGAACAACAAAGCGACGCAATGGAGAATACCGTGACTGCGCTGGAACCGTCCGCGGAAGCACTATCCGGGGACAACGAACCTGCGGCAAAGCAGATCCCGCCCGCGGCTGTGGCCCGGATGACCCTCTATTTGCGTGCGCTGAACTCGCTCTTGGCCGAAGGAGTTGAGCGCGTCTCCTCCGAAGCGCTGGCCGAGGCGTCAGGCGTCAGTTCCTCCACGCTCCGCAAGGACCTCTCGTACGTAGGCTCGTATGGCACGCGCGGGGTCGGCTATGAAGTCCAGTACTTGAGCCGTCACATCGCCGCGGCGCTGGGTCTGACCCATGACTGGAAAGTCGCCATCGTCGGTGCCGGCAACCTCGGCAAGGCCCTGGCCCGGTATGGCGGCTTCGAGTCCAGGGGATTCGACGTCGTAGCCATCTTCGACGCGGACCCCATGGTGATAGGCAACGAGGTAGGGTGGCTGCGCGTCAGCGACTCAGCCGAGCTTGAGCGGGTCCTGGAGCGAACCCACACGAACATGGTGGTGCTTGCCCTGCCGGCCACGGTGGCGCAGGCAGTGTGTGACCGGGTTATTGCCGCCGGCATCAGGAGCATCCTGAGCTTTGCTCCGGTGCTCCTGCAAGTTCCGCCGCACGTGAATCTGCGGAAAGTGGACATGGCCACGGAGCTGCAGATTCTTGCCTACCACGCACAACGGGCGCAGACCCCGGGCCAGGCTGTTTAGCCTTCGCCGGGTCCGCGCCCGTAGTGGTGTGTTTGGAACCCTGTCGCTTTAGCGTCCGGAGGGAGTCTGGTACGGGTTTCCGAACTGCGGTGTCTTGCGGAAGTACGGAGCCGACGCCGGCAGGTACAGCAGGACGATGGCTACGATTCCGAGCAGTGCTGAAAGCGTCGCCAGGCTGAGCGGCACGAGGGCAAAGATCGAGAGCGCGGCGAGGACCGTGCCGAGGATGCGGGCCCAGTTCTTGCCCTTGCGGACGTTGATGGCAACGAGTGCGTACAGGCCGGCACCAATGACACCGAGTGCAATCATGACGCCGACGATGAAGCCCTGGACGTCTTCAAAGCGGACATCCGCGGCGCCGCCGGCCGACATCTGGTCTTCGAACATGCTCCTGAAGGAGGGGTCGTTCAGTGCCGCCATGGAAATAAGGATGGAGATCAGCCAGATTGCGCCTGCGCCGACAATCAACCAGAAGGCGATGTTGACCATTTGCGGGACTGTGGCAGGACCCGGCTGCTGGCTCGGCCAGTTGGTGTCCTGACCGTACTGGGGCGCCTGGCCATAGGGCGAAGCGCCGGTCTGGCCGTACTGTGGGGCCGCTGGCGGCTGGGACTGCTGGCCGTACTGCGGTGCTGCAGGCTGGCCGTACTGCGGTGCTGCAGGCTGGCCATATTGCGGAGCTGCCGGCGGTGGGGACTGCTGGCCGTACTGTGGTGCAGCGGGCTGCGTGCCCGGCTGCTCAGGCTGGTTGGAGTCGCCCGGGTTCGACGGCGGGTATGGAGGGTTGCTCATGGCATTCCTTTGCTTGTTCGACTGCAGGTACGGCCGCCGGGATCAGCAAAGTGACCCTGCCCCCAGCGTGGTTCTGCTTCCACCGTACCCCCAGGGTCCCGCGCCGCTGCATACCACACGCAGGAATTTCAAGAGGGCAGGGAAAATCATCATGTTGGCGTACGTCTTCATGATGAAGGCCGCGGGAATCCCTGGGGATCCGGCCGCGGCCTTCATGCTCAGCAAGTGCTAAACGAAGTGTTTCTGCGATTCCGGGAGCCACATCATGATTGCTGCGGCAACAGCGGCCGCAGAACTGAGCAGCCCGAGGTTGAAAGTGATCAGGAGGAACAGCAGGGAGAAGACCGCGAAGCCGCCCAAAATGGAGAGGACCAGCCGGGCCCACCGGGCGCCCTCCTTCATGCGGATGGCGATGAAGGCGTAGACGGCGGCCATGATGATGCTGAAGACGAAGTTGAAGATCCCCGTCCCGATGGCCAGGGCTCCGAAGTAGTCGCGGTAGATGAAGATATTGGCGAAGTTGGCGATGACGCCCAGTGCCGCTGCGGCAATCCACAGCCAGTAGGACGTGGTGAGGGTCTTAGGGACGCCCGTGGTGTCACGGAATCTCTGGGCGATGTTGTTGAAGTCGAAACCGAAGACGTTCCGCGGAGGCGCGTTATAGCCGAGTCCGGCGGGCGGTGCGGGGTTCGGGCCGGCCGGTGCTGTGTAGGCGGGTTGTCCCGGCTGCTGGTAGGCAGGGGGAGGTTGGTAACCTTGCTGCCCTTGGTAGCCACCTGGCGGAACAGATCCGCTTTGGGGAGGCTGGTAACCGCCGGGAGGTTGGTAGCCCGCAGGAGGAACATTGCCTGGCTGCGGTGGCTGGGGGCCGGGCTGCTGTGGCTGAGGTGCTTCATCTGGGGTACTCATGGCATCACTGTAGACCGCAGGTTGAAGGTTGCATAGGAAATTCCGAGCCAACTCGCAGCTAAATACAGGGTGTTTGCCGAACAATGGCCGGGTGACTCATGTGTATGCGAAACGGCGCCCCTGCAGCGCGAAGCTGGGCAGGGACGCCGTCCGGGGTGTTCTGGAATCAGGCTGCGGCCGGAGCGATGAACGCGAGTTCGAGGTTGATGACGACCTTGTCGCTGACCAAGACGCCACCGGCTTCAAGGACTGCGTTCCAGGTAAGGCCGAAGTCCTTGCGGCTGATGGTGGTTTCGCCCGAGACGCCTGCGCGGGTGTTGCCGAACGGGTCTACTGCAACGCCGTTGAATTCGGTCTCGATGGAGACCTCCTTGGTGACGCCCTTGATTGTGAGATCGCCCACGAGGTCGAAGCTGTTTCCGTTGGCCTTGACGTGGCGGGACACGAAGGTGATTTCCGGGAACTTCTCGACGTCGAAGAAGTCTTCGCCCTTGACGTGGCCATCGCGGTTGACATCGCCGGAGTCGAAGCTGGCTGTCTGGATGGTTGCGGAGACCTTGGAGTCCGTCAGGGTTTCGCCGACTTCCAAAGTGGCCGAAGCGTCCTTGAACTGGCCGCGGACCTTGCTGATGCCTGCGTGGCGGACGGTGAAGCCGATCTCGCTGTGGGAAGCGTCGAGGGTCCAGGTGCCGGTGGTGACGGAAGCGGGGAGGGTCATCATGGTTGTTGCTCCTATAGGTAGTGGAAGGTACTGCGTGCTTGCCCGGTTGAACCAATTGCTTGAAGCGTCAACCGAGCTTCGTGTCTAGTATAAACATGCATATGCATCTTTTATTCCAACTCCACGGAACATTTACGGAAAACTTTGAGTTCTACTTGCGGTAGAAGATTTCGGATCGCCCCGCTTCTTTGAGAAACTGGTAAACATGCCCCAAGCAACTGTCCATCTGCTTCGCCATGGCGAGGTCCACAATCCCGACGGCGTCCTCTACGGTCGCCTGCCGGAGTTCCACCTCTCCGAGCGTGGCCGGGAGATGGCCCGTATGCTGGCCGACCACTTTGTTGCCCGCGCCGCCGAGGGTGCGAAGATAGTCCATCTGGTGGCCTCTCCGTTGACGCGTGCCCAGGAGACGGCCATGCCGACGGCGGAAGCACTGAACCTCGAAATCACGGTCGAGCCGCGCATCATTGAAGCCGAGAACCACTTCCAGGGACTCCACCCCACCAAGAGCGAGTTCCTGAAGCCCAAGCACTGGTTCTACTTCCGGAATCCAATGCGGCCCTCCTGGGGCGAGCCGTACAAGGAGCAGGCAGCCCGCGTGCTGGCTGCAGTTGAGGATGCCCGCGTCAAGGCAATCGAACTTGGCGGGGACGGCGCCGAGGCCATCCTGGTCAGCCACCAGCTGCCGATCTGGTCAACACGGCTCACGGCTGAGGGCCGTCGCCTGGCGCACGATCCCCGCAAACGTGAATGCACTTTGACGTCGCTTACGTCCCTGACGCTCGACGACGACGGCCGAATTATCCGGGTTGAGTACAGCGAACCTGCCGCCGCGCTGCTTCCCGGTGCGGCCAGCACTCCGGGGGCATAGGAAGACATGGACAACAACCTTTCACGTCGAGGCGTTCTTACCGCCGGCGGTGTCCTGCTGGCGGGACTGACCATGGGACTTTCCGCGTGCGCCCAGAAGGACTCCCTTGCGGAGCAGGCAAAGGCGGGCGACAACAAGAACTATGTGGCCGGCGACGGCTCGGTGACGGAATTCGCCAAAGCCGACCGTGCAGCGCCCGTAGCCCTCAAGGGCACTCTGTTCAACGGAAATGAAGTCAAGCCCGAGGACCTCAAGGGCAAGGTCACGGTCCTGAACTTCTGGTTTGCTGCGTGCGCTCCCTGTCGGATCGAAGCGCCGCAGCTTGAAGCGCTGCACCAGGAATTCAAGGACCAGGGCGTCCAGTTCTTCGGCGTGAACCTCCGCGATGAAAAGGCCACCGCTGAGGCCTTCGACAAGACGTTCAACCTCACCTACCCGAGCTTCAACGACAAGGACGGGTCCGTGCTGCTGTCCGTGTCCGGCATCGTTCCGCCCGGTGCCGTCCCCACAACCCTGGTCCTTGATAAGGAAGGCAAAGTTGCCTCCCGCGTGCTTGGCGAGATTGAAAAGAGCACCTTGAAAGCCCTCATCACCTCAGCCGTGGCCGAGTAGTCGCCGTGAACAGTCCTTTCGCCGAGACCATCCTCAACGGTTCCCTGCTGCTGGCCGTGCCGGTCGCATTGCTGGCCGGGCTGGTTTCGTTCCTCTCGCCGTGCGTGCTGCCGTTGGTACCCGGGTACCTGGGGTACGTCACCGGGCTGACCGGCGTCGACCTGCAAAAGCAGCGGCGTGGCCGGATGCTGGCGGGGATCGGGCTGTTTGTCCTCGGGTTCTCCGTAATTTTCGTGCTCCTGGGCGGCGCCTTCGGCCAGCTCGGGACGCTGCTGACGGGCCCGCAGAACGCCTGGATCACGCAGCTGCTGGGCCTTTTGGTGATCGTCATGGGTGTCGTGTTCATGGGCGGCTTCGGCTGGCTTCAGCGTGATGCCAAGATCCACGCCAAACCGCCGGCCGGACTGTGGGGTGCGCCGCTGCTTGGACTCACGTTCGGTTTGGGCTGGGCACCATGCATTGGCCCGACCTACTCCGCGGTACAGTTACTGAGCTTGTCCGGCGGATCGTCGGCGGCCAAAGGTGCGCTCCTGGCGTTCATCTACAGCCTTGGCCTGGGCATCCCGTTCCTCCTGATCGCCTTGGCCGTCCGCCGGGGCATGGGTGTCATGTCCTTCTTCCGCAAGCACCGTTTGGCCATCCAGCGGATCGGCGGAGGCATCCTGATTTTGCTCGGCATCCTGATGGCCACCGGTGTGTGGGGCCAGTGGGTGACCGGGTTGCAGTACTGGTTCCAAAATGACGTGAAGTTGCCAATCTGATGAGCGAGTCCGTGAAAGCCAAGAAGAAGTCACCATCCGCTGAAGGCGCCACCACAGCGGAAGGAAAACTCCAGCAGGCCAAGTCTGAGGCCGCGGTACCCGTGCTCGGATTCAAGGGCATGCTCAGGTGGGCCTGGACCCAGTTGACGAGCATGCGTACAGCGCTGTTCCTGCTGCTCCTGCTGGCCGTCGGTGCAGTGCCGGGTTCGCTGTTCCCGCAGCGCGCCGCCAACCCTGTCACGGTCACTGAGTGGATCAAGAACAACCCTGCAACCGGGCCGTTCCTGGATGCCCTCCAGATGTTCGACGTCTATTCGTCCGCCTGGTTCTCGGCCATCTACATTCTGCTGTTCATTTCGCTGATCGGCTGCGTGACCCCCCGCGCCATTGCGCACTACAAAGCCATGAAGTCGCAGCCGCCGCGCACTCCCAAGCGCCTTTCGCGGCTTCCGGAGTACGGCACCCTGGCGCTGCCCGCCGACGCCGGGATCCCGGCGTCGAAAGCCATCAACGATGCCGCCGGGCTGCTCAAGAAGCGCGGTTACCGCGTCGACGTACGCGACGCCGACGGCGCCCTGCCGTCCCTGGGTGCTGAGCGTGGCTTCCTGAAGGAAGTCGGCAACCTGGTGTTCCACACCTCGTTGATCGGCGTGCTGGTGTCCGTGGCCATCGGCGGCCTGTTCGGATACAGCGGCCAGCGCATCCTGGTCGAAGGCGAAACTTTCGTCAACACCCTGGTTGGCTATGACCAGTTCACCCCGGGCACCAACTTCCAAAGCAGCTCGCTGCAGCCGTACTCGGTCCGTTTGGACAAGTTCCAGGCAACGTTCGACCGGGAGTCGCCAAAGAAGACCGGCCAGCCGATCGACTACACGGCCGAGGTCACCACCAAGGAAAACCCGGGCGCGCCCGAGCAGAAGGAAGTGCTGAAGGTCAACGACCCCATTTCCCTGGGCGGAACAAGCCTGTACCTCACGGGCAACGGCTACGCACCCGTGGTCACGGTCCGGGACGGCGACGGCAACGTGGCTTTCCAGGGTCCCGTCACCGCGAAGGTGCAGGGAGCCAACTACTACTCGTCCGTGGTCATCAAGGTCCCGGACGGCACTCCCGACCAGCTTGGCTTCAACGGCTTCTTCCTGCCGACCGCCTTCGAGTCGGAACAAGGAATCTCCTTCAGTGCCGACCCCGCTTTGGCGAACCCGCAGTTGAACCTGGATTCCTACTACGGCGACCTGGGCCTGGATGAGGGAACGCCCCAGAATGTCTTTGAACTGGACGTCAAGAACCTTACCCAGCTGAACGGGCGCAAGCTTGAGGCCGGCGGCATCGTGCTCGGTTTGGGCCAGACCGCAACTCTGCCCGAGGGTAAGGGAAGCATCACCTTCGACAGTGTTAAGAAGTACATCGGCGTTGACATCCACCACAACCCCGGCCAGCTGTACGCCCTTATCTTCGGCCTGCTGGCGGTGGGTGGCCTGATGGTTTCCCTTTACGTCAACCGCCGCCGGGTCTGGGTCCGCACCGGAACCCACCAGGACGGGCGCACCATGGTGGAGTACGGCTTGCTGGCACGCGGTGAAGACCACCGCCTCGCCGGAGAAGCCGCAGCACTGCGTGAAATCTTTGCCCGCGAATGGAACCTCCCGGAATCACCGGAGCCTCCCGCACCTCGAACCGTCTCTTCCTCAACCTCGAAGGACCAGTAATGCCAGCCATCAACGAAACCCTGGGCCAGTACAGCGAGCTGTTCATGCTGTTGGCCGCCGGCACGTACACCGTGGCGTTCATCGCCTTTGCCTGGGATCTGGCGAAGAGCAGCAAGACCTTCCAGGCAGTGGATTTGAAGGCAGCAGCCAGGTCCACCAGCGAAAAGGTCAGCGTTGCAGCCGGTCGCGTTGGGGCTGCCCTGTCAGGTCCCGACGCCGGCGGGCCGGCCGGCCGGGCCGAGCGTCCGACGTCGGGCCCCACCCATGCAGGCGGGACTGCGGCAGGCGACATGCGGTACACGGCCGAACGGCGCGTTCCCGCTCGCGTGGCAGTGGCCTTGACGGTGCTTGGCGTGCTGATTCACGGCGCAGGAGTGGTGACCCGGGCATTGGGCGCCGGCCGCGTGCCGTGGGGCAACATGTATGAATTCCTCACCACGGGCGCTTTCGTTGCCGTGGCCGTCTTCCTGATCACGCTGATCCGCCGCGACCTGCGGTTCCTCGGCACGTTCGTGCTGGGCTTGGCTATCATCATGCTGGTGGCTGCGTCGGTGTCCTTCTGGACCCCGGTTGGCCACCTGGTCCCCGCATTGCAGAGCTACTGGCTCATCATCCACGTCTCCATCGCGGTCCTGTCATCCGCTTTGTTCACCCTGACCTTCGCCATGTCCGTCCTGCAGTTGCTGCAGTCGTACCGGCAGAAGAACCTGGCGGCCGGCCGCGCAGACAACCTGGCCTTCATGCGCGTGGTTCCCAACGCCCTGAGCCTGGAGAACCTGTCCTACCGCATCAACGCGATCGCGTTCATTGGCTGGACGTTCACGCTCATGTTCGGCGCGATCTGGGCCGAGAAGGCCTGGGGCCGGTTCTGGGGCTGGGATCCCAAGGAAGTCTGGACCTTCGTGATCTGGGTTGTCTACGCAGGCTACCTGCACGCCCGTGCCACCCGTGGTTGGACAGGCACCCGTGCAGCGTGGTTGTCAATCGTCGGATACGCCTGCGTCATCATCAACTTCACGTTGGTAAATACCGTTTTCAACGGCTTGC
Organism: Paenarthrobacter sp. CC6; assembly: GCF_040560085.1. Taxonomy (NCBI): domain Bacteria; kingdom Bacillati; phylum Actinomycetota; class Actinomycetes; order Micrococcales; family Micrococcaceae; genus Paenarthrobacter; species Paenarthrobacter sp. CC6. The sequence goes on along the minus strand of NZ_JARDAN010000004.1, from coordinate 127,214 downwards.
ATTCCTACTCCGGCCTCTAAGGTCCAATCCGGCGCTGAGCAGGAGCTTTACTTCAATAGTCATCAGCGGCCTCGGGAAATTGACAATTCGGTGTAGCAATTAAGCCTTTTGCGTGTCCGGAGCAGGTGCTAACTTGTTCAGGACCCGCTAGTGAAGCAGCTCGCTTGCGTCGTGCCATGTGAACTTTCGAGGTACCCATGAGCTATGTTCTCGCCATTGATGTCGGGACAAGTTACACCGCCGCAGCTCTTATCAAGCCTGGGCGGAGCGCCGCACCCACGCCTGAAATCCTGCCCCTTGGGATCCATGGAAGCACTGTGCCTTCGGTGCTTTTCTACGCGGACGACGGCCGGATATTGGTGGGCGAGGCGGCTGAACGCCGGGGCCTGGACGATCCCCGGCGGATGGTCAGGGAATTCAAGCGCCGTATAGGCGACTCCGTTCCACTCGCTGTGGGTGAGGGCTGGATGTCGCCCGAGGACGTGTACGCCACCATGGCCCGATGGGTGGTGGACAGGGCCGAAGAGCGGGAGGGGAGTCTGCCGTCGTCGATCATCATGACGCACCCCGCAGCGTGGGGCGCGCACCGTACCTCGACGGTCCTCGCCGCCTTGAACGTTGCGGGCCTGCACGATGTCACCCTGATCAGCGAACCAGTTGCCGCCGCCCTGCACTACGCCACCCAAACCCGCGTGGAGGACGGCAGCACCATCGCCGTGTATGACCTTGGCGGCGGAACGTTCGATACCGCGGTCCTGCGCAAGGCGGGCGCCGGCAGCTTCGAACTCCTGGGCCGTCCCGACGGCATTGAAACCCTTGGCGGCGCCGATTTCGACGCCGCCGTTCTGCGCCACGTCATGGGTCACCTCGGGGACGCCTTGGAGGGACTCGAGCCGGAGGCGCCGGAAAGCAAGGCAGCGTTATCCAGGCTGCGGCGGGAGTGCCGCGAAGCCAAGGAAGCGCTGTCCATGGACAGCGAGGCCAGTATCGCCGTCGCGCTGCCGGGAACCCAGCGGACCCTGCGGCTGGTGCGGTCCGAGTTCGAGGCCCTGATCGAGGCGTCCATCCGGGAAACCGTGCACGCTCTCGAGCGGAGCCTGCGCAGCATCCACCTTGAGCCCGGGGACCTGAGTACCGTGCTGCTCATCGGCGGCTCGTCCCGCATTCCTTTGGTGGCGGAAATGATTTCGGTGGAACTGGACCGTCCGATCGCCGTCGATGCCGATCCCAAGTCGTCCATCTGCCTTGGCGCCGCTGTCGCGGGTCTGGGTACCGCAACTGCAGCAGACCTGGAAGCGGCCGAAGCTGAGGCTGCCCCGGCGACGGTGATGGAAGGACGTGGCGTTGCCAAGCGGGCGAAGACCGCGCGGCCGCACGTCGCCGGCTCCAGGCCCCACCTCGGTGCCGTCAAAGCCGCGGTCGCTCCCGGGGGCGCACACCGCTCCCACGTCCGCCTGGCCGCAGCGGCGGTTGCAGCAGCAACTGCGCTGACCATTGCCACCGCCACGGCGGCGCAGAGCCCTGAAGGCAGCGGCATTCTGGCGTCCATGTTCGGAAACCAGGCTGCCGACGTCATGCGCGGCGACGGCTCGCCGGTTGCCGCAGCCCAAGCCAACGGCGGGGGCGGTGCCGCCCCGGGTGCGGCACCGGCAGTGGAAGGTCCGACGGCGGGACTTGAGGCCAGTGCCCGCGCTGGAGTGACGCGGGCGGGGACCGGGACCGGAAAGAGCCCGGCACGGTCGGGAAGCACGGGAAGCGGCTCAGGTGCGGGATCGGGGGCTGCCCAAGGCCAGACAGCCGGTACCGGCGGAGCAGGCAGTGCGGCCGGGACAGGCAGTGCAGCCGGGACAGGCGGGGCTGCCACTACAGGCGGGGCTGCCACTGGAACCACGACGCCGGAGACTCCCGGAAACGGCTCCAGCAACCCTCCGGCGGCGACGCCCACCCCGGAGCCTACAGGCGGGGCCGCCAGCGGACCCACACCACCACCGGCAACGACGCCACCCACTCTGCCGCCGCCGGTAACCGATCCTTCCACGCCACCTGTCATACCGACGGACCCGGTTACCCCATCGCCGGTACCCACGGTGCCGCAGCCAGAACCCACAGTGACCCAGGACCCTGCTCCACCGTCGCCTGAACCAACAGTGCAGCCTGAGCCCACCATCCCGCCGGCCACAGTCGCCCCGGAGCCCCTGCCAACAGAGACAAGTCCGGCCCCGGATCCAGCACTGACTCCGGCGGTCTGACCCATGACGGGACAGGACCACCGGCCGCGGCATTTTCCGCCCGGGCGGGATGAGCAGCCGTCCGGCCTCCCGGCCGACGCCCCGGGGGAGGCGTCGGGCCCTGAACTGCCCGGTCAGCCCGCCGCAGTCCAGGAGTTGCTGCTGGCGCTGTCCTTGGGTTTTTCCCTCCACTCCCTTCTGCCCGGCAGCCTTGAACACCGCGAAGACCTGGACTCGGTCATCCACGTGGCAAAGGACGCCGGGCTGATATCACCTGATGGATCAGTGGTTGGGACCGTCCACTATGCCTTGCTCTCGAGCACACCGCCGGCGCGCATCCGGGCCCTGCAGAGGGAACTGGTGGACAGGACCGCGGCAGAGGGCCGTCCCTTGGGCGACGTCGCCCGGCAGCTTGCGCAGAACGGGTTCCAGGATCCACGGATCGTCGCGGAGCTGGAGCGTGCCGCGGAGGGGGTTCTGGACTCCGAGCCCGGCCTGGCGGCCGAACTCTATGCAGAAGCACTTCTCGCCGGAGGACAGGAGACCACCACGGCGGCCAGGCGGGCGCAGGCAGCGGCGGCCTTGGGCGATCTGGACACTGCCGGCAGGATAGTGGACCGGCTCCTGGCAACGCCGGAGGCCCCTCACATCCGCCTGGGAGTTGACGTTGCTGCGGCTGTTTGGGCACAGCGGGGCATGCTCTCCCGGAGCGCGGACACCTACACCTGGCTGGGGCGGGATAGGATCGACGGTTCGGCGCCCCTTGCAGCCGTGGCCATGATCGGTTCAGGCAACGTTGCGGGCGCCGGTCAGTTGGCGGCTGCTGCCTCGCCGGAGGGCTCACCTACACTCCTGGCTGTGGCTCTGTCATTGACCCAGCAGGGACTTCGTCAAACACTGGCACCCACGCCGCAAATCGCACTGCCCGAGCTCATCAGGGCCTCCGACATGATGAACGCGGCCGGCACGTCGATTCCCCTTGTGGAGACACCGGCGGCCCTTGCCGCGCTGTGCGCCCTCCACACCGGGGAAGCCGGCATCGCCGATATGGTCCTCAAGGCAGCGCTTGCCGCCGGACAGGGCGGCAATACGGCCCGTCCCAGGCTGTTCCTGTTGCAGGCCTGGACCGCCATGCAGCAGGACAACCCGGACGAAGCCCGCTTGGCCATCAACGAAGCAGTGAAAGCGAACCACTGGCCCCTGGCGCCGAGGGATGATTTCCTGCTGGCTGCATTGGATGTCGGTTTGGCACGCCGGGGCAGCGAAGTCCACGAGCTGCTGCTGGCGTGGGAGCGGGCCCGCGAGGCAATGATGCATGTGTCAGTGGACCTGTTCAGTCTCCTGCCCTGGGGAGAGCTCATGATCGCCGCCGCACGGTTGCGGGAGACCCGCCGGGTGGGGCATTACCTGGACGGTGTCTGGCACTTCCTTGGCCGGCTGGGGGATGCCCCATTATGGTCGGTACCCATGCATTGGGCTGGAGTGCAGGCAGCCCTTCTTAGCGAGAGTCCGGCCGAACTCGCTCCCCACGCTGCTGCGCTGGTGCGTGCCTCCGAACACAGCCACCTGGCGTCCGTGCTCGCCGCAGCGGGCAAAGCCTGGGTTTCGGTCCTGGCCGCACGGTTTGAAGCGTCCGACGTCGAAACCGCCGCCCGTGGTTTGGCCTCGGTCGGATTGCCCTGGGAAGGCGCACGGCTGGCCGGCCATGCCGCTGCGCACGCCGAAGAGCGGCGGGACATGGTGCGGCTCCTTGCCTGTGCCCGGGACATCCACCCCCAGGGGGTTTCCCCATCGGCCCCGCCTCCGGAACGGGCCGGCGCTTCACAAGCTGACGTCTCCTTGCATGCACTTGCCGGGGAGTACGGGAGTCCGGGGGTTCAGGATTCGTCCGGGCTCAGCCCCAGGGAGCGCGAGGTCGCCCGGCTCATCCTGGAAGGCAAGACCTACCGCGAGATCGGCGAGGCCATCTACATCTCGCCCCGCACCGCGGAACACCATGTGGCGCGCATGCGGCGTCGCCTGGGAGCGGAAAACCGTTCAGAGCTGCTGGTCCGCCTGCGCCTGGCGTTGGGGGAGGGGTACCCCCCTCCGTAAGCGGGACCCCCTCAGCCCCCTAACGGAAAATCCGGCAATCCCCTAACGGCAGGGCATGGGGTAGGGGGACCACCCCCGATGCCCGGTCTTCGGTCCCGGCAATACGTTGAATGCAAGCCCGGCAAAGGCGCCGGGCCAATTTCGAAAAACCACAGAATTTGAGGGAGCACTCCAATGCCAACACTCGCACAACAGCTCGTGCAGTTCCTGATGAGCCTGTTCAACGATCCTGACGCCGCAGAAGACTTTGTACGCGATCCCGAAGCGGCCCTCGCCGCTGCGGGCCTGCGGGATGTCTCCTCCGCAGATGTCGACGCCGTCCGCCCCGTGGTCCTCGACTACGCACCGATCAATGCCCGGTCGTCCTTCGACCGTGAATACAACACCGGAGGAAACCACGCTACGACCGGCGGCGGACGGCCTGAGCACGATGGCGGCGGCTGGAGTGGCGGCGGACGCCCGGAGCACGATGACGATCACGGCGGCGGCGGTGGCGGTGCCGGCGGTGGCGGTGGCGGTGCCGGCGGTGGTTGGGATGGCGGGCATGACGGTCATGACCACGATGACGATCACGGCGGCGGCGGTGGCGGTGCCGGCGGTGGTTGGGATGGCGGGCATGACGGTCATGACCACGACCACGACGACCATGCACATGCGGTCCAGCAACTCGTCCACGTGGTGAACAACTACTCCTACACCACCACCATCGATGACCGCGACACGATCACGGACCAGTCGGTGAACCAGAACATCTGGGCCAACGGAGATGTCTCCCAGATGTTCAACCAGGACGCAGTGATCGCCTCCGGTGATGGTGCCATTGCCGCCGGCGACGATGTCACGAATTCCGGAAACACCACGACCACAACCACCACCACGAACAACGATGACCACACCGTGGACAACTCGGTCAACGTCAACACCAGTGGCAACAACAACGATGTCTCGGTGGGCAACGACTACTCGGATCATTCGGTGACCAAGGACTCGTACAACACGGACGATTCCTACAACACAGAGGATTCGTACAATACCGATGTTGATGTGGATGTGGAGATCGAGGATTCGTTCAACGAGGACAACTCCAACCACACAACGAATACCACCAACACAACGAACACGACCACCACAACCAACACCACCAACACGGCCACGGACTCGTTCAACGACAACTCCACGGACGTGGATGTCGATCTGGAGGACGTACAAGTGGTGAACGATTCCGTGGTGGTCCAGGACAACGAACTGGACCTGGAATACTCGCCGGACTACTCCACCAACGTGGAAGTGGACGACGTCAACGTCATCAACGATTCCATCGTTGTGGCCGACAACGAGTTGACCTACACCGAGGACAACTCCACCACCGTAGGCGACGTCGACGTTGACTACACCAACGTCGAGGACAACGTTGTTGTGGCGGATAACGAACTCGATGTCGAGTACAACGACATTGATGATTCGGTGGTGGTTGCCAAGAACGACGTCGACATCGACTGAGGCAGCACCCTCCGCGCAGGAGGTGCAAGCACAAGCGCGAAACCCCAGCAGTGCCCGGCAGGTGGACCCCCTCCTGCCGGGCACTTCGTGGCCCCCGGACAAGGGGCGGCATGTGAGCAAAGGAAGAACCGTGGCGGAAACAGTACGCATGACCACCCTTGTGGAGCACGGGATAGCACTGGCAGGTGAGCGGAACGACCTCAGGCGGCGCTTGGACAACACGCTCCGACGCCTGCAGGACCCCAACGTCAGGGTGATTGTGGTGGGCGAGTTCAAACAAGGGAAGAGCCAGCTCATCAACGCTTTGGTCAACGCCCCTGTGTGCCCGGTGGATGACGACATCGCCACCACCGTTCCCACGCTGATAAGGCAAGGTGATCCGGCGTCGGCGGTTGTCCTTGTCCCCGCGGCCGATCCCCCCGGGCCGGACAGCTTTACGGACATCGACGGCGGTGAATCGCGCCTTGAGCGCAAGCCCGTGCCGTTGGCCGAATTGTCGGACTTCGTCTCCGAGAAGGGCAACCCGGGAAATGCCAGGAACATCGTTGCAGCGGAGGTGGCCCTTCCCAGGAAGCTCCTGTCAGGCGGGCTCTGCATTGTGGATTCCCCGGGAGTGGGAGGACTTGGCTCAAGCCACACCCTGACCACGCTCACGGCATTGCCCTCGGCACATGCCATGCTGTTTGTCTCCGATGCGTCCCAGGAGTACACAGAACCGGAAATGCGCTTCCTCCGGCAAGCCATGCGCGTGAGTCCCAACGTAGCCTGCGTGCTGTCCAAAACAGACCTCTATCCGGCATGGCGCCAGATCGCTGAGCTGGACAAGGGCCACCTGGCCGACGTCGGGCCGGAAATCCCCCTGTTTCCTGTCTCTTCGGAGCTGCGGCTCGAGGCCGCGAGGCTCCAGGACGCCGAATTGAACAACGAATCCGGGTTCCCGGAGCTGGTCTCCTACCTGCGAAACGCCATTGTTGCTGAGGCGGCCCTCATTCAGCGCCGGTCCGTAGGCAACGACCTCGTGTCGGTTACGGGGAACCTCATGCTGGCGTTGCGGTCGGAACTTGGGGCCTTGGAAAATCCCGAAGACACACCGCAGATGATCGCGGGCCTGAAAGCGGCCAAGGACGATGCCGACGCGCTCCGGAAGAAGTCCGCCCGATGGCAGACCACCCTGAATGACGGCATTGGCGATCTCATCGCGGACATGGAATATGACCTCAAGGACCGTCTTCGGCGAATACAACGCGAAGCCGAGGCGGCCATTGACCAGGGCGATCCCGGTCCCGCGTGGGAACAGTTCGCCAAGTGGCTTGAACAAAGCGTTGCCGCCGCCGTTTCCGACACTTTCGTGTGGACCAGCGAGCGGGCACAGTGGCTGGCCGGACAGGTGGCAGAGCATTTTTCCGAAGACGAAGTGGCTTTGCCTGCCCTCCACGTTGCCGACACCGGCGGAGTGCTTGACCCCGTGGCAGAAATCCAGGACATGGAAGATGGCCGTATGGGACCTGTGCAGAAGGTTCTGATCGGCATGCGCGGGTCCTATGGCGGGGTGCTGATGTTTGGCCTCTTGACGGGTTTGTTTGGCTTGGCCCTGATCAACCCGCTGTCTGTGGGGGCCGGGCTCATGCTGGGCCGGAAAGCGTATCGGGAGGAGCAGGAAGCACGGCTGAAACGTCGGCAGGCAGAGGCCAAACTCCTGGTGCGGAAGCAGGTGGACGACGTCGTGTTCCAGGTGGGCAAGCAACTCAAGGACCGGTTGCGGCTGGTTCAGCGGGCCACCCGGGATCACTTCACGGACATCGCAGAGGAACACCACCGTTCCCTCACCGAATCCGTGGCTGCGGCGCAGAAGGCGGCAGCCACCTACGCTGCCGAGCGGGACCTGCGGATCAAGGAGATCAAGAACCAGCTCAAAGCCGTGGAAACCTTGCACGCGGTTGCCCGGCAACTTCAGGAAGAAGGGGCCGGAGGACAGCACGCCGTTCCGGCGTCGTCCGCGGTTCCGGCGGGATGATCGAATCGGGAATCGCCGGCGCAGCGGAGCTGCTCCGGCAAGCGCGGGAGGTCTTCCAGGGGGACCCGGCTGCCCTGGCTGTCCTGGACGACCTCGACCAACGCCTTGCCGGGCCGTTGCGCATTGCGGTGGCCGGAATGGTTAAAGCCGGAAAGTCCACCCTTCTCAATGCCATCATCGGCGAGGAGATCGCTCCTACCGACGCCGGTGAGTGCACGAAGATCGTCACGTGGTACCGCTATGGGCACGCTCCCCGTATCACCCTGCACCCCTTGGCAGGCGGGCCGCAGGCGCTGCCAGTGCACCGTGAAGATGGCCGCTTGGTGTTTTCATTGGGGGAATTCCAGGCGGAGGACGTGGAAAAGCTCGTGGTTGATTGGCCGGCAGCCAGCCTCCGGGATCTCACCTTGATCGACACCCCGGGCATCGCTTCCCTGTCCAAGGATGTATCCGGGAGGTCCACGGCCTTCCTGCTTCCCGAAGACGCTCCCACCGCTGCGGATGCCGTCATCTACCTGATGCGTCATTTGCACGCCTCGGATGTCCGGTTCCTAGAATCCTTCAAGGACACCGCCGCCGGGAAGTCCGGGACGGTCAATGCCCTCGCTGTCCTGTCACGCGCGGATGAGATAGGTGCCGGCAGGATAGATTCGCTCATTTCCGCTGCCGTGATTGCCGACAGATACAGCCGGGACGAAAACCTCAAACCGCTCGCGCTGGGAGTGGTACCCGTGGCGGGACTGCTGGCGCAGAGCTCCAGGACCATGCGCCAGGGCGACGTGGACGCCCTCATGCTCCTGGCGCGCATGGACCGGAACCAGCGCGAAAGGATGATGCTTTCTGTTGACCGCTTTGTCCGCGCGGCCGGACCGGAAGGCGTGGAGCCCGGCCTGAAGGCTTCCCTGGTCCAACGGTTCGGGCTGTTCGGGATCAGGCTGGCAGTGGCCCTGATCCGGGGCGGAATCACCAACCCGACGGAACTGGCGCACGAACTCGCGCGACGCAGCGGACTCGGCCGCCTGCTGGACACCGTGGCCTCCTTGTTCCAAACGCGGGCCGACGCACTCAAGGCGCGTGCCGCCGTCGTGGGTTTGGAGTCACTGCTGAGCGGCTCCCAACCCGGCCAGTCAGCAGTCCTCGAACCGGCGCTGGAGGAGTTGCTCGCCGGCGCGCACGAATTCCGCGAACTCAAGCTCCTGGGCTCGCTGCGGACAGGTGGTGTGGTCCTGCCACCCGGGCAGGCGGAGGACGCGGAACGACTGGTGGGCGGCCGCGGCAACCTTCCGTTCCAGAGGCTGGAGCTTCCCCCGGAAGCGGACGCGGAGGAGATCGCGCGCGAAACCCGCAGGGCCCTTGACCGTTGGCGGCAGATCGCGGAAAACCCGTTGTTGGTCGAGCCTTCGGCGGTGGAAGCCTGCCGGGTTGTCCTGCGCAGTTGCGAAGGTATCCTGGCGGCTATGCCCGCCGCCCGCTGAGCAGCCAGGCTGTCGTCGACGGCAGGAAAAGCAGAATCAGGCCGGCTGCAGCGAGGATGAATTGCGCGGCGAGAAGCACCATGGCCATGACGCCGTCATTGCCCGGAGCCACCACATAATCAGCGGTGATCACGGTGACGACGGCGTGGAGGAGGAGCAGGGGAGCCAAGGCCCAACGGGGCCACGTGCGTCGCCTGAAAAGGATCGTCAAGAGGACGGCTTCCATCGCGACCACCACGGCGATCATGGCCAGGCTGCCGAGGAATACGACGGCGGCGGCCCCCTCGACGGAGTTAGCGTCGCCGTCCGGGACCATGGACTGGATAACGCCCTTCAAGCGTTCAAAGTGGGCGTCGCGGCCAAGGAACCCCGTGAAGACCACGGCGATGCCGGCCACGAAACTTGCCAGCCACAGAGAACGGGACACCCGGGCCGGGCCGGGAGGCTTTACCGCTGCAGGGATGGGCGGCGGAGTGGAAAGGGACATGCCCGGGCGCTGGGGTGGCGCCGGTGGCCCGCTGACTGATGGCGTGGAGGGTGACTGCCGTGAACCATCAGCTTGCTGGGCCATGTTTGCCTACTTCAGCTCGTCGGTATCATGCGTATCCGGCTCACCGCGTTGGGCATCGTCCGTGCCTGGTGACGTGTCCCGGAGTTTGCGTTCCTTGGCTTCGAGATCCGCCTTGAGCTTCTTCAGGCGGTCCTCTTCGGCTTGGTTGCGACGGCGGGTCTCCAGGTTGCGGAGGAACTCGGGGTCGTCGTCCGGTGCGATGGGGTGGCGCCTTACGGGGGTGGCCGTGGGCTTGTTGTAGGGACGGCCGAAAATGAACCACAGAACGGCACCCAGCAACGGCAGGACGATCATCACGATGATCCACGCGGTCTTCGAAATGCCGCGGGTCTGGTGCCGGTCAGTGCGTATGACATCCACCAGGGCATAGACGAAGACAACAAGAACGACGACGACGCCTATAACGCGGAGCATGCATCAAGTCTAGTGCCCGGAAGCCGTTCGCTGGACGCCCTCTTTGGGCCGTGACCAGAGTGCAACCATTCGGGCGGCTAAACTTGGATGGTGGCTTTCCTGAAGTATTCCCTCATCCGCCTGGCGCTGTTCGTGCCGTTGTTCATCATCTTCGCCCTTTTGCAGGTGGGTCTGCTGCCTGCGGCCATCTTCGCAGGGCTCATGGCCTTCGCCATCAGCTACCTGTTCTTCCAGAAGCAGCGCGACGAAGCCACGGCGGCGATGCGCGAGCGTTTCTCCGGGCGCGCCAAGCCCATCCGCACCGCCGGCGAGGTTGAAGACGCCGAAGCTGAGGACAGCCTGGTGGAGAAGAACCCGGACATTGCCGTCAATAACGACAAGCGCCCCGGCGCGGCCTAAGAATTGAAACAGCGAACGCCCCTCAGCATATTGCCGGGGGCGTTCGCTTTTTGTGGAGCCTAGAAGCCGCGGCTCAGAATGAGCCCGAGCGAGAACAACAGGCTGTAGCCGAGGTTGATCAGGCCGGTCTGCTTGAGCACCGGGATGAGGCTCTTGCGCTTCTTGCCGTTGACCATCAGCCATGCAGGCATGAGGCAGGCGGGGATCAGCAGGAGCACGATCAACATCCAGGGCTTCGTGGGCGCCAGGACGATCACCAGCAGGATGGACACGGCCAGCATCAGCACGTAGCTTTCGCGGGCATGACGGTCGCCCAGGCGCACTGCCAAGGTCCGCTTTCCGGCCGCGGTGTCCGTGGGGATGTCCCGTACGTTGTTGGCCATGAGCAAGGCGCAGGCGATGAGGCCGGTACCTATTGCGCCGATGACTGCGGCCAGGCTCACCTGGCCGGCCTGCGTGTAGGTGGTACCCAGGGTGGCGACCAGTCCGAAGAACACAAAGACGAACACATCGCCCAGGCCCAGGTAGCCGTAGGGGTTCTTGCCGCCCGTGTAACCCCACGCTGCCAGGACGCAGCCGATGCCCACCAGGATGAGCCACCACGTTTGGGTAATGATCACCAGGATGAGGCCGCACAGCATGGCAGCGCCGAACAGGGCGAAGGCCGCCCACTTCACCTGTTCCGGCTTCGCTGCCCCGGAACCCACCAAGCGCAGCGGGCCGACCCGATCCTCATCGGTTCCGCGGATGCCGTCGGAGTAGTCGTTGGCGTAGTTGACGCCGATCTGCAGCAGAAGCGCGACAAGCGCCGCGAGGATCGCGTTCGGCAGCCGGAAAGCATGGAGCTCGTACGCCGCTGCCGAACCGATCAGGACCGGCGCTATTGCCGCGGGCAGGGTGCGGAGCCGGGCTCCTTGGATCCATTGTGCAGCTGTCGCCACGTGTAGTACCTCGTGTGTTTCGCGTTTGATCTCAGTTGGGGGGGAAGAACTTGTCTATTGTCCCTGATGCAGATTGGAAAGCTGTTCAATCATGGCCAGCCTGTCCGGTTTTCCGTTCGGCAGCATCAGCAATTCCTTGTCGGCCAACACTGTTTTCGGGGCCAGGACGCCCAGGTCGGCCTCCCGCCGGGCCGTGAAACCCTTGATTCCTTCAGGGCTGGGATCCTCCACGGCCACGTAGGCCGCAACAGCCTGGCCCCATTCCCGCGAGGGGACGCCTGCGACGAAAGCCGCGGTGACGCCGTCGAGCTCTTCCAGCTTGCTCTGGATATACGTGGCGGAGGCCTTGACGCCCCCGGTGATGATGACGTCGTCGGCGCGTCCCAGCACGGTGAGTTTGCCTTCCGGGGACAGTTCACCAAGGTCGCCGGTGACGTACCAGCGCGTACCGTCCTCTTCGAAGAACGCAGCCTTTGACGCGCGGGCAGCATCCAGGTAACCCGCGGCCACCGTGTCGCCGCCCAGCAGGACCCGGCCTTCCAGGTCGCCGTCGCCGATCCGGATTTCGACGCCGTCCAGCGGCTCGCCGTCGTACACGCACCCGCCGCACGTTTCGGCGGAACCGTAGGTGGTGACCACCTTCAGGCCCGCGGCCTGGGCGGCTGCCAGGAGGTCGGGCGACGCCGGTGCGCCGCCCAGCAAGATGGCGTTGAAGCGGCGCAGTACGGCGAGGGTTTCGGGCGCGGGGGAGTCCAGGAGCCGTTGCAGCTGCGTGGGCACCAGGGAGGTGAACCGGATCTTGTCCGTCAGTTCCTCGGCTGCGGCGGTGAAGGCCTCCGGAGTGAAGCCGTTGGTCTGGTCCATCACCCACGGCCGGGTTCCCGCATAAAGGGAGCGGACCAGCACCTGGACGCCGGCCACGTACTGCAGGGGCAGCGCGAGCAGCCACTGGCCTTCGCCGCGCAGTGCCATGGCGGTCGCCACCGACGACGCCGCGAGGGCATCGACGGTCAGGACCGTTGCCTTGGGTGTTCCCGTGGAACCGGAGGTGCGGACCACCACTGCGGCATCCTCGACGCCGGTCTCCACCGGCACCGCCCGGGGTTCGCCGTTTTCATCCAAGACGATTTCGACGGCGGGACCTTCACCGTGGAGGGCAGCCATCAGGGCTTTGAGGACAGGATCGACGTTCACGGAGGAGTCCTAGAAGTAGTAGGGGAAGCTGGACCAGTCGGGATCCCGCTTTTGGAGGAACGCTTCCTTGCCTTCCACGGCCTCGTCCGTCATGTACGCCAGGCGGGTGGCTTCGCCCGCGAAGACCTGCTGCCCGGCCAGTCCGTCGTCGGCCAGGTTGAACGCGAATTTGAGCATGCGGATGGCCTGCGGGGATTGCCGGGCGATGTCGGCGGCGTACTCGAGGGCGACTTCTTCGAGGCGTTCGTGGTCCACGGCCTCGTTGACGGCACCCATCCGGACCATGTCCTCGGCGGAGTATTCGCGGGCGAGGAAGAAGATTTCCCGCGCGGCTTTCTGCCCGATCTGGCGCGCCAGCAGCGCAGAGCCGTAACCGGCGTCGAAACTTCCTACCGTGGCGTCCGTCTGCTTGAACTTGCCGTGTTGGCGGGAGGCGATGGTGAGGTCGCTGACCACGTGCAGGGAGTGCCCGCCGCCGGCCGCCCAGCCGTTGACGACGGCGATGACCACCTTGGGCATGGTCCGCATGAGCCGCTGGACTTCCAGGATGTGGAGGCGGCCTGCACGGGCGGGGTCTATAAATTCAGCAGAGTCTCCTGGGGCGTCTTCTACTGCGTACCTGTAACCGTCGCGGCCACGGATCCGCTGGTCGCCACCGGAACAGAACGAATGTCCGCCGTCCTTTTCGGACGGCCCGTTGCCGGTGAGCAGCACGGTGGCGACGTCCGGAGTCATCCGGGCGTGGTCCATGGCCCGGTAGAGCTCATCGACGGTGCCGGGACGGAACGCGTTGCGGACCTCGGGACGGTTGAACGCGATACGGACTGTGGGGAGATCCTTGACCGTGCCGTCCGCGGACCGTTCGACCTGCCGGTGGTACGTCATGTCCTTGAAGTCGTCGAAACCCGAAACCGTGCGCCAGCGCGAGGGGTCAAAGATGTCGGAAACCTTGGCAGGGAGATCGTTGTTCACAGTCCGAGTCTAGTAATGGCCTTAGCTGATGCAGAACTCGTTGCCTTCGGGGTCGGCCATGGTGTGCCATTCCTGGGGTCCCTGGCGGGCGGTCCAGAGGTGTTTGGCGCCGCGGGCTTCCAGCTCCTTGCGCACGACGTCCTTGTCCCGGCCGTCCAGGGCGGACGTCCCAGTGCACCCGGTTCTTGACGGTCTTGGGGTTGGGATCGGTCTGGAAGAGGATACGGCGGCCTGTTTTGGGATCGGTGTCTTCGGCGGGCACGATCGCACAGCCTTCGGCCCAGACGAGTTTGCCGTTGTGGGTGATGGTCTGGTCTTCGGTGGCGAATCCCTGCTCGATCATGGACCGGATGAACGCCTCGTCCTGGGGTTCCACGGTCCATTCGAGGGTCTCGGCCCACCAATCGGCGAGTTCGTGGGGCTTCCTGCAGTCGACGGCTACCTGGATGTTGAGTGTCATGCCCACCAAGCTATTCCGACGGCGGGTGGCTGGGTAGCGCAATGCGGTCAACTTCCGTCCGGGTTACCCGAGCGGGGGACAGTGCGCGTAGAGATTTTCTGTCCCTTAGTTGGACAGGAGCTCGGGTGGGACCGCGTAGATCAGCACCACTGCCATGAGGTTCTTGGCCGCGTGCACGAAGTAGGAAAACATCAGGTTCTTGCCTGTCCAGACATAGACGGCCACCAGCACCGCGGCCATTCCCAGGTAGGGCGCCAGGGCTGAAAGCACCAGTCCTTCGCGACCCACCACATGGATGGACGCGAAAACCACCACGGAGACCACGCAGCAGATCCAGGTGTTCACATGCTGCGACAACTTGCCGATCAGGAGATGGCGGAACAGGTACTCCTCAACAAACGGCCCCAGAACCACCAGCAGCGGCACCATCAACCAGGCCGGAACGTGCTGCAGCAATCCCTGGATACCCAGTTGGTTCTCGGAGCTTTGGGCAGTCCCGAACGCGGAGACGAGCAGAGCCGTCAGGATGAGCATCACCACGATCGCGAGGGGAATCATGCCCAAGGTGAACCACGGACGTGTCCCCAGGATCTTCAGGTCACGTCCCGCCACACGCCAGGCTGACGCCACGGCAAATATTCCGACGCCGGCATAGAAGACCGCGTTGACGGCATAGGACGCTGTGGCCGGGTCGGGAAACAGCTGAAGCATCAGCCGTTCGACTGCTTCCCCGCTGACCGTGAAGTAGACGGTGAACCCGAGATAGACGGCTACGGCCAAGGCATCCAGGGCGGTGAATCTGTACAAAGATGCCTTGATATGAAGAGTGCCCATGGCTCCAGCCTAGCTTTGCTGCCTGATGCTCCGGATCAGGCCAGGCCGGATATCAGGACTGCCCTGTGAGGGTGAGCGTGATGAGGACACAGTTCAAACCGACGATCAGCACGGCACTTGTCCAACCCGCGATCTTCAGCGGCATGCCGTCGGTGTGGAGGCCCATGACATCCTTCTTGCCGGTGAGCCGGATCAGGGGAATCAAAGCGAAAGGAATACCGAAGCTGAGCAACACCTGGCTCAGCACCAGGGCGAGTGTCGGCTCAATCCCGGCACCCAGCACGATCAGTGCGGGGATCAGGGTGATGACGCGGCGGGTGAGCAGGGGAATACGGACTTTGAGGAGGCCGCCCATGATGGTCGCGCCGGCATAGCAACCAACCGATGTGGACGCCAGGCCGGATGCCAGCAAGCCGATGGCAAAGATCACGCCGATGGCCGGGCCCAGGGCGGACGTCACCGCGGCGTGGGCTCCGGCGATAGTGTCCGTGCCTTCTATGCCGCGCAGGCTGGAGGCGGCAAGCAGGAGCATCGAGATGTTGACGACCCCGGCCAGGAGCAGGGCGCCGACGACGTCCGTGCGGGTGGCGCGGATCAGCTTTGTCCGGATAACGGGGTCCGGGGAGAAACCGTGCCGGTCGCGGGCAAGGGCCGAGTGGAGGTAGATCGCGTGGGGCATCACCGTGGCGCCCAGCATGCTCGCTGCCAGAAGGATGGTGTCCGTACCTTCAAAACGCGGAACCAGCCCGCCAAGGGCGCTCCCTGCATCCGGGGGATTGACGAACAGCCCGGACACGAAGCCCACGGCGATGATCCCCAGGAGAACCAGGATGGCGTACTCGAAGGAGCGCTGGCCCCGCCGCGACTGCAAGGCCAAAAGCAGCATGGAGGCGATGCCGACGATCACGCCACCGGCAAGCAGCGGAATTCCGAACAGCAGGTTCAAGGCCACGGCTCCACCGATGACTTCCGCCATATCCGTGGCTCCGGCAACAACTTCAGCTTGCAGCCAATAGAGGCGCCGGCGCTTGTTGCCGAGCCGCTTGCCAAGAATCTCAGGGAGGCTCATTCCTGTGGCGAGGCCGAGTTTGGCTGACTGGTACTGGACCAGGACTGCCATGGCGTTCGCTACAACCAGGACCCAGACCAGCAGGTAGCCGTAGTTGGCACCGGCCGTGAGGTTGGCTGCGACGTTTCCCGGATCCACGTAGGCGATCGCAGCAACGAAGGCAGGTCCCAGGAGCAGGAGCCGGGACCATACTTTGCCGGGGGTGGCACGTGTTTCCAGGGTGGGTGCAGCCATTGGGGTTCCTCATCGTTGGGGGTACTCACTACGAGGATAGCGAAATTTAGGCGCACCGAAAAGTTTTATTTAGGCAATCCATTGGAGAACCGAATTCCGGGGTCGGAGATGGCCCATCCAGCGGATGAATATGGGCCATATCCGACCCCGCGTTGCTTCCGGAGAAAGGGGTGCTGTTGCCTGCGTCACGGGCATTCCGGTTAATCCCGTAAGATAGACGGGTTGCGCGAAGCTTCGGCGTTCTGCGTTCTTTGTCACACTTCGGGATCCTCAAAGCGGGAAAGCTCGAATTATGTGTGCCAAAGCCGCCCGTGTCCCGGCACTGGGCGAAACCCCTACAGCAATACCCCAACCCACAAGGAACAGCTGTGCCGCAAAGTACTCCCACAGATCTCCAGAGCCCCAAGGCCTCATCCACAGCCGCAGGCTCTACCCTCAGCGCCGAGGGATACAAAAAGACCCTGAGCCGCCGCCACGTCACCATGATCGCCATGGGTGGCGCCATCGGCGTCGGCCTCTTCATGGGTGCCGGTGGCCGCCTGGCCTCCACGGGCCCGGCCCTCATCTTCTCCTACGCCATCGCCGGCGTCATCGCCTACCTGCTGATGCGCGCACTCGGTGAGCTCATCATGTACCGCCAGACATCGGGCTCCTTCGTGAGCTACGCCGGCGAAATGTTCGGCAAGAAGGGCGCCTTCCTCTCCGGTTGGATGTACTTCATCAACTGGGCCATGACGGGCATTGCCGAACTCATCGCGATCGGACTGTACTTCCAGTTCTTCTTCCCCAACGTCCCGATTGAACTGTCCGCCATTGCCGCATTGGTGCTGCTGGTGGCTGTGAACCTGTTCAGCGTCAAGGCGTTCGGCGAGTTCGAATTCTGGGCGTCCTGCCTCAAGGTCGCAGCAATCGTGATCTTCCTGGCCGTTGGCACGTTCATGGTTGTCACCAACGCCAAGGTGGGCGAGGGCCATGCGTCCGTTGCCAACCTCTTCCACGAAGACGGCGGCATGTTCCCCAAGGGCGGCCTGGTGATGATCCTGGTCCTCAACGCCGTGATCTTCGCTTACAACGCCATTGAACTCGTCGGCATCACCGCAGGTGAGATGGAGAACCCGGAACGCGAAGTTCCCAAGGCGATCCGCGCCGTCGTATTCCGCATCGTTGTCTTCTACGTCGGTTCGGTGACGCTGCTTGCCATGCTGCTGCCGTCCGACCAGTACGTCGCCGGCACCTCGCCGTTCGTTACCGTGTTCGGCCAGATGGGACTTGGCTGGATGGGCGATGTCATGAACATGATCGTCATCACCGCCGCGCTGTCCTCCTGCAACTCCGGTCTCTACTCGATCGGCCGTATCTTCCGCACCATGGCCAACAATGGCCACGCCCCGCAGTGGCTCACCAAGATGTCCACCCGCCATGTGCCGTACGCGGCCATCCTCGCGATCGGCGGCGTGTACCTCGTTGGCATCCTGCTCAACATCTGGCTGGGTGGCTCGCACGCCTTCGACCTCGCACTGAACACGGCGTCCATCGGCGTGATCTTCACGTGGGGTTCCATCTTCGCGAGCCAGATCGCGCTTCGTAAGAAGCATGGCAAGGTCTCCAGCCTCCCCATGCCCGGTTCGCCGTGGACCAGCTGGCTGGGTTTGGTCGCCCTGCTTGCCATCACTGTGCTGATCGGTTTCGACACCATGACCGACAAGGCAACAGGCGAGGTCTTCCTGCTGGGCCTGTGGACCCTTGCCACCATTCCGTTCTTCGCCCTGGTGCTGTGGCTCGGCTGGCAGAAGGTCAAGAACAACCAGCCGAAGAGCGAGCTTTTCAGCTGACGCTTATGAGCTGACAGAGGCTCGACGACGGGCGCCCCCTCCAGTGATTGGTTCACCGGAAGGGGCGCCCGCCGTCGTTTCGGCCCGCTTTTGCCCGGGTCAGCCTGCCAGGTGCTTCGCGAAATGCTCTTCGATGCGCCGCCATGCTTCCGGGGCGGAGGCTGGATCGGGTTTGATGCCCATGACCCGCGTCAGGGGGCGGAGCAGCTTCGGTCCCACCGGGGCGTCGTTCATGAAGGCGTGGCCCGCCGTCGGAAATTCCTTGACGTCATGCTCAATGCCGAGGCTGTTGAGGGCCTGATCCAGCTTGGCGGCAGCTCCGGGCAGGGTGCGGTCCTTGCCGCCGTAATTGGCAACCACCGGACACGCGCCTTGGAGGGCGTTATGCAGGTCCCGCGGGAGTTGGCCGTAGTTCACGGCCGCGGCGTCAAAACCATCGTTTGCGGCGAGTAACGCGAAAGCGCCGCCCATGCAGAAGCCGATGACGCCCACCTTGCCGGTGCACCTGTCATCGTTGCGCAACCACTCTTTGGCGGTGGCCACGTCGGTGAAAGCCCGGCCCTCGCCCGAGAGCATAGAGCGCATGGTGGCGACGAGGCAGCGCCTTGCACCGCCGTCGCTGTACAGATCCACCGCGAGCGTCAGGTAGCCCGCCGTCGCCAGCCGGTCAGCCTGGCGACGCATCACATCATCCAATCCAAAGGCTTCGTGGATCATCACCACCCCGGGGAACGGACCCTCGCCCGGGGGCTCGGTCAGGTATCCCTTGAGGGACGCTGAGCCTCCCGCTGCTTTGCTCTGTCCGCTCAAATCGATGGTGACCATGGGGTGGCCTTTCGGTGTGGTTTCCAGCGCCGGCGGTGGTTTGGCAGGGTTGCTGATCCCCGGGGACGGTTTTGTCGGCGCCCGGGGATAGGCTCGAAGCATGGAACCAGCCACCACTTTGACGCAGCATATCAACGCCGGACCGGAGCAGACCCGGGCCGGCTTGCCGGATATTCCGCCGGACATCGGGACCACCGCTCCAGCGGCGATTGCAAGAAAAGCGGAGGCGCTCTGATGGCGGCTGGGAAGGTGGCGGCCCCCAAGATCTCCCCGGTGCGGTTGGATGAACTGCGCGACGACGACGCCCCGGACTTCCAGCGCGGCGAACGGTACGACGGCGTCCGGCTCACCCGGGTCTCGGCGGACGGGGAGGAACTGAGCGGCGCGGATTTCATTGAGTGTGAATTCAACGGTGTGTCCTTCAACGAGGCACAACTGCGGGGAGCGACGTTCCGTGAGTGCATCCTGGCTGAGCCGTACGCGCCCGTGTTCATGGCTGCGCGTACGTCCTGGCAGGATGTCGAGATCACCAATCCCCGATGGGGTTCGGCCGAACTTTATGAGGGCAACTGGCGCTCGGTCCGAATCGACGGCGGCAAGCTGGACTACGTGAATCTCCGTGGTTCCAAGCTCATGGATGTCCAGATCTCCGATTGCATCATCAACGAACTCGATCTCGGTGGATGCACGGGAACGCGGGTGGCGTTGAAGAACTGCACCATCGGAACCCTTGATGTGACGGGGGCCAAGCTCAAGGACGTGGATCTGCGGACATCGGAGTTTCGGGGAATCAATGGTTTGGCCGGGCTGGCGGGGGCGGTTATCGACGATTACCAGTTGAGCTTGATGGCGCCGTTGTTGGCCGGTCATCTCGGAATCCGGGTGGTCTGAGCGGGGTGGGAGCCGGTCCGGCGGGCAGCTTCATCTGTTGACCCTCCCGCTGGGCCGTGTAATCTTTATAGAACGAACGGTCGGTATATTATTCGAGGCCGGTCCCTTTCACTTTCGCGAAGGATGTTCTCATGGTCGAGGCTTTTCTTGTTGGCGGCGCACGGACGCCTGTGGGTCGCTATGGTGGGGCGCTGTCCTCAGTCCGCCCCGATGATCTCGCCGCATTGGTGGTCCGGGAAGCTGTGGCGCGTGCCGGCGTCGACCCTGACTCGATTGATGAGGTGATCCTCGGCAACGCCAACGGCGCCGGGGAGGAAAACCGCAATGTTGCCCGAATGGCAACCCTCCTTGCCGGGCTTCCCCTCCACATCCCGGGCATTACGGTCAACCGGCTCTGCGCTTCCGGATTGAGCGCCATCATCATGGCCAGTCAGATGATCAAATCCGGTGCCGCGGACATCGTGGTTGCCGGCGGCGTCGAGTCCATGAGCCGTGCGCCGTGGGTCCAGGAGAAGCCGACCACGGCCTTCGCCAAGCCTGGCCAGATTTTTGATACCTCCATCGGCTGGCGCTTCGCCAACCCGCTCTTCACCAAGGGCGAGCTGTCGCGCGACGGCAAGATGACCTACTCAATGCCGGAAACTGCCGAGGAAGTCGGCCGTGTGGACAATATCTCCCGCGAAGACGCCGACGCGTTTGCCGTTCGGTCGCACGAGCGTGCGCTGGCAGCCATCGCCGGCGGACGGTTCAAAGATGAGATCGTTCCCGTCACCGTGAAAACGCGGAAGTCCGAGACCGTGGTGGACACGGACGAAGGTCCCCGGGAAGGAACCACCATGGACGTCCTTGCCGGATTGCGCCCGGTGGTTCCCGGTGGATCCGTGGTCACCGCCGGGAACTCCTCCACCCTCAACGACGGCGCTTCGGCCATCATCGTCGCCTCCGAAGCCGCCATCAAGAAGTTCGGCCTCACACCACGGGCCCGCATCGTCGACGGCGCCTCAGCCGGCTGCGAGCCCGAGATCATGGGCATCGGTCCCGTCCCTGCCACCCAAAAGGTGCTGGCCCGCACCGGGCTCAGCGTCGACCAGCTCGGTGCCGTGGAACTCAACGAGGCTTTCGCTACCCAGTCCCTCGCCAGCATGCGTCGCCTTGGACTTGACCCCGAAATCGTCAACAACGACGGCGGTGCAATCAGTCTGGGACACCCCCTCGGTTCCAGCGGCTCAAGGATCGCCATCACACTGCTGGGCCGGATGGAACGCGAATTGGCCTCGGCGACGGGACCGAAGCTCGGCCTGGCCACCATGTGCATCGGCGTGGGCCAAGGCACGGCAATGCTGCTGGAAGGCGTGTAATGGCACTGAATCCTGAAGACTTCACTACGCTCCTTCTCGAAGAACGCGACGACCGCCTGACCGTTCTGCTGAACCGCCCTGAGGTCCGCAACGCGATCGACCAGAAAATGGTGGACGAGCTTCATGCGGTGTGTGCCGAGCTGGAGCGGAACCCCAGAATACTGATCATTGCCGGTACCGACGGTGTGTTCGCCTCCGGTGCCGATATCGGCCAGTTGCGTGAGCGGCGCAGGGACGACGCTTTGCAGGGCATCAACTCCACGATCTTTGTCCGCATCGCCAAGCTGCCCATGCCCGTCATCGCGGCGTTGGATGGTTACTGCCTGGGCGGCGGCGCTGAGTTGGCTTACGCTGCCGATTTCCGGATCGGCACCCCGAGCGTGCGCATCGGCAACCCGGAAACCGGATTGGGCATCATGGCCGCTGCCGGCGCCACCTGGCGTCTCAAGGAACTCGTCGGGGAACCGAAAGCCAAGGAGATCCTCCTGGCCGGGGCGGTACTGCGGGCTGAAGAGGTGCTGCGGATCAACCTCATTACCGGGATCTACGAAGCTCCCGAGCTGATGGATGCGGCCCATGCCCTGGCAGACCGGATCGCCCGCCAGGATCCGATGGCCGTGCGCATCACCAAATCGGTGTTCCACGCGCCGGCGGAGGCCCATCCCGTGATCGACACCCTCGCCCAGGGGATCCTCTTTGAGTCCCAGGCGAAGTTCGACCGCATGCAGGCATTCCTCGACAAGAAGTCGGCCAAAGCTTCGCAAGACTCCGACGCTTCCACGCAGGACAGGACGCAGAAATGACCACAGTATCCGCAATCCCGCACGTCGTAGGTGTCCTCGGCGGAGGCCGGATGGGCGCCGGCATCGCGCACGCCTTCCTCACCAAAGGTGCCACGGTCATTGTGGTGGAACGCGACCATGAGGCTGCAGCCGGTGCGCACTCCCGGGTAGCCGACGCCGTGGCCAAATCCGCAGCGCGTGGCACCCTCACTGAAACAACCGACGAGGCAATGTCGCGCTTCAGTACCTCCACGGACTACGAATCCTTCGTCCACTGCGGCCTGGTGGTGGAAGCCGTCCCAGAGGACTACGACCTCAAGGTCACGGCGCTCAAGGCCGTGGAGGACCACCTGTCTGCCGATGCTTTCCTGGCCTCCAACACGTCGTCGCTGTCTGTCACAGGACTCGCCAACGAACTTCGCCGGCCTGCAAACTTCGTCGGGCTGCACTTCTTCAACCCTGTTCCCGCATCCACCCTCATCGAGGTGGTGCTGGCCAAGGAGACGTCTCCCGAACTCGCTGAAGCGGCAAAAAGCTGGACGGAGGCACTCGGCAAGACCGCCGTCGTCGTCAATGACGCTCCGGGCTTTGCATCCTCACGGCTGGGGGTGGCCATAGCCCTGGAAGCGATGCGCATGGTGGAAGAGGGCGTGGCGTCCGCGGAGGACATCGATGCCGCGATGGTTCTCGGCTACAAGCACCCCACGGGCCCGCTGAAGACTACGGACATTGTCGGGTTGGACGTGCGGCTTGGCATTGCCGAGTACCTGCAGTCCACGCTGGGTGACCGTTTTGCTCCGCCACAGATCCTTCGGGACAAAGTGGCGCGGGGCGAGCTGGGCCGCAAAACGGGCAAGGGCTTCTTCGACTGGAACGACTAAGCGCTGGGTCCGGTTAGGCTATCCGGGTGACTTTCATTGAACCCATTACCCTGACCGGCAAGTTCGTGACCCTTGAGCCGTTGAGCCAGGAACACCACGATGGCCTGGTGGATGCGGCCCGCGACGGAGATCTGTGGAAGCTTTGGTACACCTCCGTTCCGACGCCGGAGGGCATGGCTGCGGACATCGAGCGTCGCCTTTCCTTGCAGGAGGCCGGCTCCATGCTGCCGTTCGCCACGCGGTCCAAAGCCACGGGCAAACTGATCGGCATGACCACGTACATGAACATCGACGCCGCGACCCCTCGCGTGGAGATCGGTTCCACCTGGAACGCGGCGTCGGCGCACGGTACAGGAACCAACCCGGATTCGAAGCTGCTGCTGCTGAGGCACGCCTTTGAAGCTCTGGGCTGCCCGGCCGTGGAATTCCGCACGCACTGGCTGAACCACCAGTCCCGTGAAGCCATTGCCCGGCTCGGCGCCAAGCAGGACGGGGTTCTCCGGAACCACTCCCGCACCAAGGACGGCGTGCTTCGCGACACAGTGGTGTTCTCCATCCTTGAGCACGAGTGGCCGGCTGTGCGTAACGGTCTCGAGTACCGGCTGGCCAAGTACGGCGCCGAGGGGTGAGCTTTCGGCGGTAAGCGCCCGCAGTTGGTCCCGAGAGCTCACCCCTCGGCGCGCAGTTGGTCCCGAGAGCTCACCCCTCGGCGCGCAGGCGGTCCCTTCCGGCCCGTCGATGTGCTTAGCTGGCTGCTATGGACGGGACTTCTTCAACGCACCAAAGTGTCCACTGGGATGGCGCTGTCAACGCCTGGAAGATCGCCGGCGACGTGTACCGGATGGGTCGCCACGAATGGGTCACCGGGGACGGTTGGCAGCAAATGTACGACGACGGCGTCCGCACCGTGATCGACCTCCGCGCCTCGCGCGAGCGGCGGCAACGCGACACGGATCCTGAGGTGCCGGACGATGTGAAGGCGCGCATCGACGTCGTCCATTGCCCCACGGAAGACCCGGACCACAGCCAATTCAGTGAGCTGTTCGGCCCGTACCTGAGGGATCCAGCCCAGTACGGCGACTATCTGCAGCTGTTCGGGGAGAAGATCGCCGCCGTCTTCAAAGCCATCGCTGCCTCACCGGGCAAAGTGGTGGTGCACTGTTCTGCCGGGAGGGACCGGAGCGGAATGATCGCCCTGATGCTGCAGCGGCTCGCGGGGATGGACGATCAGGAAATCCTTGCCGGGTATGAGCTTGCTGCCCGCGGGATCAATGAGCGGCACCGGACCCATGGGGCGCCCCACGCACATGATCCGTATCTTCCCGACGAGCAGCTCGAGGCCATGTTGGCTGAACGCCTGGCGGCTTTGCGGAGCTTCCTGGCTTCGCTTGATGTTGCCGGATTCCTCACGGACAACGGGCTTTCTCCGGAGGAGCTGGGCACGGTCCGGGCCAAGGTGGGAGCCGGGGCGGGCTTCTCCGCTTGAAAAACAACTGCTGTACTCGCCGGGGGATTCATGTACCCTGTATATATTACCGAACGGCCGGTCAGTAATGTTGGCTTCAGTCATCTGACCGTGCCGATTTCCTGTGCCTTGGAAGGACCCGTCGACGATGACCACTACCGCAGTCGCCCCGGAAACCACAGCCGTTGCCACCGTCCCCAGCTACGTCCAGGATGGCTGGTGGACCCCGGCCCCCGATGCCAAGAAGGTTCCTGTTCGCGACGCCAGCACCGGAGAAGTCCTGGCGAACGTGAGCACCGACGGCCTGGACCTGGCCGCCGTCGTGCATTTCGCGCGGACCACCGGCCAGGCTGAACTCGGGAAGCTGACGTTCCACCAGCGCGCGCTCAAGCTCAAAGAGCTTGCCATGTACCTCAACGGGCGCCGTGAAGAGCTGTACGCGTCGTCCTCGCAGAGCGGCGCCACCAAGATCGACAACATGATCGATATCGACGGCGGCATCGGCGTCCTCTTCACCTTCGGTTCCAAGGGCCGCCGCGAACTCCCGAACTCGCAGGTCATTGTCGACGGCCCCATGGAGGTGCTCTCCAAGGACGGCTCGTTCGCCGGTGAGCACATCTACACCCGCATTCCAGGCGTCGCTGTTCAGATCAACGCCTTCAACTTCCCCGTCTGGGGCATGCTGGAAAAGTTCGCCCCAGCGTTCCTGGCCGGCGTTCCCACCATCGTGAAGCCTGCCACGCCCACCGGCTATGTGGCCGCTGACGCCGTCAGGGCAATCGTCGAGTCCGGCATCCTCCCGGCCGGTTCCCTGCAGCTGATCTCAGGGTCTGCCCGGACCATCCTGGACGAACTCGACTACCGCGACCTCGTTTCCTTCACGGGCTCGGCATCCACCGCCAACTCCCTCAAATCCCATCGGAACGTGGTGCAGGGCGGTGTCCGCTTCACCTCCGAGACCGACTCGCTCAACGCAGCAATCCTTGGCCCCGACGCCGTTCCCGGGACCCCTGAATTCGATGCCTTCGTCAAAGCCGTCGTCACCGAGATGACCGTCAAGGCCGGCCAGAAGTGCACTGCCATCCGCCGCGTCATCGTTCCCCAGGAGTTGACCGCTGACGTCGCGGCCGCCGTCGGAGCCCGCATCAACGAACGCGTCGTACTCGGCGACCCGCGCGCCGAGGGCGTCACCATGGGCGCCCTGGCTTCCCTCGAACAGCTCGCCGACGTCCGCGCGGCCGTGCAGTCAATGCTCGACGCCGGAGGTGAACTTGCGTACGGATCCCTCGATTCGCCGTCGGTCACCTCCGTTGGAGGCACCGTAGGAGTTGTGGAGGACGGCGCGTTCATGTCGCCCGTGCTCCTCAGCTGGGCAGACGCCGAAGCCGAAGAAGTCCACTCCCTGGAAGCCTTCGGGCCGGTTTCTTCCGTGCTCGGGTACTCCGACCTTGCCGACGCCATCCGCTTGGCAGCTCGCGGCTCAGGCTCGCTGGTGGCTTCCGTGTGCACCAACGATCCCGCTGTCGCCCGCGAACTGGTGACAGGAATCGCAGCCCACCACGGCCGCGTGCACATGCTCAACCGCGAAGACGCACGCTCCTCCACCGGACACGGCTCGCCGGTGCCCCACCTGGTCCACGGCGGTCCGGGCCGCGCCGGCGGTGGCGAGGAACTGGGTGGCATCCGTTCCGTCCTGCACCACATGCAGCGCACGGCCATCCAAGGTTCGCCGAACATGCTCACCGCGGTCACTGGCCAGTGGCACACCGGCGCCGACCGCAACTTCACTGTGGAAACAGAAGGTGAGCACCCGTTCCGGAAGCACCTTTCGACCCTCCGCATTGGTGACGCCGTCCGTTCGGAACTGCGGGAGGTCAGGCTTGAAGACATCACCGCCTTCGCGAACTCCACGGGCGACACCTTCTACGCGCACACCAACCAGGAAGCCGCCGAAGCCAACCCCTTCTTCCCGGGCATCGTGGCCCACGGCTACTTGCTGCTGAGCTGGGCCGCGGGGCTGTTCGTGGAGCCCGCGCCGGGTCCCGTGCTGGCCAACTACGGCCTGGAGAACCTGCGCTTCATCACCCCGGTCGCAGCCGGCGACTCCATCCGCGTCACACTGACGGCCAAGAAGATCACCCCGCGTGAGACCGACGAATACGGCGAGGTGGCGTGGGACGCCGTCCTGACCAACCAGAACGACGAGATCGTGGCCACCTACGACGTCCTGACCCTCGTGGAGAAGTAACCCTTCCTCACGTTCCTTGGGTTTGGTGGTGACGCTTGCTCACGTTCCGTGGGTTTGGTGGTGACGCTTGCTCACATTCCGCGTGTTTGGTGCTGACGCTTGCTCACGTTCCTTGGGTTTGGTGGTGTCGCTTGCTCACGTTCCTTGGGTTTGGTGGTGTCGCTTGCTCACGTTCCTTGGGTTTGGTCGTGACGCTTGCTCACGAACGAAACGCCTTCTCACATCGTGGGATGGCGTTTCGTTTTGTGCCTGCGCGTCTATGGGCATTGCACGACGACGGCACCTGGCGCGCATGCCACGCCCACCTTTGGGGAAGGTGGCAGCCTGGAGGGCGTGGGGTGTGATGGAGCGTTGGCAACCAAACACGTGGGGTGTGATGGAGCGTTGGCATCAAACACGTGGGGTGTGATGGAGCGTTGGCATCAAGCACGGGGGGTGTGAGGGAGCGTTGGCATCAAGCACGGGGGGTGTGAGGGAGCGTTGGCATCAAACACGTGGGGTGTGATGGAGCGTCGGCATCAAACACGGGGGATGTGAGGGAGCGTCGGCATCAAGCACGCGGGATGTGCGGGAGGGTCAGGCTGCGGTGTGGAGTCCGTCGAAGGCCATGGTGATGACGTCGTCCGCGAGCTTCTCAGGGGACAGGGAACCGCCGGGCTTGTACCATTCCACGATCGAGTTGATGGTGCCGAACAGGAGTCGTGTGACGGTCCGGGGGTCGATGTCCTGGCGCAGGGAGCCGTCCTCGCGGGCGGCGGAAATCAACTCAGCCACCTTGTGGTCGAAGGCGCGCCGGCGTTCCAATGCGTCCCGTTCGATCTCCGTGTTTCCGCGCAAACGCAGCAGCAGGGTCACAAACGGCAAGCGGTCCACCAGCACCGCGATGGTCTGCCGCAGCACGAACTCGAGCCGCGCATCAGCAGGTCCGGACGTTGCTGAGGGCTCCTCCAGGATGGCCTCAAGACCACCCAGTGCGTGGTCCAGGGCGAGCTTCAGCAGATCGCCCTTGGACGGCACGTGGTGGTAGATGGCTGACTTGGAGATCCCGAGGTTCTCGGCCAGGATGCCCATGGACGTGGCGTCGTACCCGTGGCGGTTGAAGACGTCGACGGCGATGCGGAGCACCGACTGCTGGTCATAACCGGGCCGTCCGCGCTTGGTGGTGGTCTCAGTAGGCATGCTGGCATTTTCTCACGATCTCAACCGGGGAAGGCGCTCAGCCCTTGGGCCGCATGTCGTAGATCCGGCGGAGCTTGCCGTTGGACCGCTCAAGCGAGCCCGGCTCCACAACGTCGACCACGCAGGATGACCCGACGTGAATCTTGATCTGCTCACGCAAGGTGTGGGCCGCCGTCGTGCCGGCATCAACGGTAACGTTTTCGCGCCGCTCAATCTTGACGGTCAGTGAGTCCATGCGCTTGCCCTCTGGGCGCGTGATTTCGAGCTGGAAGTGGGGGCTGAGCTCGGGGATGCGGAGTGCGATTTCTTCGATCTGCGACGGGAAGAGGTTCACGCCACGGAGGATGATCATGTCGTCGCTGCGGCCGGTGATGCGGCCCATGCGGCGGTGCGCGGGACGTGCGGTGCCGGGCAGCAGGCGGGTGAGGTCCTTGGTGCGGTACCGGATGATCGGCAGTGCTTCCTTGGTCAACGAGGTGAAAACGAGTTCGCCCGGTTCGCCGTCGCCCAGGACCGTGGAGTGATCGAACGGGTCGATGATTTCGGGGCGGAAGTGGTCTTCCCAGATGTGGCAGCCGTCCTGCGTTTCAACCGCTTCACCCGCAACTCCCGGACCCATGACTTCGGAGAGCCCGTAAATGTCCGAGGCTTTGATGTTCATGGTGACTTCGAGTTCGTGCCGCATTTCCTCTGTCCACGGCTCTGCGCCGAGCACTGCGTATTTGAGGGAGGTGGACGTGGGATCGATTCCCATGTGCGCCATGGCGTCAGCGATGGTGAGCAGGTAGGTGGGTGTGGCCAGGATGGCGTCCGGCTTGAAGTCCTGGATGAGCTGGATCTGGCGTTCTGTCTGGCCGCCTGACATGGGGATGACGGTGCAGCCGAGCGCTTCGGCGCCGGCGTGCGCGCCCAGGCCGCCGGTGAAGAGGCCGTAGCCGTAGGCGTTGTGGACTTTCATGCCGGGGCGGACGCCGGAGGCGCGGAAGGACCGGGCCACCAGTGTTGCCCAGTTGGCGAGGTCGTTCTTGGTGTAGCCGACCACAGTAGGCCGTCCGGTGGTGCCGGAGCTGGCGTGGATGCGTGCCACCTGGTCCTGAGGGACGGCGAACATGCCGAACGGGTACTCCAGACGGAGGTCTTCCTTGGTGGTGTAGGGGAACTTGCCAAGGTCGCTCAGTTCGCGGAGGTCCGACGGGTGCACGCCGGCTTCATCGAACTTGCGCTTGTACAGGGGAACGCGATCGTAGGCGTAGGCCACCGTGTGCTGGAGGCGGGTGAGCTGGAGTGCCTCGAGTTCGTCGCGGGAGATGGTCTCTTCACGGTCCAGCACGGGAGAACCGGCTTCGGACGTGTTGGCGGTGGGTGCGGCCACGGTGTTCTGCGTCATGGGGGTTTCCTACTTCTTGGAGATGGTACGGCTGCGGCCACGGAACTCAGCAATGAGTTCGCCGGTCTCTGCGTCGGATGCGGTGTCCGGGGCAGCATCGGGGGAGGCCGCGAAGATCTGGATGTCGTACAGTCCGCTGCGTCCCGTGCTTGCGCGGCGGTTTGCGACGGCGGTGATCACCTGGCCCTGGTAGGCCGGCTTGATGAAGTTGATGTCGACGCCGGAGGCCACCGTGATGGAGGCCGCCTCCTCGGGTGTCGGGTTGGCCGGGTTGCAGGCCAGTGCGAAGGCGGTGTCGCCGAAGGCAAAGATCATTCCGCCGTGGGCCATGCCGAATCCGTTGAGCATCTCCTGCCGGAGGTGCATGCGGATCGTGGCGTGGCCGTCGTCGAGCTTGAGGACCTCGATACCCATCCATTCGGACGCGTAGTCGTTCGTCAGGATGTGGTGCGATGCACCGGAGAGGGTTGTTTCAACCATGCGTCATTGCCTCCAGCTTTATTTACCGAATGTTCATTAGGTAATCCCAGATCGCGCCACGTGTCAAGACTGGGCCACTATTCGTCCCGGCCTAGTAGCCTCATGTGCATGCCCGAAATTGAGCTCCCGATTGTCACCGACCGCCTGATCCTGCGCCGTTTCGGTGTGGAAGACCTTGAACGCTTCCACGAATACCAGGCCCTCCCGGAAACAGCCCGCTTCCTGTTCCGCCACGAACTCACCAAGACCAAGTCCATGGAGGTCCTGGGCCGCTACGCCAACTTCGAGTTCAACCAGGAAGGGGATTGGGTGTGCCTGGCCATTGAGCGCCAGGACCAGCCGGGCCTGGTAGGCGAGGTCGTGCTGAAATGGCTGGAAGGCACCGGGCAGGGCGAGCTTGGCTGGATCCTGCACCCGGATGCCCGTGGCCACGGATACGCCACGGAGGCTGCCGAAGCCGTCCTGCGCCTGGCGTTCGAGCAGTTGTCCTTCCACCGCGTGGACGCCAAGCTCGATGCCCTCAACGAAGGCTCTGCAGGGATCTGCCAGCGGCTCGGGATGCGTTTGGAGGCAACCCTGGTGGACAACTGGCACTACAAGGGCCAGTGGGCTACGGAGAACATCTACGCAATCCTGGACTCGGAGTGGCGCAACCGGCACCGCCCGTGGACCCGCAGCGTCAGCTGACCGGCCACGTGTTGTGGTGCTTCAGCTGCTCGGTCAGCTGTGCCTCGGCCAACGGCCTGCTGAAGTAGTAGCCCTGTCCGCTGGTGCAGCCAATGCCCAACAGGTACTCGGCCTGCTCCGCGGTTTCGATGCCTTCCCAGACGGCATTCAGCCCGCATGCCCGGATCAGCTGCAATACCGCTGCCAGGAGGGCAGGCTGGGAAGGATCGCTGCCCAGTGCTGACAGGAGTGTCCGGTCCACTTTCACGGTGTCGACGGGCAACTGCCGCAGGTAGCTGATGGACGAATAGCCCGTGCCGAAGTCATCGATCTCCAGCCCCACGCCCAAACGGCGCAGGCTGTTGAGGGTGTATCGATCCAGGTCGTTTCCCTGGATGACGGCGCTCTCGGTCAGCTCCAGCACCAGGAGCGAGGGGTCCAGGTCTGCCTCAGAGAGCGCCTCCCGCACGTCTTCCACGAACTCCAGCCGCTGCAGATCCGCCGCCGAAACGTTGATGCGCATGCTGAAGCGGTGGCGTCGGGTCAGGGGGTCGGTTCGCCATTGCTTCAATTGTTCGACGGCGGTGCGGAGCACCCAGCCGCCCAGATCGGAGATCATTCCCGTTTCTTCGGCGATGGGTATGAACTCATCGGGCATGATGAGTCCACGGGTGGGGTGGTTCCAACGGACCAGGGCCTCCACGCCTTCGATTTCCCGGGTGTCCAGCCTGACGATGGGCTGGTAGTGGAGCACCAGCTGGGAACCGGCGATTGCCTCCTTGAGTTCGCCGATCAGTTGGTTGCGCATCTGCCGCGCGTGCAACATGGCCGGTTCGAAGATCTTCAGCCGTCCACGGCCGTCGGATTTGGACTCGTACATGGCGATGTCCGCCTCCATCATGAGTTCCTCCGCGCGCTGGCCGGGGTCGGCCATACGCAGGCCCATGCTGACACCGCACCGTAGGTGCTGGCCTTCGATCTCAATGACCTCTACGACGGCGGCGAGGATGCGGTTGCCGATGGCGGCGGCTTCGCTGGGGCTTACCCCAGGGATCAGAACCGCGAATTCGTCACCACCCATCCGTGCCACCATGTCCTGTTCCCGGACCGCCCCGCTGATCCTCCCGGCTACGGTTTCCAGGACTTTGTCGCCGATGGTGTGGCCCAGGGAGTCGTTGATGGCTTTGAAACCGTCCATGTCCAGCAGCAGGATGGCCGCCCTCTTCTTGCCGTCTGCCTCCCCGGCCTGTGCTTCGTTGAGCGCGGCGGCAAAGGCCGAACGGTTGTGAAGGCCCGTCAAGGGATCGGTCATGGCCATGCGGCGCATTGCGAGGTGGGCTTCGTTGAGCTGCTGGGTACGGGCCTGCACCCGCTGTTCCAGCTCCTCGTAAACAATCTGCAGGTCTTCGGCAAGGAGATTCGTGCCCATGATGACGGCGTCGATCTCATCGCGCGCTTCGGAGACCTCCACCCGGGTGCTCAGGTCTCCTGCAGCGAGCCGGACAATGCCTTCGAGGAGCAGCTCCAAGCGGGGATCGTTCCCGGAATACATGCTTGCCTCGGCCACAACTAAACCTTGCGTGGCCCGTCCTGCAGTTCAACAGTCTTCTGCAAGTAGTCGCGAACCGCCGCACTGCGCTCGGGCAGTGCTGCTTGGTCAAAAAGCTTTGCTGCGACTTCGCATGCTGCCAGGCCGTCGTCCGTCCGGCCGGAGTCCAACAGGGCCCGGGCCAGGAGGAAATGCGCTTCGGCCGCGGTTTGGGTGGCCAAGATGGAGGAGCGGGCACTCAACGGCTCAAGGATGGCCAGGGCCTCCTTCATTTGGCCGTTGAGGAAATTCCAGTGGGCGCGGACCAGTGACATTTCCAGGTGGTCCCGCTCTGAGCCGCCCACAATATCGGTGGCGAGCTCGGCCCGTTCGATGCAGCGCAAGGTGGCGGCGTCGTCGAGCTTGGCCTGGAGCCGCATTTCCGCCGAGGCGCGGTTGAAGCGTGCCCACAGATCGACGTCTTTCGACGGCGAAAGCCGTTCCGCGGCAAGGTCGTGATATCTGCCGCCATCGGCCACCCGGTCGGCCAGGAACGCTACGTTTCCTATGACCCAATAGCCTTTGCCCGCGGTGTCTTCGTCAATGTCGTCGGTGATCAACGTTTCCAGGACAAGGCATTCGCGCCAGGCGTCATCCAGGAGCCGGCTTTCTGCCAGGGCTGCAATAAGCGCACGCTGGGCCAGGATCTGCACGTACAGCAAATCGGAGTCCAAGGACGCGAGTTTCGCGGCATCGGCTGCGGTGGTGGCAGCCTCCGCGAGCCGGCCCAGTCCTTGGTATGCCACGGCCACCATGGTTCCCGCTTTCGCGCCGAGCTCGGGGGAAGTGGCTGTGAAGCTGTGGTCCTTCAGCTCTGTGGCCAGTTGAAGGTATTCCTCGATCCGTCCTTGGTCACGGAGGCATTCGGCCTGCAAATAGCGCATGTCCCACCAGGAATGGTCGTCCCCGGCGACCGAGGCCAGCTCCGCGGCTTCACCCGCAAGCCTGAAGGCCTCGTCGAAATCCCGTTCCTTCCATTTGGCACGGGCCGTGAGACCGGCCACGAGGTGCGAGGCGAGGTGGGGACTATTCATGTGCCCATTATCCATGTCATTGCCGGAGAAAAGCTCGTATAGTTTGCCCCGTGACTTTATTCAAGTCACAGTCAACAATTCGCATCAGTACGAAAGGGCATAGCGGATGAAAAAATTTGCGGCAACCCTGCTCATGGCGGCAGTTCTGGCAGTAACGGGATTCGCTGCTCCGGCTAATGCCGAGCCTTCGCAGGACAGCACGGCAATCGGCTGGTGGCCGAACAGCACCACCACAACCAAGACGAACACCACCAGCATCGGGTGGTGGCCGAACTAAACATTGGGGGAGCCTCTCAAGGCCACTTGACATAAAATTGATGCCCCGGGCCGCTGCCTGGGGCATCAATTTTTGTTTCAAATTATGTCGCGCATTAGTGACGGCCCGGGTGTGGTCCGGCTGAGCCATTGACAGGGCTGTCACAGGGTCTCGAAACCTAAGGTCCGCCGACGGGCAGCTCCACGGACACCGTGGTCCCGGAGCCGAGGGTGGAGTCAAACACCATGCGTCCCATGTGGCGGCTGATGATGTCATGTGCGATTGCCAGGCCCAGGCCGCTGCCGGGAACTGCTGCCGAGGTGGCATTGGAAGCGCGGTAGAAACGGGTCAGGATATGGGGGAGATCGTGTTCCGGGATACCAAGGCCGTTGTCTGCGATCTTTACCAACGCTGCCCGCCCGCCATCCTTGGAAGAGGACACGGCGCTGCTGATGCCCACCCGGCCGCCCTCGGGGGTGAACTTGATGGCGTTGGCCACGATGTTCGTGAAGACCTGTTCCAGTTTTGCCTCATCCGCGGTGACTTCGATGTCCTCGGGACCCTCCGTGACAGACACCGACACGTGGCGGGACTCTGCCAGCGGCCTCAGCGTCGCCACGACAACCTGGAGGAGCTTGGCGATGTCCACCGGTTTGAGGTCGAGGTTGCTGCCATCCTGCATCGATACCGTCAGCATGTCCTCAATGAGCTTCCGCAGGCGGCTGGAGTTCCGGGCTATGACGTCCAGCATCCTGTTGATGCCCTCGGGAACCGGGCCACCTGAACCGTCCTGGATCATGTCCAGGTAGGCAGTGATGGAGGTCAACGGGGTGCGAAGCTCGTGGTTCACGGTGGCCAGGAAGTCAGTCTTGGCCTTGTCCAGTTGCCGCAGCTGGTGCAGGACACGCTGCTGTGCGCTGATGAGGTTTCCCTGGATGAGTCCGTGCGCAACGTTTCCGGCCACGTGCTGCAGGAGTGCGATTTCGGGCCGGGTCCATTCGTGCCGGTCCTCCACTGTGGAGAGCAGGATGATGCCCATGGCCGATGCGCCTTCGCCCACAGGCAGCAGCACTGTAGAGACGGGGTTGAGTTCGTTGGACCAGGTTTTCAGGGCCTGGGCGATGGCCGAGTCGGGGTCCTCACGGTGGTCGGTAATGGCCAGCACATCTGCCGCAGCCCATAGTTTGTTGGCCACCTCCATGATGGCGCCCTCACTGCCGCCCAGCCTTGCCGGAAGCATCTGGCGTCCCGGGCGGCTCCATTGGGCGCGGATGCTGGGGACCCGTTCATCCTGGAACGTCGCGAACCAGACGTGGTCCACACCCAGGGCGTCGCCGAAACCCTGGACGACGTGGTCTGCGATCAGCTGGGGGTCGTTCGTTTCCCGGATCGCTGACGAAACTCCCCGCAGGCTCTCGCGCAAGGCCTCGACCTCGCCCCGGGAGCGCGCGCGTTCCTTGGAGCGGCCGATCAGGGTTTGCACCCGATGGACAATTTCGCCCCCGCGGACCGGGCTCATGACGTAGTCGGCAACCCGCCATGACTCCACGGCTTCCACATCCAGCGATTCGTCTTCACCGAGGAGGAGCAGGACCGGGACCCCGGGATTGCGGAGGGACTGCCCGAGCGTGCTTTCCGCTACCACTACCGCGGGGCGCTCGTGCTGGAGCAGCGAAGCGATTTCGCCGGCGTCCTTGGCAGGAAGAACGCGGAAGCCCGCGGCGGCGAGGGCCGCCGATGTCACGGCCGAGCGGTCCGCATCGGAATCTGCGACCACGGCGGAAAGGGAATGCTGTACTTCGGCATTGTCCTGGCCCACTGAGCCCCTTCCCTTCAACGCTTAACCACGTAAATTCCGGATGTGGCAACACCCTATCAGCGGCGTGGGGGCGTACGGACGCCACGCAGCAAACGGGCTGGATGAGTCGTGGGTCACGCCTTTACATTGTCCTTCGGATTCGACAGCCTTGAAGAAGCACCGAAGCCCACTGCCTGTGGCCCAGAATCGGATGAGGAGCATCGTGGACCAACCCGCCACACCGCCGGAACACCAGCAGGTGATGTTTGAGCTGGAGCTTGAAGAGTCCGGAATTCTGCGTCTTACCTGGCCTCGCGGCGCCAGGATAAAGGAAGGGGACGCACAGAGGGCCATGGATCGGGTCAACGAGCTGTGCGGCCAGGAACGCCACCCCATGATTGTGGACATGGCAACCACGGACGACGTCACGCGCGGCGCCCGCTCCGTCTTCGCCAAACCCTGCCAGGCCAACAGGATCGCCCTTTGGGGTTCGTCGCCGGTGGACCGGGTCATTGCCAATTTCTTCCTGGGCATCATGAAGCCGCCGTGTCCCACCAAATTCTTCACCTCCGAAACAGAAGCGCTGGAGTGGCTGGTGCAGGGATAAGGCACCCTATATTTGGAGCATGCTCTCTGCGCTGAGGAAGTACCTGCTGATCCCACGCCTCATCAGGCTCTCCTCTTCGGCGCCCAAGGATCCGCTGACCGCCTGGGACCAATACTGGGGCAACGTGCGATCGACGGGAGCCAGCGGCGATGTCCTCTGGGACTCGGGAAGCGACCATGAACTGAACGGCTACCTTCCCAAGCTGGCGAAACTTGACCCGGCCCTCCCTGTGGTGGACGTTGGATGCGGCAACGGCAGTTTCACCCGGCTCCTCGCAGGGCACTTCCCCCTGGCCCTGGGGCTCGACTACTCCGCCAACGCCATCGACCGCGCCCGGCAGGAGTCAGCCGGCATCACGACGGCGGCATTCGCCGTGTGCGACATGACGGCACCGGACGCTGCGCAGACTGTCGCAACGGCGCTGGAAAAGGCGGGCTGGACCGGCGACGCCAACGTCTTCATCCGCGGCGTGCTGCACGTGCTGGACCGCAAAGGACGTGCAGCCTTGGCGGCAAACCTGCTGCCCGTCGTCGGACGCCGTGGCGGCGTGTTCCTGGCAGAGACCAACTTTCCCGGCACCCCCGTGGACTACGTCAGCCACCTCGGCGCTACCCGCAAGTCGATCCCTGCACCGCTTGAATGGGCCATCCGCGGATTGCCCATGCCGGGCCGCTTCGGCGCGGCGCAGCGCGCCAAGGCCTTTCCGACGGCGGACTGGAACCTTGTGGAGGACGGCGCGACGAACATCGAAACCCGTCCGTTGAGCAACCCATCGGTTCCGGATGTGATCCCGGGGTATTACGCCATCCTCCGCTCAAGGTCTACTTGAGGCCGGCTCCCGGAAGCAGTTTCGTGGCGCCCAGGGAGTCGGCCACGAAGGCGTAGTCCCAGGCACGCTCGCGCCACTGCACGTAGCGGCCCGACGCGCCACCGTGGCCGCCGTCCATCTCGATCTTCATGACGATCGGCTCCGTCCCCGTGGAGGTGGCGCGCAGAGCCTGGACCCACTTGGCCGGTTCAACGTAAAGCACGCGGGTGTCATTGAAGGACGTCACAGCGGCGATCTTTGGATAGGCCGTGGCTCCCACATTCTCGTAGGGAGTGTAGGACTTCATGTACGCATACGCCTGGGGATCGGTAATCGGGTTTCCCCATTCCTCCCATTCGAGGGCGGACAAAGGCAGCTCGGGGTCCAGGATGGTGGTCAGGGCGTCCACGAACGGGACCTGCGCCACCACCGCAGCGTACTTTTCGGGGGCCATGTTGGCGACGGCGCCCATCAGCAGTCCGCCTGCGGAGCCGCCCATCGCGGCAATACGCGAGGGGTCGACCAAGCCCGAGGATGCCAGCCAGTCCGTTGCGGCAATGAAGTCCGTGAAGGTGTTCTTCTTGTTGAGCTTCTTCCCGTCCTCGTACCAGTGGCGTCCCAGTTCGCCGCCGCCCCGGATATGGGCGATGACCATGACAATGCCGCGGTCCAGGAGTGACAACCGCGCTACGCCGAATCCGGGGTCCATGCTGACCTCGTACGAGCCATATCCGTAGACGAGACCCGCCGC
The DNA here is from genome assembly GCF_040560085.1 of Paenarthrobacter sp. CC6. Lineage (NCBI taxonomy): Bacteria > Bacillati > Actinomycetota > Actinomycetes > Micrococcales > Micrococcaceae > Paenarthrobacter > Paenarthrobacter sp. CC6. The sequence goes on along the minus strand of NZ_JARDAN010000004.1, from coordinate 89,979 downwards.
AGTGCCGTCCGGCTGTACCGAAGCGTGACGCAGTACCGACAACGGGACCCGGGTGCCGTCGTCGGCCGTTGCCCATTCTCGCGTCGCCACGTAGTCGGAAGAGGAGTAGCCGCCCAGGACGGGGCTTTCCTTGCGGAGCAGAAGCTGGCCATCGGGCAGCCCGGGAGTGGGGAGGACGAAGTCGTACACCCGTGACGGTGTGAAGTAGGAGGTGTAGCCCATCCGGATCACGGGGGCTTCATAATCCGAGCCCGAAACGCCTGCCGTGTAGAGCTCTTCGTCAAAGGCCGGCTCCACGGGTGCGCCCTGCGCCGGGGTGCCCAGCCCTGCCAACGGCAGCACCTGCACCCTTTCGATGGTGTCTTTGCGGATGGAAAGAACCAGATGGGTGGAGGTCACGCCTGCGCCGTTGACCCTGACGTCGTCCGAATGCGCGACGACGGTACGCCAGTTCTGCGCGGCGATGGGCTTGGTGAGCTCCGCCGGGTCCACGAGGCTGACCATGGAGTTGATGGCATCCTTGTTGTGGGTCAGGAGCAGGGTTTCCCGGCCGTCCAGGAGGAAGGGCTCGGCCTCGTAGAGAATGTGCTCTTCACGTGGAATGACGGTGCTGAGGCCGGATTCGTAGTCGTCGAAACGAAGCAGGCGGGTTTCGCTGAACTCCGAGCAGCCGATGCTGAGCACGAGGTGGCGACGGTCGGAGGCGAGGTCGAAGCCCAGCCACATGGCGACGTCGTCCTCCTGGTAGAGAACCTCATCCTCGGTGACGGGCGTGCCCAGGACGTGGGTCTTCACCTGGTAGGGCCGCCACGACTCGTCCACCACTGTGTAGAAGAGCCTGGTGCCGTCCGGGGAGAAGGCAACCCCGTAGAAAATGTCCTCAATGACATCCGGAAGGAGTTCGCCTGTGCGCAGGTCCTTGATCCGCAGAGTGAATCGTTCGTCCCCGGAGTTGTCCACTGCGTAGGCGTAGAGGTTGCCATCCACGGTCACGGCAGCGCCGCCGACGCTGAAGAACGGCTGGCCCTCGGCTTCGATGTTGCCGTCAAGGAGCACTTCCTCGCCGGGCAGTTCCACGCCGGCCTCCACGGCCGGGGGAGTCCAGTCCGCTACGGGATCGCCCGTGTTCCGGGCCAGGACGCGGCACTGGATGCTGTACTCCTTGCCCTCCACCGAGCGGCTGTAGTACCACCAGCCATCCTTGCGGCTGGGGACCGAAAGATCCGTTTCCTGGGTGCGGCCCTTGATCTCCTGGAACATCGCTTCGCGCAATGGCTCCTGGTGCGCAGTCACGGCCTCCTGGTAGGCGTTCTCCGCTTTCAGGTGCTCCACGACTTCCGGTGATTCCTTGTCCCGGAGCCACTCGTACTGGTCCACGAAAACATCGCCGTGATGTTCCCGTCGGGTGGGAACCCGCTTGGCAACGGGCGGCTCCGGAACAGTTTCGCGGGTTACCGGGGATGCAGAAGAAATGTGGCTCATGGGGCCACTCTATAGACGCGCTCCGACACTGAACCAGCAATTTCGCTCAGAGCGCCGGGCACGTCCCGGGGAAGCCGGGAGCGACCCCATCTCCCGGGAGATCCTCGCGGATCTGCGTCATGACTCGCGCAGCACCCCCACTGCTTATAGGCGAGCACGATTTCGTACGGTGCCCGGAAAGTTGGAGGTTCGGATGTTCACGCTTTACCCGCAAAGTTTTCACCCCGGCAAGAGAGGGAATCCTCATCCCCGGTGGCCCTCCGAATCCATGCGCCGGTCCGTCGTGGACCTTGAGGTCATCATTCCTGCCTACAACGAGGCCGCCAGGATTCCCCACACCCTGCACCAAACCATCGACTTCCTGGCCGGCCAGGCATGGTCGTCGCGCATCGTGGTGGTGGACAACGGAAGTGTGGATGAGACAGCCGCCGTGGTGCGCCGGATCTCCCGTGAACAGCGCGGCATCGTGCCGGTGTCCGTGGTGGGCTGCGCCCGCCGGGGCAAGGGGGCGGCAGTCCGCCGTGGCCTGCTGAGCGGAACATCGAAATTCACCGGCTTCTTCGATGCCGATCTCGCCACTCCGCTGGAAACACTCAGCAAGACCATGGCCCATCTCTCGCGCGGTGCGGCCGCAGTCATTGCCTCGCGCCATTCGCCCGGTTCCACCTTTGTGCGGCCCCAGCATTTGGGACGCCGGATGGGAGGCACAGCCTTCCGGGTATTGACGCCCTCCAAGGTCAAGGGGATCCAGGACACCCAGTGCGGTTTCAAGTTCTTCGAACGCGACGCGCTCACCGCGGCCATGGTGCAGTGCCGGAGCACGGGCTTCGCCTTCGATGTCGAACTCCTCCTGCGGCTACAGAACAACGGCGCGAGGATCATCGAACTCCCCGTGGCCTGGACGGATGGTGCTGAGTCCACTTTCCGTCCCTTCCACGATGGCGTTGCCAGCTTCGCATCAGTGATCCAACTTCAGAAAGCAACATCATGACCTTTGCCCTGCCCGACATGAACTCTCCCGCGAGGCTTGCTGGAAAGCGGGTACTGGTGCTCAACTGGCGCGATATCCGGCACTCCCTTGCCGGCGGTGCCGAGCAATACATGCACCAGATATCCAAGAGGTGGGTGGACAACGGCGTAAAGGTCACCTGGTTCACAGCGCGCGACGCCGGCCAGTTGCCGGAGGATGCAATCGACGGCATCCGGATACTCCGTGCCGGCGGACCGCTGTCCATCTACGGAAAGACCGCAGCCAGACTCCTGCGCAGCGCCGGACGGTTCGACGCCGTGGTGGATTGCCAGAACGGGATTCCGTTCTTTTCCCCGCTGTTCCTGCCCAAGGATGTTCCGATCATCCAGCTGGTGCACCACGTCCATCAGGAGCAGTTCCGCAGCAGGTTCTCTCCACCGTTGGCTGCCGTGGGCAGGTTCCTGGAGAGTACAGGAGCCAAGAGGGTCTACGGGCGGCGCTCGATGGTTGCGGTGTCACCGTCAACGCGGCTGGAATTGCGGAAGCTTGGCTTTGGAAGCCCCATCCACGTGGTTCCGAACGGCACCATCGACATCCCCGAGGCAGTGGCCACACGGGCAACTGAGCCAACCGTCGCCGTCGTCAGCCGTTTGGTGCCGCATAAGCGGCTGGATCTGCTGCTGGGCCAGTTCGCCGTTGCCGCACGAAACGTTCCGAACCTGAGGATGGACATCGTTGGGGACGGGCCGGAGCGGGCACGTTTGCAGCAGATCGCGATGGATCTTGGCCTGGATCATGCAGTGACATTCCATGGTTATCAGCCCGACGGCGTCCGCGACGAACTGCTGGGCAGGGCCTGGCTGACAGCTTCCACCTCGGCCTCCGAAGGCTGGGGTTGTTCGGTGGTTGAGGCCGCGGCCTGGGGAGTTCCCTGCCTGGCGCTTCGCGTGCCCGGAATACGGGACTCGGTGGTTGATGGCAGGACAGGCTGGCTGGTGGACAACCCTGCAGATATTGGCCGCACCATGGTTCAAGTCATGGCCACGTTGTCCCAGCCGGGCAGTTTCACGGACATTGCGGATGAGTGCCGTGAGTGGGCCCGTTGTTTCACTTGGGAGCGCAGCACCAGGTTGCTCACGGGGGTGCTGCTGGAAGAGGAGAAGTTGCGGCGGGACGGTGGAGATCCCCGGGCCTGTCACTCGGATCTCTCCACCCTGGTTCGTTTCGAACTGCCGCACGGAGCATCCCTCAAGTCGATTCTGCGGCCTACCGATGAAGTAGCCCTGAGCAATGACGGGCGCGTGGCGATCCTGATGAAGGGACGCGACGAATTCGAGGCTTTCGCTGCAGCACAGAGCATTGGCGTTGCCAATCCGGAACTTCGCCAGGCGGGCCGCTACACGCTTCTTGCCGGACCCGAAAGCCTGTTTGCTCCGGCTGATGTAATCGATGGCCAATAGCTCCGTGGACGCGGACACCGCACCTTTCCCTTCCCGGGAGGCGGACACAGGCGGCCGCGCCAACCGAACGCCGGACCAAGGCACGAATGTATCGCAGAACAGTGGCCTTCTTGCGGTCTCGGCCGGTGTAGTCGGGGTGGTCAGTTACTCCTGCACGTTGCTGATGGCGGCCCTGCTTCCAACCACTGATTACAGCCTGTTCGCAGCGGCCGCGATGCTGGTAGGCATTGTGGGCATCGTCGCCGCTGCGTTGGTTCCCCTTCCTCTTTCCCACACCGTGGCTGTTCACGCGGAGGGCTCGGAGGGTCGGCGGGATGGTTTGTCGTTCTCGGTCTTTGTGTCGTGCCTGGCAGGGCTGGTGGCAGCCATTGTGACAGGCTGCCTCACACTCGTCATTGGTACTCCCTCCATGGCTCTTGCTGTCGGCTTGGCCTCCTTCACGATTTTTGTGGTGGCGGTGCCTGCCGGATGGCTCCAGGGCGAATTGCGCTTTACGTGGTACGCCTTGGGAACCGTGGCCGAGGTTGTGGTCAGGCTGCTTGTCAGCCTGGTGGTGGCCGTGCTGGCTTGGGGTGCCGGGGCCTCGGTGACGGGCTTCGCGGTGGGGGCCTTGGCGGGTTTGGTGGTACCGCCGGCTTTCTACCGTGACCTGCGCTGGCGTCCCAGGGTGCTTCGTGAGAAATGGCGTTGGGCGGAAACCAGCGACATCGCCTCAGTTCTCTGCGTCGTGTCTGTGCTGGTGGGCATGGACGTGGTGGTGGTTGGTTTCCTGGACCAAGGATCGGTGGCAGCGGCTGGGTTCCAGGCCCTCTCCACCTTGGCCAAGGGGCCCGTCTATGTGGCGGCCGGAACCGCGCTGGTGGCATTCCCCTTGTTGCGGAGCCCTGGCGCTGATGTTGGCCGGATTCTTGCCGGAGCCTTTTCCTCGTTCGGGCAGTTGGCCGTGGTGGCCTTTGCCATCATTGCCACGGCACCGCCTCAGCTGGCCAGCCTGGTGATTCCCCGGAAGTACCACGGTTCCATTGACCTCCTCCCGTGGCTGGCCGCATCAGGTCTCGGTTATGCCGTCCTGATGGTGCTTTCCACGATCCTTCTGGCTGTGCGCGCCTATCGCCGATGCCAACTGGGCCTCGCATGTGCATGCCTCTTGGTGGTTGGCGGGCTTTGGGTTGGATGGGAGTTGAACAGGGTACCGGGCATGGCGGCAGGTGCCGCGGCCGGTGCGGTGTCGGCGGCCTTGGTCATGGCTGTTCTGGCCCGCCCGGTGCTGGCCAACGCCAACCCCGGAAAGGGAGCAGGCCGGTTTGCCATCCTGGCGGTCGCCCTGATCGTGGTCCTCGGCGTGGCCGCCCACCTGCAGCCACTGCTTTGGCTTCTGCCCGCCATGATCAGCGGGGTCGCTGTGTTGGCACATCAGCGTGGGTTGCTGCCACACAGGAATGACTTCAAGTTTTTCCGCCGCCGCACTCAGGGTGCCCGTAGAAGGAGTTCCGGCCGTCGGTCCAACCACACGGGATCCCGGCGCGCGGGGCGCCTGCCGGCCTGGATCAGAAGAGGAGCGTCCAATAAATCACTGGCAGTCGGCTCGGTTGTTGTCGCAGCGTTCGGTGTCCGGGCGCTGGGGCTGGAGCGCGGCTTCGAGTTGTGGGTGGATGAAATGTTGTATGTGCGGCTGGGGGCGTCGGTCAGCAACGGCATGTTTCCCACGTTGCCGGACGGGCCGTTCTTCCTGCATCCGCCCGGATATTTCCTGCTTGAAGCAGGAGTCATCAAGGTGTTCGGCATTTTCGGGGACATCATCGATGTGACGCTGCAGCTACGGTGGCTCAACGGCGTTCTGGGGGCTGTCACCGTGGGGCTCGGATTCTTGTTGGTCGGCCATCTGGCCACGAAGACCGCTGCATGGCTTACCGCCGTGCTCCTGGCCTTTGAACCGTTCATCCTGCGCAACAACAGCCACGCCTTCCTTGAGACATCTGCCATGGTTCCCGCGCTGGCCGGGATGTTGTTGCTTGTGGGCGCCCGCGAGCCTGGGAGCAGGGCGCGATGGTTCCTCAGATTGATGGCTGCCGGATTGTTGTTCGGGTGCTCCATCCTGTGCAAGGACTTCTTCTTCATTTGCACGCTGGCTCCCGTGCTGGCCGCCGTTGTGTGGAAGAAGACCCTTCCGTGGCGGGAAGCGCTGGTGCTGACAGTCTTCGGCGTACTGCCTTATGCAAGCTACTTGCTGGTGGTTGCCGCCGGCGGTCATTTTTCCGATTGGGTGTGGGCAAAGACCCACGGGCTGGTGCGCATGTCCGGTGTGGAGAAGACCACCGGCTTCACTTCTGAGGGATCACCGAGCTTGGTGTCGCGCCTTATTGAGCAAAGCGGGCATTTCGGCACGAGCTATCTTCTCCTGGGCCTGTGCCCGCTGGTGGGACTCATCCTGTGCTTCAGCCATCATGCCGGGAGGCGACTGGTCGGGCTGGGCGGCTTGGCCCTGGGAGCCGCCGGCGTCTACAGCGCAGCGTTTGGCACCTTTGAGGAACAGTACGGGTACGGCGTCATGGTGGCCGGCGCGCTGTGTTCGGTCATTGTGGTGGTGGAGCTCAAAGAGAGACACCACCGCGCACGCAGAACCCTTGGCGTCGTCAGCGTCTGTTTCGTGGCGTTGACCGTGGTGCTGGGTCTTCGGACTGAATTGACGGTGGACAACGGCTTCGTCCGGTCCAACGACTGGGTGCAGGCGAACCTGCCAGCGGACGCACGGATCAGCGTCACCAACAGCACAGGCCACTTCGCCTATCTGGATGACCCGCGGTTTGGTATCTGGCCTTCGGCGCCCCTGATGAAGCAGAACGGGGCCAGCTACATCCTGACCCAATCCAAACCCACCAGCCAAGGCTACGGCTATGCCAATCCCACCATGCTCGCCTGGTTGAAGGAGCATGCAAGGCCCTTGGTCTCGACGCCGGGCCCGACCAACGGCGAAACGACCATCTGGTTTGTCGAACCGGCTGATCTCGAACAGGCGGCGATGACCAACATCGGTGAGCCCTCCAAAAGCTACGGAACGGAAAAATAGATGAGAGTACTGCATCTGGGCTTCGAAGATCCACGCATGCCAGGAGCCGGCGGAGGATCCGTGAGGACCCACGAGATAAACCAACGGCTGGCGGCGAGGGGTTTCGACGTAACGGTCCTCACCACCCGGTATCCAGGATGGGAAGAGCGTGTCCAGGACGGGGTCCACTACGTCCCCATTGGCCTCGGGGAAGGCCGCAACCGGCTGTCCAGGCTCCTGGCGTATGTTCTGTGTTTGCCGTTTGAAACCCTCAGGAGGCACGGGAAGACAGACCTGGTGGTGGAGGACTTTTTTGCCCCCTTCTCAACGATGGCCGCACCGCTCTGGACCCGGCGCCCCACCATCGGGGTTGTCCAGTGGCTCCATGCCAGGGAGAAGGCGCGGCAGTACAAACTCCCCTTGCACTGGCTCGAGCGGCTGGGGGTGCGCTCGCACCGGAGGCTCATCTCTGTTTCGCAGGGAATCGCGGAGCGGTTGACGCAGCTGAATCCGCGCCTCCACGTGGACGTGATCGGAAATGGCGTGGACCCGGCCGCGTGGAAACCCATTCCACATCGGGGGAAGGACGTCATGTTCATTGGCCGCCTGGAGTACGGCCACAAAGGCCTGGACCTCCTCCTGGAAGCCTGGGCGCAATGCTGTGACCGGGTGGATGGCGACCTGCTGGTGGCCGGCACGGGTCCGGATGAAGCCAGGTTCCGCGAAGGCATCCGGGAGACGGGGCTGTGTGGACGCGTGCGGATGCTCGGATGGTTGTCAGGTGACGAAAAGTTCCAGGCGCTGAGCGAAGCGCGGCTCGTGGTGGTGCCGTCCCGGCACGAAACCTTCGGATTGGTTGCCATCGACGCCTTGGCGGTGGGGACCCCCGTGATTGCCTTCGACATCCCCTGCCTCCGTGAGATCGTCCCGACGGGTGTCGGCTGGCTGGTCGAAGCGCTGAACGTCGCCAAGCTGGCTGATGAGATCGCCCTCCGATACACGGAGCCGGCGCTTGACGGGGTGGCAGCAGAGGGACGCCGGTTCGCCGCTGCGTATGACTGGGACGTGTTGGCCGAGCGCCAGGCTGCAGCGTACAAGGACGCGGTGGCAACCCTGAAACCGACCGCATCCGGGGAAGGGGCTTGACGTGCAACTCCTTAACAGGATCGAACGGTCCATGGCCGGGGATGCGCCCTGGCTGGTCCTTTCCCCTCACCTCGACGATGCCGTGTTGTCCTGCGGAGCGCTGATGGAAGCCCAGGCCCGTGGCCGCCAAATAGTGGTGGCCACGCTGTTCTCCGACGCAGATCCCGGCCCGCACACCAGGGCTGCGGGGTCGTTCCTGCGCCAATGCGTGGTGGGGGACGCCGGTGGCCTTTACAGGGCCCGGCAAAGTGAGGACCGGGAGGTCCTGACGGACATGGGCGTTCAGTCCCTTCACCTCGGGGCCGTGGATGCCCTCTTCCGGCGTCGACGGCGGCCGGCGCGGTGGGGGAGCAGCGCATGGGACCGGCTCCTTCCGGAGTTCACCCACCGTTACCCCACCTACCGCTTCGACATCGCCCAGGGCAGGGTTTCGCGTGGGGACAAGGGGCTCATCCGCTCGCTCGGAGCCACCGTCGCCACGCTGCTGGCGGAGACTCAGGCGGAGCTGCTCTTCTGCCCGGCTGGCGTGGGGAAACACGTGGACCATCTGATTACCCGCCAACTGGGGACGGACCATCGGGACAGGCTGGTGATGTACTCGGATTTCCCCTACGACCTCCAGGCCGGACACGATTCACGGTTCATGAACCAGCTGGGATACGAGCCCTGGTCCTGGGACGACGGGCTTGCCGGGAAACAGCGTCGGATCAGGCAGTACGCCTCCCAGGTAGAGGCGCTCTTTCCCGACGGCGGGATTCCACGGAAACCGGAAAGCTACTTTGTTCCCGGGGCCGATGCCGGATGGTGACTTCACTGACGTTATCCACGGGACGAGGTTCATCGTTTTGCCCGGCGAGTGTGTCCATACGCAGAGTCCGGCGAACGGCGCCGACGGAGCGTCTTGACACTTTGGGGGATCGCAGTGGGAACTGCTGACATTGAATTGGGACTGCCGATGCGCCGTACCGGGGCGCAACCACGACGGCGGTGGACCGCTTTGGCGGTAGCGGCCACAGTTGCCTCACTCGCCATGGCCGGGGCGCCTGTTGCTACGGCGACGGCGACGGCGACGGCGACAGCAACAGCCGGTCGGGCATTTTCGCTGTCAGCAGCTCCCACGGCCACAACTGCGGATGCGGCATGCACCAAGAGCGGTGCGACAGGCAGCACCGCCACCAGGGCCTATACAGTCACTACCACCGTCAACGATGCCGGGGACGACACAAGCGCCATCCAAAACCGCATCAACGCCGCAGGAGCAGCCGGGGGCGGCGTCGTCAAACTTGTAGCAGGTACCTACATCATCAACGGCAAGCTCAGAATGGCGAACAATGTGAAACTGGAGGGCGCAGGCCCGGCCACGATCCTCAAAGCAGGCCCGGATTTCCTGTCGGCAAAAGGACCGTACGGTGGTTACCCCATTGTCACCACCAACTACGCCACGAATACCACGATCACGAACCTCACGGCGGACCATTCAGGCAACACCCTCCCAGCCAGTAACAGTTTGGACGGGCGCTTGAGCGAGTACGTCGTGGACATCCGGGGCGGCTCCAACAACCTCGTGGATGGGGTGCATGTAAAGAACCCGTTCACATACTCCATCGCCGCCGCCGGGACCACGAAGTTCTGTGTTAGGAACAGCAGCACCGTTGTGGTCACGAGCGGCAAATATGACCAGCTTGACGGCATTCACGTCATGGACTCATCCTTCGGCGATGTCATCAGCAATGCCATCGACCAGCGCGTTGGAACCGACGGTGACGACGGCCTTGTAGCCCACACCATCGATGGAACCACTCACGACATCAACTACATCGGGAACACGGTCCGGGGCGGACACCGGGGCAGCAGCATGCAACTAGCGGTCGGCAACCACTCGATCTATAACCTGAAAGTCGCCGATAACGAGTTCTATGGGGCGCCGTACGGTATCCGTACCGGCTATTATGACAACCGCACCGGGGCAGTCACTGGGGTGATCCTGAGCGGCAACTACATCCACGATTTGGAATTCGGTCACGTGCTCCCCGAAGGCAGCTACGACGCCATCCACATAGGCGACTTCGGCGCTCAAGGCCCGATCACCAACGTGGTCGCCACCGACAACAGGGCGTGTGCAGCAGGTGATATCCACTTGGCACCCGGCACCAGCAACGTCAAACGAAACAACACCATACAAACAGGAACATGCTGACCCTGCGCCAGGACCGGATCCTGGCCGGCGGATTTAGCCAGCAGCTGCAGCCACGCACAGATCATTCCGCATAGAAGTTATGGGCAAGGGCCACCCTGTTCCTGCCTGCAGCTTTGGCTGCGTACAGGGCGAGGTCGGCCTCCCGCAGGAGCTGTTCGGTTCCGGCGGGGTGGCCCCCCGAGGAAGCGGCGATTCCCGCGCTGATGGTCAGTACGCCGTCGGGGTCGCCGGAGTGTTCGATCCGCAGATCGTGCACGGCTGAGCGCACGCGTTCCATGACCGTTTCCGCGGTAGTGGCCGTCTGTTCCCGGAGCAGCAACAGGAACTCTTCCCCACCGAACCGATACACGGCGTCCGTGGCCCGGATTTCGCCGGAAAGGGTGGCGGCGATGGCCACCAGCGCGGCGTCGCCTGCTTGATGGCCGTAGATGTCGTTGTAGCTTTTGAAGTTGTCAACATCCACCATGGCCAGGCAGTAGCCGTGGCTTCCGTCGTGCAGGTCTCCCAGATCCTCGGAAAGTTTGAGCCGGTTGTGCACCTTGGTGAGGGGGTCCGTGCGTGCCTGCTCGGTCAGGGCCGAACGGTACCGGGCGAGGTCCGCGTGCAGCGACGTAATACGCTGGGCGGCCAGGAGCCGGATGTGCAGGCTGAACGGGTCCAGGGGTTTGGTGACGTAGTCGTCGGCTCCTGCTTCCATTCCCGCAAGGACGTCCTTCCGCGAGCCATGGGAGGTCACCAGGATGACGTAGGTGTACCTGTCCTTCTCCGCTGCCCGGATGGCACGGCAGAGGTCCAGCCCGTTGAGCCCGGGCATCATCAGGTCCGTCACCACGGCTTCCGGTCTGTGCTCCTGGAAGAGTTGCCAGGCCGAGTCGCCGTCCACGGCCACGATGCAGTCATGCCCGGATTGTTCCACGGCCGCTTTAGTGATCATGCGGGAGATCTGGTCGTCGTCCGCTATAAGGATCTTCATAGGGCTCCCAATAAGATGCGCTCAAGGGCATGGTCAACCCTTGCCAGTTCTGCGGTCAGCCGCTCCAGCAGCCGCGTTCCATCAGCGACCAGCTCCGGCCTGCTCTCCCGGCCAAGGGCTTCCAGTTCCCGGCACAAGGCTGCGGCGCCCACGGCTCCGATGTTGGCTGCTGCGCCTGCAAGTTTGTGTGCGGCCGCTTCGACGGCGGACGGTTGCCCGGCGTCGATGGCTGACCGCAGTGCCTCTACGGTTCCGCCGGCATCTTGCCGGAAGGCCTCGATGGCCGCCGGGAGCAGGCCCACGCCGTCGTCGGGTCCCAGTTCGCGGAGGATCTGGAGGCGCCCGGTGTCGAGAACAACCGCGTCCGACGGCGGTGCTTGCGCCGGCTGCGGCACCCCGGCGGCGGGCGGTGTGGGAGCAGCGGCGGCTTCCGCCGTCGTCGGTTCTTCCAACTGCGGCACCCAACGCGCCAGTACGGTTCCCAGAGTAGCGAGGTCGACGGGTTTGCTGATGTAGTCGTCCATGCCGGCAGCGAAGCAGCGCTCGCGGTCCTCGTTGAGGGCTCCGGCCGTCATGGCGATGATGGGGATCCGGGCCGAATGCCCGTTGCGGGCGCGTATGGCGCGGGTGGCATCGAAGCCGTCCATGACCGGCATGTGGCAGTCCATGAGTACCGCCGCGTAGTTCCCGGTGAGGGCCGCCGTCACGGCTTGTGCGCCGTCTTCGACTATGTCCACGCCGTAACCGAGGCGGTTCGCCATGCCGCGTGCCACCAGCTGGTTGACCTCGTTGTCCTCTGCCACGAGCAGTTTTCCCAGCCGTGCTACCGGCTCGGCGGACGGAGCGGCCGCTGAGGGTGCCGGTGCTGCGGGGGCACGCATGGTTCTGGTGGCCATGAGGCGAAGGAGCCGGTTGTAGAACTCGGAACTGCGGACGGGTTTGGTGAGGTACTCGCGGATCCCGGCTGCTGCCAGATCGACTTTGTCCACCAACATGGTGGAGGTCAGCAGGATGATCCCGGGTGTTCCGGGGTTGGTGCTTTCATGGTTGATGAGGCGTGCCAGCTCCAGACCGTCGGTGTCCGGCATGCACATGTCCACCACGGCGATGTCGTAGGGGTGGCCTTCCAGGACGGCGTTGCGGTATTCGGTCATCGCGGAGGACGCATCGGCCACAGCCACCGGCGTCATGCCCCAGCTGTCCAGCTGGGTCTCCAGCACGAGGCGGTTGGTGGCGTTGTCGTCCACCACCAGCACCCTCTTGCCCGCCAGGGAAGCAGGCAGGGTGAGAGTTTCCGAGGCCGGCGGTCCGATGGGCAGTTCCAGTTCGAACCAGAATTTGCTGCCGTTGCCCAGCTCACTGTCCACACCGATGCGGCCGCCCATGGCTTCCGTGAGCCGCCGGGATATGGCCAGCCCCAACCCGGTTCCACCGTAGCGGCGCGTAGTTGAAGCATCTGCCTGGGCGAAGGAATCGAACAGGCGGTGGTGGTCGGTGGCGCTGATGCCGATTCCCGTGTCACGGACTTCAAAGCGCAGCGAGGCGTTACCGGCATCTGTCCCCAGCACGGAGACTTTGATTTCGACTTCTCCGGACGGGGTGAATTTCACGGCATTGGAGGAGAGGTTCACCAGGATCTGCCTGATGCGGCCGGAGTCGCCCATGAGCCGTCCCGGAACATCGGGATGGCAGTAGGAAATGAGTTCCAGGTTTTTGCCTTGTGCGGCCTCGGCCACGAGTCCGGCGACTTCTTCCACGAGTGCCCGGGGGTCGAAGGCGGTGACTTCCAGATCCACTTTCCCGGCTTCGAGTTTGGAGAAATCCAGGATGTCGTTGATCAGCGTGAGGAGGACTTCGCCGGCTCCCTTCACACCTTGGGCGTACTGCCGTTGGCCTTCGCTGAGCGGCGTGTCCATCATCAATGAGGTCAGCCCGATCACGGCGTTCAGTGGTGTCCGGATCTCGTGGCTCATGGTGGCCAGGAATTCGGATTTGAGTCTGCTTGCTTCCAACGCGGCTTCCCGCGCGGCCATAAGTTCGGATTCGGCGGCTTTGCGTTCAGTGATATCACGCGAAATGAAGGCCACTCCGCGTATCCCGGACGCGTTCCGTACAGGGGAGAGAGTGACGGAAACAGGGATGGTGGTTCCATCACCGCGAAGGCGTTGCGTTTCGTAGTTCTGCACGTCCCCGGTCCGGGCTGTGACGTCCATTGCCCGGCGCTCTTCCTCCTGCGCAACTGCCGGAATGAAGAAGTTGCCCTTCCTGCCGATCACCTCCGAGGCCGGATACCCGAAGATTTTTTCGGCCCCGGGGTTCCAACTGGTGATGACACCGTCCAGGCTTTCGCCGACGATGGCGTCGCCGGAGGAATTGACGATCGCCCCCAGTCCCTCAAGTTCGGCCGTGCGTTCGGCCACTTTCGACTCGAGGTCGCGTGTGAGCGTCACATTTTCGACGACGATCAGCACCTGGCGCACGATGACGAACCCCAGGACCACCAGGCCGGTGACCAGCAGGACGGGGTCGGCGCCGATGGGGCCGGTCCGGGAGAAGAACACGGCACTGAAAACGGGGAGGTAGGGGAGCAGCTCAAGGGCGGCGGCATAACCGCGGCCGTCCTTGCGATTGCTGCCGGTTTCCGGCACCAGCGGGCTTATGCCCACCAGCAGGAAGGCTACTACCCACCCCAGCGCCAAGGGCGATCCTGTGACACCTGAAATGCCTTCCAGGGTGAGCCGCATGTAGGCGAGGTCCGTGAGGGCAAGGATCCAGAAACCGATGCCAAGGCTTAGCCACGGCAGTCTGCGCCCCCGGGCCGCACGCATGGTGAGGACGATGACCACGGAGACCATGAGGACGTCTGCGATGGGGTAGGCCATCTGTGTTATCCGGGCAAAGGCGTCACTGTCCTTGGCACTGGCCAGCGGACCCAGGACCGAACTCCACGCGATGAAGAACGTGGAGCTTGCCACTACCCCCGTGTCGAGGATGGCCCGGCGCAAAGGCAGCCGCAAACCCTGTCCACGCAAAAGCAGGACCAAGCCAATGGAGGCCGGTACCGCGTACCAAACAAAACCGACGTCGGCGAACGACGGAAAAGGGTAGTCGTGGTCGAGGGTGATGCCGTTGAACGTCCAGATGCCTTGGCCGACAGACCAGAGCGCCAGTCCCGCCACAACGAACCAGCGGCCGGCAGCGTTGACCGGCTGTTTGAGGGCTGCACGCGTATGGGTCGTCAGTGCCGTCAGGACGGCTGTGAGGATCGCCAGGTCACCTGCGAGCTGGGCTGTATTGGTGCCGGTTCCGCTTGCCAGGCCAACGGCCAGCAGTACTGCGCAGAAGGCAACCGCAATCAGGAAGAACGGCATTCCGCGTCCCGACCACGAGCGCTTCGAAAGAACCTCGTGCTTCACTCCCGCCACTGAACCCCTGCCTTCAAAAGTGGCCCCACCAAAAGCGAACGACGCCGTCTTAGCTGCGCTGAGGAGAGCATACGCTGAAAACACCCGTTCAGGGCACAATAAATGTCCTGTGAAGCGCGCAAGGCTGCAGCTCTTCCCGCCAACGTCCCATCAACCGGGACCTAAGTACTGCCAAGTAGTCCGTTCCCGGAAACTGCGTAATACCTGACAGCGCCGCGCTTCCCTTGCAGGGAAAGTCGAGTATCTCCTACTCGTGCAGCCGGCAATGCCCAATTCCTATATTTGAATTCGCAGGGGTTTATTGCAATTCCGTTCCTCCGGCTCAGCGGTGGACCGCACCCCGCCGTAGTGCGGCGGTGCTCCTCCCTATACATAGCTGCGCTTTCTGCACCTGGGCCACAACGGCTCCCACGCGCGGTCCAAGCCATGGAGTCCCGGAGTTCCCATGAACATGAATGATGTAGATCTTCAAACTTCCCTTACTAAGAACAATGGCGTTGTCCGGCATACGCCGTTCAGTAAATCCAAGCTCATGATTGCCGGCGCCGTTCTTGCATTACTGGCATTGATCCCGCTGCTTTTCGGGGTGGTCAATTGGGCCACGCAACCGGCCGGTGTCGAACAATCAGTGTCGAATGAACAAGCGGCGGCGCCGGAGGCGTCGCCGTCGTCCGACGCAGCTTCGACACCATCCGCGGACGCCGCACCGGCCGCCCAGGCAGCTCCCGCAGCGGCGGCACCAGCGGCGGCACCGGCCGCAGAGGTACCGGCTGCGGCACCTCCCGCAGAGGCCGCACCGGCCGCCGTCCCCGCGGTAGTTGCCGAGCCCGCACCGGCCGCCGAAGCTGCACCCGCCCCTCCGGCCGGTGACCCCAACCTCTACACGGTGGCATCCGGTGACACGGTGGGCTCCATTGCCTCAAGGTTCGGTGTGGACGTCAACGCCATGCTGGCTGCGAACGGCCTGGGTGCTTATTCGGTAATCGTGCCGGGCCAGGTCCTGAAGCTCACTGGACCGCCTGTTGCGCCCGTCGCCCCGCCGGCGGCAGTGCAGGCCCCGGTTGCGCAGGCCCCGGTTGCGCAGGCCCAGGCCGCAGCCGCCCCTGCCGTCGTGGCAGCGCCGGCACCGGCACCTGCTCCTGCCCCCGCTGTGCGTACCATCTACGTGGCCGGTGCCGGTGGACAATCACTGGTGGATGCGTGCATCGGCCCGATCAACTACACGCCAACCAACGCCTACGCCGTGTTCATCACCGAGCACGACTTCTGCGGAGGATGGGCCCGGTTCTCGGGGATCGGTGTTGGTGAGACGGTTTCCATTCCGGGGTACGGGACCTTCACGGCCACGGGCAGGGGCCAAGTGCCCAACCCCGGCACCACCAATGATGTGGCAGCAGTGTTCGGCGGATTCCCAGCGGTGGTCCTGCAGACCTGCATCCCCGGAACCAACCAGATGCTGGTGATCGCCCTGAACTAGCAGCTGATAACTAGGCCGGCGCCGTAAGGCGCGCGAACCGGAGGATACCCAGGATGGCCGGGGCCAACTGATCCTCCATCTGGTGGTAGACCTCTTCCGCTCGTCGGTAGGGGTCTACCACGTCGTTGTCGGCAGGATCGGACGGGAGCGCGAGGTGCCGGACAGATGCTGCGCGGGCGGGGAGGTCGCGCCAGAAGTCCACGATATTCCCGGTGGCGGGAGCGCCGTCGCGGGTCTCCAGGACGGACAACATGCGCGCAAATTCACGGACCGTAAACGTGCGTTTCAGCAGCGATGCGTCCAACTGGAGTACTTCGCCGCGGTGTTTGGACGTCATGGCCAGCACCAGATCCGTTTCCCGGAGGATCTTCTGGGTGAGCTGCCGGGCCGCAAAATCGTCCGGAGTTCCGCGGAAGGTGCTGATGATCTGTGCCGAAAGGGGCTGGATGGGTTCGCCCACCATGGCCCGCGTGCCGGCGCTGCGGACCTCGAATGATCCGGGACTTACCTGGTTGAGCCCAGCCTGGAGCAACCTCTCGGCCACGGGGGAGCGGCAGATGTTTCCGGTGCAGACGGTGAGGATTCGGAAGGGCTGGGGCGATTGCACGTAGGGCTCTTTTCTTGCGTTGGCGTGGGGCGGTTGAGGCCCCACCCCAAGTTAACACGGGGAATCTCAGGAGCCTTGTCAACAACGCCAGGCCACGGGAACAGTCATAAACCGCTGACGCGGCCTTCCGGTGAACGCTTGACTGAGATCATCCGCTCCGCATATTCTGAACGAACGGTCGGTAATTTATTAGGAGCAACCATGGCATCGCAGAATCTGCAGTCAGTGCCCGCTGAGCTGTCCCCGGAAGAGCAGGAGCGGGAGGCAGCCGGACAGGCGTATTTTGAGCGCATCATTTCGGAGGACTCGCGCATCGAACCGCGCGACTGGATGCCGGCGGCTTACCGCAAGACTTTGCTGCGCCAGATCTCGCAGCACGCACACTCGGAAATCATCGGCATGCAGCCGGAAGCCAACTGGATCACGCGCGCGCCCAGCCTGAAGCGCAAGTCCATCCTCATGGCCAAGGTCCAGGATGAGGCAGGCCACGGCCTGTACCTGTACTCCGCAGCAGAGACGCTGGGGCAGAGCAGGGACCAGATGATGGAAGACCTGATTGCCGGCAAGGCCCGGTACTCCTCCATCTTCAACTACCCCACGGTTTCCTGGGCGGACATGGGGGCCATCGGATGGCTCGTCGATGGCGCCGCCATCTGCAACCAGGTGCCCCTGTGCCGGGCTTCGTACGGTCCTTACGGACGCGCAATGGTGCGCATCTGCAAGGAAGAGTCATTCCACCAGCGCCAGGGTTTTGAGATCCTGCTTGAGCTCTCCAACGGCACGCCTGCGCAGAAGCAGATGGCCCAGGACGCCGTGAACCGCTGGTACGCGCCGTCGCTGATGATGTTCGGCCCGCCGGATGACGATTCACCGAACTCCAAGCAGTCCATGGCATGGAACATCAAGCGCTTCAGCAACGACGAGCTTCGCAGCCGCTTCGTCGGCATGATGGTGGAGCAGGTCAAGGTCCTGGGCCTGACCCTGCCGGACAAAGACATCCGTTTCAACGAAGAAACCAGGAAGTGGGAGCACGGACCCCTGGACTGGAACGAGTTCAAGGAAGTCCTGGCCGGCCGCGGTCCCTGCAACTCGCAGCGCATCGAGCGCCGCCGCGAGGCACACGAAAATGGTGCCTGGGTTCGGGAAGCAGCAGTGGCGTACGCCCGCAAGCAAGCAGAGAAAGTGAACGCAGCATAATGGCTCCCCACGGTAACCCGGAAGAACCGGCAAGCGCCGCCAGCGAGATCAAGCGCGAAGCCCCCAAGGTGGCGGCTACGAACGCAGAAAGCACGACGACGGCCGCCGCCGCGCGCCCGGCCGGCACACCCGGCGGCGCCAAGGAAGAGCACCCGTGGTCCTTGTGGGAGGTCTTCGTGCGTTCAAGCCGCGGCCTGTCCCACGTGCACGCAGGTTCCCTGCACGCGCCGGATGCGGCGATGGCCCTCCGGAACGCCCGCGACCTCTACACCCGCCGGAACGAGGGCGTCTCCATTTGGGTTGTCCCGGCCGAGGCGATTTCCTCCAGTGATCCCGATGCCAAGGGTGCCTTCTTCGAGTCCCCGCAGGGCAAGGATTACCGCCACGCCACCTACTACACCAAGAGCGAAGGCGTGAAGCACCTGTGACCACTGAAGACGTGACCACCAAAGACGTGACCACCAAAGACACTGACTTCGCAATCGAAGGCCACGGCGATATCTCCGTCGGCGTTCACGGAGCCGGAGCTTCCGGTGACGGTTCGGCCAGCGCAACGCGTATCACGCCGGGCAACGCCCTGCGTCCTGAGGACATCGCGCTGGAAATCAGCCGCGGCCAGGTCAAGCCCGACGAGGATGTGGCTGAGTTTGCCCTTCGCCTGGGCGACGACGGCCTGATCCTCGCCCAGCGACTGGGCCATTGGATTTCCCGTGCCCCGGAGCTCGAGGAAGACATCGCCCTGGGCAACATCGCCTTGGACCAGTTGGGCCACGCACGCTCTTTCCTGACCTACGCCGGAGCCGCATGGGGCAAGTCGGAGGACGACCTCGCCTACTTCCGCCGCGAGCACGAGTTCCGTTCGGCGCACCTGTTTGAGCAGCCCAACGGTGACTTCGCTGTCACCATCGCCCGCCAGTTCATCGTGAGCTTCTACCAGTACGGGCTGTACAGCCGGCTGATGGAGTCCACGGACGCCACGATCGCCGCCATCTCTGCCAAGGCTGTCAAGGAAGTGGATTACCACCGCGACCACAGTGCCCAGTGGGTGCTGCGTCTTGCCGGCGGCACGGATGAGTCCCGCGCCCGCATCATCCAGGGCTTCAAGCTCGTGTGGCCGTACGTGGACGAACTCTTCGAGGACGATGAACTCACCACCCGCCTGTCCGAAGCCGGTGTGACAGTCCAGCCTTCCTCTCTCCGTGCCGAATTCGATCGCCTCACGGGGCAGATCATGACGGAGGCTGAACTGGACATTCCAGGTGTCCCGCAGGCACCCGGCGGAGGACGGCGCGGAAAGCACTCCGAGTTCATGGGCTACATCCTTGCCGAAATGCAGGTCCTGGCCCGCGAGCACCCAGGCGCGAGCTGGTGACCAGCGTGGCAACCCCCTCGCAAACCCCCTCGCAAACGCAGGCGCAAACGCAGCCGCTCAGCAAGGCTGAGCAGCAGGCCTGGAACATCGCGTCCACGGTCTGCGATCCGGAGATCCCGGTCCTCACCATCGAGGACCTGGGGATCCTGCGCGGCGTCCGCGTTACGGAGGCACCCCACCATGAGGGCGCTCCCGACGATGGCCCGGCAAGTACCGCCGTCGAGGTCACCATCACGCCCACGTACTCGGGTTGCCCGGCGATGGACGCCATTGGCGACGATCTCCGCAAGGCTTTCGAGAAGGAAGGCTATGCGGGCGTCCACATTAACCTGGTGTTGTCGCCGGCGTGGACCACTGACTGGATGACCGAATCCGGCAAGGCCAAGCTGGAGGAGTACGGGATTGCTCCGCCCAGCGGCAGGGCTGCCGCCGGCGGCCACTCCGGTCCCGTCCGCCTGAGCCTTGCCGTGAAATGCCCCCAGTGTTCCTCGCTCAATACCAAGGAACTCACCCGCTTTGGTTCCACCTCCTGCAAGGCGCTGTTTGTCTGCCAGGACTGCAAGGAACCGTTCGACTACTTCAAAGTCCTCTAAGGAAGCAGCCATGACCACCGAAACACAGACGGCCAGCCGCCGTCGTGCGTCTTTCCACAACCTGACCGTCGCGGAAGTCCGGCGCCTCACGGACGATGCCATTGAGGTCACGTTCGGTGTCCCGGCGGAACTTGCCGGCCAGTATGACTACCTCCCGGGCCAGTACGTCGCCCTGCGCACCACGCTTCCGGACGAGAACGGTGAGCCCCATGAAGTCCGCCGCAGTTACTCGATTTGCGCAGAGCCGCGCAGCTTCGAGGACGGCAGTAGCGAGATCCGGGTGGCCATCAAGAAGGACCTGGGCGGGCTGTTCTCCACGTGGGCTAATGCCGAACTGAAGGCCGGGGACGTTCTGGATGTGATGAGCCCGCAGGGTGCGTTCATTTCGCGGCACGGCAAGGACGGTTCACCGGTCCAGCACAACGTCATGAACTCCATGAACCACCCGGAGGAACTGGCGGGGGAGCCGGGCAACTTCGTGGCGATCGCCGCGGGGTCGGGCATCACGCCGGTCATCGCGATTGCGCGCACGCTGCTGGCGGCCAACCCGGAAACCACCTTCGACCTCGTGTACGCCAACAAGGCCGCCATGGATGTCATGTTCCTGGAGGAACTGGCGGACCTGAAAGACAAGTACCCCACCCGCCTGGCCCTGCACCATGTGCTGTCCCGGGAGCAGCGGATCGCGCCGCTGATGACCGGCCGCATCGACTCGGAGAAGCTGCAGGCCCTGTTGTCTTCGGCGATCCACGCCGAGGACGTTGATGAGTGGTTCCTGTGCGGGCCGTTCGAGCTGGTCCAGTTGTGCCGGGATACCCTCGCCGCCCGCGGCGTGGAGCCGGAACACGTCCGTTTTGAGCTGTTCACCACCGGCCGACCGGACCGCCCTGAAGGCAACGCCGGCCGTCCTGTTGTGGAGGACGAGTCGCAGGACACCTACAAGATCACGTTCACCCTTGATGGTCTGACCGGCGACGTCGCCAGCCCGACGCATGCCCGCGAATCCATCCTCAACGCAGCGCTGCGCGTCCGTCCTGACGTTCCGTTCGCGTGTGCCGGCGGCGTGTGCGGCACCTGCCGCGCCAAACTGATCACCGGTACCGTGACCATGGATGAGAACTACGCCCTTGAACAGGACGAGCTGGACAAGGGCTACGTCCTCACCTGCCAGTCCCACCCCACCAGCGAAGAAGTTACCGTCGACTTCGACGTCTAAGGAGTCCCATGATCGAGCTCTCCATTGCCAACGGCATTGCCGAAATTGTCCTCAATGCCCCCGAAAAGCTGAACTCCCTCAACGAGGACGCCCTGGCGGAACTGGATAAGGCGTACGACGACGCTGCTGCCGCCGCCTCGCGCGGCGAAGTGCGGGCGCTGCTGCTTCGCGGCGAGGGCCGTGCCTTCTGCGCCGGCCGCGACATCGCGGCCGTGACCCCTGAAACCGATGATGCACAGGCGTATCTCGGCGGACTCGTGGAGCCGCTGTTGAAGAAGATGGCTGCGTTCCCGGCGCCCACGTTTGCCTCCGCGCATGGTGCTTGCCTGGGAGTCGGGCTGGGGCTGCTCCTGGCCACCGACGTGGTGTACGTGGCGGAGAACGCCAAGTTCGGATCGCCCTTTGCCAAGCTCGGGGCGACCCTGGACTCCGGTGGGCACTGGTACTTCACCGAACGCCTGGGCATGCACCGCACCCTGGACCTGATCTACACCGCTGATCTGATCTCCGGGGCCGAAGCCGTGGCCCAGGGGATGTTCAGCCGGGCAATGCCTGCTGATGTCCTGCTCGATGAGACCCGGGCGATTGTTGCGCGGGTCGCCGCGGGCGCGACCCAGGCGTTTGTTGCGTCCAAGGAGCTCGTGGCACACATCCGCGACCAGCGCCTGGGCCTGTGGGATTCCATGGTGGAGGAGAACGCAGAGCAGGCACGCCTGTGCAAGACCGACGACTACGCCGAGGGTTTCCGGGCTTTCCAGGAGAAGCGGGCGCCCGTTTTCAAGGGCTAGACGAACTCCTTGAGGAGCTTGTAGCCGGCCACTTTCCCTTCCAGGGAGATGACGGCCATGTCCTGATCCGTGGTGGTTACATCTGTCAGGGCGCCGTAGGTAAAGGCCAGGGTGGCCGAGCCCCCCTTCAGGCACGGGAACGCCGTTTGAGTGCCGGCACCTATGTCGCCTCCCGGCCGGTCCTTGTAGGGACCGTTCGGTGGAGCGGTATATGTTGCCTGCTTCCAACAGATGAAGCCGTCGTCGAAACTTGCTCCGCGGGGCTTTCCGGTGTGGGTGTCTACCAGGTTTGAGTCCCAGAACGTGCCTGCAATCAGGAACTCACCGTGGCTTGCTGAAGGGATGAGGCCGTACTCGTCCCAGCTGTACACATAGACAGGTTCGCTTTCCCAGGATGCTTCGCCGGTCAGGGGATCGTAGCCCACTACTTTGGATCGGGCGCCCCGGTATTTGCCCGCGGGAAACTCGATGTAGCCGTCCACGTATTCGCACCGTATGGGCAATGCGGTTCCAGTGCCCATCTTGGTGTCACCGGCACTCATTGTCTTTGAGCATTCGAGTGTGGAGGCATCCGCTGTCCATAAGACCCGCCCGCTCGAGGCTCGGAAACCGACGGTCTTAGTGCTTTCGCGAAGATTCAGCGATAAGGATTTTTCCGGGAATTTCTCGGGGTCGACACCCGTCGGATTGATTCCGACCGAGCCCACATAGAGGTCAAGCTTCTCAGAGTAAGTGAAATGCCACCCCAAATCGGTGGAAGCACCTTTTCCAAAAACCTTCTCTACTTCGATCTGCCACTTAACCTCGCCGTAGGAGACGTGAGCCAGTTTTTCGACACCGTCTTTTTCCACCGCATACAGTTCTTTGCCCACCGGCTGGAAGAATCCGGTGAGCTCGTTGATGTCGGCGCCTCCGGACTCATCTCCGGTTTCCAAGTCCACCCAGTGTTCAACTGACTGCGCTGAGTCGTCAAAGGCGATAAAGCACATGTCGAAGAGTTCGTCACAGGCGAAGGGGCGCGTACTGACCAGTTCAGGCCTTCCCCGGTAGAGCTCTTTGCCTGTGCCCAGATCAAAGGCGACAGGCGAAGTCCACCAGACGACGTCACTGTCGATGCCCGCCGGAGAGGCAGCGGCCTGCAGGAAGATTGCGGCGCTTTTCCCCGAAGCAGTCCTTGTCAGCGCAGGTTTCAACGGGTTCCCCGGGGCGTCATATCCCGGATGAACCGGCTGCTTCCACAACTCCTTGCCCGTAGCCACGGAAAGGGCGTGGGCTTCCACACCGGCACTGCCCCGGGTGTAGACCAGTGCTACCCCGTCGGCGACCACCGGCTGACCGATGGGATCGAGCGCAACTTGCCAAGCCGCCGTCGCGGTTTCCTTGTTGCGCGGGGGCGCCTCCGCTGACGCGGGAGATTTGCTCGGCGAGGGTTCGGCCGAACGTGGCAGCGGGAGCATGGTGCACGCCGAAAGCAGGACGGCGGTCCCGAGTGCGAGCGCACCGAGCCCCCAGGACGTGAGGTGGGCGCGCAGCATCGCGGGTCGAGAATGAGTCAAAATTCCCCCAGAAAAAAGGCCATCCAGACGTGGCTCAAATAGAGAATACAGCCACCGGAGTCAAGTCAACATCCCATGGCAAAGGTTGTGTGGCCGGACCTGAGGGCGTTAATAGTCAGGCCGGCCACACTGGCTGCTGCCGGGGAAGGGGGGAAAGCAGCCAAAGGCGCCGCCGGCTTCGTCGTCCAAAGGCCAGTCGGTGCTCGGTGATTGGTCAGCAAGGGCGTTGCCCTCCGACTACGGCTGTCTCTCGTCCCCCATTGGACAGCCTCACATCAATTGAGTGGGAAGAACTGCCGGAACGTGTCGTGATTCCGGGGTCCTATTCGTAACGGATTGGGCGGCTGATATAGGTGCCGGTGCCGGGCAGATCCAGGATGGCCATAGGGCTGCGGCCGGTGTGATGGGGGCCTGCGTAAAGGGTCAGCTTTCCCCGGTGGATCCCCGCCACGGAGAGGCAAAGCTCGGTCCGGGCAGCCAACGCGGACTCCCACGCGGCAAGCGAGGCAGGTGTATGGGTGGTGATGGCCATCTTTTCCTCGTTCGAAGTTGATGCACAAAAGCGACGGCCGGGAGTCGGGGGGACGTGATCCGGCCGTCGCTTCGTGTTCCCGGCGGGCACCCGGGAAGTGTTCGGCTTCAGCTCATTGAGCGAGCATCAGCTTTCTGTCATGCACGACGCCGGCGGGTCATCAAAGCCAGCCCCACGCCTGCGGCCAGGAGTACTGCGCCGATGCCGGCCACCAGGAACGGAACTCCTCCGGTGACGGCCAGCGGTGCCGGCTGGGCCTTGGGACCAACCGGGGTTTCAGCCGAGTCCGTGGGTGAGGAAACGTCGCCATCGGGGCTGACTGCTTTGGCCCCGGCCACGTTCCGGATCGGCTGACCGGACTCCACATCCTTGGCCTGCACCTTGTAGGCAGCGGTGCAGGTTACCGTTTCTCCCGGGGCGAGGCTCGTCGTCGGGCATTCGATGGTGACGCCGGCGTTGCCAAGCATCGGATCATCAACCACGACGTCGTTCAGCGTCACGGTCCCGGTGTTGGTCACCGCGAACGTGTAGTTGACCGTTTCCCCGGCGTCGGCGAGGTTGTCGCCGTCGGCATCAACCAGTGCAGCAGACTTGTCGATCACCAGTGCAGCAGCGTGCGGCACGTTGGTGGTGGTCGAGTCTTCATTCGAGGTGGTGGGCTGGTTGTCGGGGTCGGTTCCGGTGGCCGTGGCCACGTTGTGGACCTTGCCCGCATCCACGTCAGCCTGGGTGAGCACATAGGGTGCAGTTGCCCTGCAGTGAGTGGATGCACCCACAGCGAGATCGGCGGCTTCGCAGGTCACCGCACCGGCCAGGGGATCGTTGACCGTGATCCGGCGGACAGGCACATTGCCATCGTTGGTGACCACGAAGGTGTAGTCGATGGTGTCTCCGGCGTCGATGATGCCCGAGGCGTTGGTGTCCTTGATGGCCCCTGCTGATTTCTCAAGGGTCAGGGCCGGGGCCTGCTCGGTGACTGGAGTGTTGGTGGTATCCGGGTCGGAGACAACCTTGTCAGTGTCGGGGTCCATGCCCTCGGCGTGGGCGGTGTTACGCACTACGTGTGCTGCTTCATCGGCTGACGTCACAACGTACGGTGCATCGGCGGCACAGTTGGTTGTTGCGCCGGGAGCAAGCTCCGTGACTTTGCACGTGACGGCGCCCGCAAGCGGATCCACCACTTCAACGGCGGTTACCGGGACGTTGCCGGTGTTGGTGACCGTGAACGTGTACGCGATGGTGTCTCCGGCGTCAGTGATCCCGGAATTGTTCACATCCACCGGAGCCGCGGCGAACTTCTCCAAGGACAGGGACGGGGCGGGAACCGTGACCTTGGTGGTGGTGGTGTCCGGAGGGGATGTGACGGGGTCGCCGTCGGGATCCGTGCCGGTAGACGTGGCGGTGTTGTCCACCGAACCGTGAAGCTCATCCATGTCGGTTACAACGTACGGGGCATCGCCCGTGCAGCTGATGCTCTCGCCAGGTGAAAGAGCGTTCTTTTCGCAGGTGACGGAACCGATTTTTGGATCGTTGACCTTGACGTCATGCAACGGGATATTGCCGGTGTTGGTGACCACGAAGGTGTAGGCAATGGTGTCGCCGGCGTCCGTGATACCCGAGTTGTTCTTGTCCACCGGCGTGCCGGCAGTCTTCTCCATGGACAGCGACGGCGCGGGAGCGCTGACCGGGGTTTCGGTGCTGTCTTCGTTGGAAACTACAGGCTGGTTGCGGGGATCGGTGCCCTGGGCCGTGGCAGTATTGAGCACCTTGCCGGCTGTCTCGTCTGCTTCGGTGATGGTGTAGGGCTGATCAGCTTTGCAGTTCGTGGAGGCGCCAGGGGCAAGTGATGTGGCCTCGCAGCTTACTGCGATTGCCGGGTTCTGGCCGCTCAGCAGCTTGTCATTGATGACGACGCCGGAGACCGGCAAGTTGCCGCTGTTGGTCACCAGGAACGTGTACGCGATGGTGTCCCCGGCGTCGGTCAGACCCGAATTGTTGACATCAACCGGCGTTCCGGCGCTCTTCTTCAGGGTTAGCGCCGGTGAGGACGCAATCGGCGTCGTGGTGGAATCGTCGTCCGTAGCGTCAGGCAATCCGGCTACTGTCCCGGTGGCTGTGGCCTTGTTGATCACTTGGCCCGCAGTGACATCGTCCTGGGTGAGTTTGTAGGGCGGAGCCGTGCAGGTGACGGTCGCTCCGACGGCCAGGGGGCCGGGAGGGCATGTGACTGCTCCCACCAGGGGATCGTTTACGCTGACTGTTTCCAGCGGGACGGTTCCGGTGTTGGTGACGTCAAAGGTGTAAGGGACAGTTGAGCCGGCTGTGTTCCCGCTGGGGGCACCGGCCTTCTTGTCGAGGACCAGATCCGTGATTCGTGCGGCGTTCGTGAACGTGCAGAGCACAGCAATTCCATCGGATCCAGCTGCCGGCATGGTGAAGCTGCCGCTGGTTCCTGTGCCGTTGGAGATCGGAGCACCGTTGTTTTCATTGATGCACGACCAGCTCGAGGCGTATCCCACGCCCGTGCTGCCGGACTCGGAAATGGCATACGTGGTGCCTGTGCGGCCGAAGACCGGGCCTACTACCTCGCCGGGCTGGTCCTGGAGTCCGTTCTCAGTGCCGGCGGTGGTGGCTTGAACGCCGGTTACCGGAAGACCGTCACCCTTCAGGGTGAGCGTGGCCTGGTCGGCAGGGGTGACGCGGCCGTGCGGGAAGTCCTTCTTGACCGTGATGGTGTTGGGGGTTGCACAGGAGCCCAGGTCCACGGAACCGGCTTGGGAGAAGGGCTTGGAACTCAGGACTTCGCCGGAGATGGGGTCCACTTGGCGGAGCGTGTCCGAGCTGCCCAGGTAGACCAGGCCATCACCACCAAACGCGATGCCGTTGATGGGCTGCGGGGTGGCGATTGAGACCAGCTGGTTGGCCGTCACGGCAACGGGTGCGCCGGCTGCCGTGGGTATCTCCTGTTGGATGACAGAGAGGATGCTGTGGGTTGACCCACCGCCCATCACGTACAAGCGGCCCTGTTTGTCGAAAGCCCAGTCGCCGTTGGCTCCGGCGTTGGGGATGTCACCGCTGGCCACCAGGCCGATTGAGACGTTGTTGACGGTGTCGAACCCGTAAACGCGGATCGTATTTCCGGTGAATCCGCCGTAGTAGTAGAAGCCGTTGTCAGGATTGATGGCGCCGTGGGTGACGGGAGTTCCTGCTTCGCCCGCGCCCAGTACCGAGGTGGTGTTGGACGCCCGGTCGTGGCGGTAGATGGTCCGGCCTGTGTCGTTGCTGTTGGGCAGGACGTCGATGGCAGCACTGCCATCGGCTGCGATGCCCAGACCATTGAGGTTTTGGTTGGACCCGGCAATGGTGAAGTTCCCGACGCTGGTCTGCGTCCCTGTCGCGGTGTTGACGAGCCACAAGTTGCGGTTGCCGGTGCCCTGGACCGAGTACACGGCCCCACAGCTCAAAGCATCTGCCGCTGTGGCCGGGCCTGCCGACAATGTCAGCGCACCTCCGGTAAACAAACCGGCGACGACGGCGCTGCTCGCCAGGAGTGCCAAAGCCTGCCTGCCGCCGCGCCTGCCTTTACCGGTCCGTGGCCGGCGTCGGGCGGGAAGCCCGGCTGGCCTGTGTATATGTCGTTGATCTGCACCGACGGCGGGACCTGTCGTCCCGCCGCTGAGTCGGTTAGTGCCGTCAGCCAATTACTGCACCCCTTTTAAGGTGTCCGGTGGGAGCAGAGCCTTCCGCTCCCAGAGATTCGGGCGCTCCGTAGCCGTTAGATCCTGCACGCAAGAGCCACCCCCCATGACCCGGTGATGGGCATCACCGGGCCGTAAACTTCTACTTCCGTAGCCCGCGTCTGGGCGCGCGCCATCAACAATTCGGTCTGGTTTGCCTCCCAAAGCCTCTTTGATGCCGTTTCGGCACAACTGTGATGCGTCCGGCTAACCGGCAGGCACACAGGAGTCAGCGCCGTTACGATGAACGGTTCGCCGATGAAACGGAGTCAGGGCACAAGCCCTTCAAGATGTATACGGCTGTCACTTAAAAACGTGACGCGGGAATTCGAAAGTTTTTTTTATTCGGTCCTTGTCCGGGGACCGCGGGCAGTTTCGGAGTGGAAGCTACGGAGTGCAGAACCACCACCACCAGGGGCAGGGTTCCCCTGGTGTGACGGTAGGAGTGGGCGTGGGTGTTGGCACACTTGTGCTGGTCGGCGTGGGGGTTGGTGCCACAGTGGGTGTTTGCGTTGGCGTTGCCGTGGGGCTTGGCTGGTGCGTTTCGCTGGGGCTCGGCGCAGGAGTGGCGTTTGTAGGCAGGGGTGTGCTCGTCGGCAGGGATGTCGGGGAGAAGCCCGGCGTGGGACCGGCGATGGTCGGCGCTGCCGTGGTGCCTTGTTGTGGGAACCTGGGTTCCTCCCTGCGGGTGGTCTCCGGCGTCGAACCGGCGGGGGAGTCCGTTGGAATCGGGCGGATGGATACAGGCAGCGGGACTTGGAGTGCTTCGGCACGTGGCTGGTCCAGTGAGATCACGGCGTAATCCGGACTGACACCTGCCGGCGGCACCCCGGCGCTGCCCGGCCCCGGGCCGCCGTCCGCTGGGGTGCCTCCTGCCGGAGGTGCGCCAAGGGGTCCCGCTTCGGCTGGAGAATTCGCCGCATCCGTAGCTGACGGGGTTGAACCCAAGCCTGTCGCGACGGCGATAGCGCCGGTTGCCACGCAGGCAACCACGGCGATGGCGGCGGCCCACGCCCCGATTCCCATTCCAGCGGAGTGCGCTGCGGAACCGGTGGTGGCTTGGGCTCCGGGAAGTTGTGTGCCTGTCGTGGCGGGCAAGGCTACGGCTCCGGAACCAATCATCACGGGCACGGCGGCCGGTCCCACCAGCCAGGGCGCGACAGCCCGCCGCATCGTGGACCGAACATCCATCAGGGCCGTGGCAGCTGAGGTGCAGGCGAGGCATTTTGCGAGGTGCTTCTGCAGCCGCACGTCTTCAAACGGAGACAATCCGTCGACTACCGACTTGGCCAGCAGCGGCACATAGGGCTTGCACGTCTCATCGAGGGAGGAATCCACGTAGGCCTCCAGATAAGCCAACCGGAGTCCCTTTCGGGCCCGGGCTGCAATGGCTGAAACGGCGTTGGGTTCGAGGCCCAGCAGCGGCCCTACCTGGCGGGGCCGTTCGCCTTCGACGTCCACATGCCACAACACGGTCTGCCAACGGGCCGGCAAGGACGCGAAAGCAGCGCCGGCCAGTTCCCGGTCCTTCTCGTGCAGGATGTGCTCGTAGCCGTCCTCGTCGTGGGGCAACTCCATCGGCTCCTCCACGAGTTCGTGGCGTGAGCGTGCTGTCCAATGATCCGCAGCTGAGGTCTTGATGGCCCGCAGGAGATAGGGACGGAAGGGGCCATCCGGTCCGTTTCCCCGCTGGATGGCATGAATGACCTTGAGGAAGGCCTCGGAGCTGACGTCATCGGCGTCGAAGCCGTTGCCCAATAGCTTCTTGGCGTAGGAAAGCCCGGCAGCGGCATGGCGTCGGTAAAGCTCTTCGATGGCTGCGGCGTCCTGGCCCTGGACGGAAGAGATCAGTTCTTCGTCCGATGGGTTCTCCGGAGTTTTCCCGGTATGCCCGGTCATGGCTTTTTACCGGTGAAAGCGTGGCTGGGCCTGCCCGAAGGCATTAAAAGGTGCTTGCGTGTGTTTTTCATCGTTCTGTATCGCCCCCATAGCGTTTTCAAAACCGGCCTTAGCGGAAACGGCAATTTCGCCTGTTTCCGGACACGACAGCGCGTTTCCCATCAATGGGATTCCTGGCATGGATATTGGCGAGCCGTTTGGACCCCTCCAGGCTCTTCTGCCCGCTGACGCGTAGCCGTTCTTCCTGCATCCTATACGAGAAGCATGAATGCGAAATTGGGCCGAATTACGCAACGGACCGGACTCCGGAGACATGGTGGTGTCCGGGCGGTCGGCTTGGTGACCCGCACCACATCCGGGGCTTGTCCGGTCTACACTGGGAAGGCGGCGCACGCTCCTGGAACGTGGTCCGGGCAATTCGATGGTGAATTGGAGGAAACTGCATGCCAAGTGTCACTGCCGCTGCAGCGCGCATGGATGGTTTGAGGCTTTCCGCGCCGTCGGAGTACGCGCGCATCCTTCGCAAAGCCCACGAAGCCACGATTTCCGGGCGTCCTGATCCCCGCATCCCGCAGTCCCTCCTGGAGTCCTGGCAGCGCTCCTTGGCGTTGGGGATCAATCCTGAGCGGCACAGTCCGCTCCGTCGCCACGAGGTGGAGGATGCCCGCAAGCTCGGCGCCGGCCATCCCTTGGCCCCTGTCATGCCGGCACTCACGCAACTTCTTGCGGACGAATCCGCTGACGGCCGGCACCTCCTGATCGTCACGGACCAGCTGGGCGAGGTGCTGTGGCGGGTGGGAAGCAGCCATGCGCTTCGACAGGCCGATTCATTGGAGTTCGTTGAAGGGGCGGACTGGTCAGAGTCCGGGATCGGCACCAATGCCATCAGTGAGGCCCTGATTACGGGGGCACCGGCCCAGCTCCTTTCAGCCGAGCACCTCGTGCGTTCCCATCACGAGTGGGCCTGCACCGCGTCTCCCATCCGTGACCCGCACAGCAACCGGATCCTGGGAATCCTGGATGTATCCGGGCCCATCGACTCGGTAACTCCGGACAGCCTGCGCATGGTGCGTTGCGCCGTCCGGCTGGCCGAGGAGCTTTTGCGTACCGCCGGTCCGCGCACACCTCATGCGGCTCCCACCCGTGCAGACAAAAGAACACCCGCAACGCTGAAACTGAACTTGTTGGGGGACGCCCCGACAGCAGAGGTCGACGGCGGTGTGCGGCTGCCGCTGACGCTCCGGCGTGCTGAAATCCTGGCTTTGCTTGCCTCACGTTCGGGTGGTTGGAGCGCTGACGAGTTGGCCTACCAGGTGCATGGCGAGGATGGTGCCGCAGCTTCCGTCCGCACCGAGATGCACCGGATCCGCGCCGTCCTGGGGAAGGTCCTGGAGGCCAACCCCTATCGCTTTGCGGCCGGACTGACGGTGATAACCGACGTCTCCACCGTGACCGAACATCTGCGGAAGGCCCGCATCGCCGAAGCTCTCCAGGCTTACAACGCTCCGCTCCTTGCCCGCTCAGGAAACCTCGCCATCGAGCTCCTCCGCGACGAACTCAACGCAGCGATCAGCGCATCGGTGCGGGCCACCGGCGACCAGGACCTCATCCTGCAATGGGGCTCCAGCGACATGGGGGCCGATGATTTCGAAGCGTTGGCGGCCGCGCAGGCAGCGGCCGGCAATGATCCCCGCCTTGGAATGCTGCAGGCGAGGATGGCCAGGCGCGACCGCGAATTCCGGGCGTAGCGGGACCCTGAAAATGCACGACGACGCCGCCCGCCGGGTGAGGCGGGCAGCGCCGTCGTCGATGTGTTCCTGTCAGCGGCGCCTGCGCGCCCGGGGTGTGAGTTCGTGCGCGCCGTAGCTGTTGTCGTCCGGGTTGACCGTGACGCCGGGTTCCACGATCTCGTCGATGCGGTCCAGGACGTCTGCGGTGAGGGCGACTGAGGCCGCCGGAAGATAGGACTCCAGCTGTGCCATGGTCCGCGGGCCAACAATCGCGGAGGTGATGCCGGGATGATTGATGACAAAGGCAATGGCGAGCTCTATGAGGCTAAGCCCGGACTCTTCGGCCAGTTGCGCCAGGTCTTCAACGAGATCGAGTTTGCGCTGGTTCGCGAACCTCGTCATGTCGAACCTGGCGCTCGGACGCGCACTTGATGTGGGCGAAGATGCTGAATCTTTCCGCCATCGACCCGAAAGCCAACCGCCGGCAAGGGGACTGTAGCTGAGGGTGCCCATCCGATGGCGCTGGACGGTGGGAAGGACGTCTTCTTCTATCCCGCGCGCAAGAATCGAGTAAGGCGGTTGCTCGGTGACGAAGCGCTCCAGGTTCCGTTCCCGCGCCGCCCATTGTGCCTCCACGATTTGGGATCCTGAGTAGGACGAGGAGCCGATGTAACGGACCTTGCCCTGGCGGACCAGGTCCGTGAGGGCACCCAGCGTTTCCTCCACATCGGTGTCGGGACTGGGGCGATGGACCTGGTACAGGTCGATGTAATCGGTGTTGAGGCGGCGCAGGGAGTTCTCCACCTCACGGATGATCCATCGGCGGGAACCGCCGCTCTGGTTGGGATCGTCAGGGTTCATGGGCATGAAGAACTTGGTGGCGAGAAAGACGTCGTCCCGCCTGCCCTCGATTGCCTTCCCTACGATTTCTTCAGAGGTGCCACCGGAATAGACGTCAGCGGTGTCGATGAAGTTGATGCCGGCGTCCAAGGCCCGGTGAATGATGCGGGTGGCGTCGGCGTGGTCATTGTTGCCCCAGGGACCGAACATCATGGCACCCAGGCACAGGGGGCTGACCTTCACGCCAGTTCGTCCCAGAAGACGGTATTCCATAGCGGTTCCTTTGCTCGGTTCTAGGCTTCGGGGATGACCATGGCGAAGCGCTCTTCGCGGGCGACGTCAGGGTCCGGTCCATTGCGGACGCCCGTGTCCAGGGCATCGATGGCGGCAAGTTCTTCCGGGCTGAGTTCGAAGTTGAAGACGTCGAAGTTCTCGGCGATGCGTGCCGGGTTGGTCGATTTCGGAATGGCTGACCGGCCCTGCTGCAGGTGCCAGCGAAGCATGACCTGGGCAGGACTCTTGCCATGCTTGCGGGCAACATCGGCAATGGTGGGGTCTTCCATGACGTTCCGGCGGGCTTCGCCCCAGCCGGGGTAGAACGTGATGCCACCGATCGGTGACCAGGCCTGGGTGAGTATGCCGTGCTCCGCGTCCGCTTCCTGGACGTCCCTTTGGATGAAGTACGGGTGCAGCTCCACCTGGTTGAGTGCGGGGACGATGTCCGTTGCGGCCAGGAGCCGCTTCAAGTGGTGGGGCATGAAGTTGCTGACGCCGATGGCACGCACCTTTCCTTCGGCGAGCAGGCTCTCCAGTGCTTTGTAGGCGGCGATGACCTTGTCGAAGCGGTCCGGAGCGGGCTGGTGCAGGATCAGCAGGTCGAGGTAATCAACGCCCAGTTTGGCCGTTGCCTTCTCCCAGGCGTGCCGCGTCTGCTCGTAGCCGTAGTCGCTGACCCAGACCTTGGTTTCGATGAACACCTCGGACCGGTCCAGGCCGCTGTTGCGGATGCCTTCGCCGACTTCCCGCTCGTTGCCGTAGGCAGCGGCCGTGTCGATGTGCCGGTAGCCGGTGGCCAGTGCAGCTTCCACCGCCGCTGTTGTCTGCTCAGGGGGACTTTGGAAGACACCCAGGCCCAGGGCGGGCATCGTGACGCCGTTGTTGAGAGTAAGTTCGGTATTCATGTTTTCCATGGAACAGCACTTCCAAGCACTCCGGGAGTAACTCTTGTTCAGGGTAATGTCAGTGCCTCCCACCCCGCCGCGGCCCCGCGTAGCGTAGAGCCATGACACTCAGCGACGACGTTCGCAAATTCCTGACCTCCCGCCGTGCACGGATCACGCCGGAGGAGGCCGGCCTGCCCGCATACGGAGGCAAGCGCCGGGTGACCGGACTGCGCCGCGAAGAGGTGGCGATGCTCGCCGGCATGAGCGTTGACTACTACATCAGGCTTGAGCGCGGTAATCTCTCGGGCGCCTCGGACAACGTCCTGGAGGCGCTCGCCCGGGCCTTGAAGCTTGACGACGCCGAGACGGCCCACCTTTTTGACCTGGCCCGCTCCACCGCGGCGTCGCCGCGGGTTCGCCGCAAGAGCAGTCCCCGGACGGTGCGTCCCAGCGTGCAGCGCGTCATTGATGCCATCAGTTCGGCACCGGCTTGGGTCCGCAATGATCGCGGTGATGTCCTTGCGTCCAACGAACTGGGCCGCGCTCTCTACATGGACATGATGGCTGAGCGTCCCGGTCCGCCGAACAGTGCCCGGTTTACGTTCCTCAATCCGAAGGCCCGTGAGTTCTTCATCGATTGGGAGCGCAGTGCTGACGACATCGTCGCGGCACTGCGCTCGGCCGCGGGCAGGAACCCCTACGACAAGGACCTCAGCGATCTCGTCGGTGAGCTTTCGACCCGCAGTGAGGAGTTCGGCACGCGGTGGGCCCGGCACGATGTGAAGTACCACCGGACCGGACGCAAGCGTCTCCACCATCCCATCGTGGGCGATCTGGACCTCAGCTACGAGGCCCTGGAACTGGCGGCAGATCCAGGGCTGCGCATCAATGTCTACACTGCCGAGGAAGACACGCCCTCCGCCGATGCCCTGAAAGTACTTGCCAGCTGGGTGGCCACCCAGCGTGAAACGACCAAGGCGGCCGTCAACGAGGAGCAGTAATCCGCCGGCGCTCCTGGCGCCGGCGGATATGCCCAGGGATGGAGGTTCCTAGGGGTGGACCTACCTAGGGGTGGACCTACCTAGGGTGGACGAGGATCTTCACCGCGGTGTCATTGTGGTGGATGAGCGTATTGAAGCCTTGCTCCACCAGGTCTTCCAACGCAATCCTCGCCGTGATGAAGGGCTCCAGATTTACCTTTCCCTCCTGGACCAGCTTGATGGCCTCGGCATGGTCCCGGACGTAGGCTATGGTGCCGCGCAAGTCGATCTCCTTCAGCACTATTTTCTGCATGTCCACTGTCGCCGGCCGGCCCCAAATGGAAACGTTCACCACCACACCTGCGGGTTTCACCGCCGTCAGGAGCGTATCCAGCACCGCGTTGACTCCGGCGCACTCGAAAGCCACGTCCGCGCCCACGCCGTCGGTCAGCTCCAACAGCCGTGCCTGCAGATCCTCCTGGCCGGGGTCGATGACATGGTCAGCCACCCCGCTGGAGATGGCTTTGTCTTTCCGGGCCGCACTGAGTTCGCTGATCACCGTGGTGACCCCCTGGCTTTTCAATACAGCGGCCGTCAGCAGCCCGATAGGTCCTGAGCCACCCACCAAGGCAACGTCTCCGGGCTTGGCACCGCTTCGGGCGACCGCATGGTGGGCCACGGACAGGGGCTCGATCAAGGCGGCTTGATCCAGCGGGATGTTGCCGACTTTGTGGACCCACCTGGTGTCCACAACCACCATGCCGCCCAGGCCTCCACCTCCGCCGGAGAGCCCAATGAAGCCCATTTTGGTGCAGAGGTGATAGTTCCCCGCCTTGCAGGGCGGACACTCATTGCACACGAAATAGGGTTCCACGACGACGTTGTCGCCCACCGAGAGCGCCTGGACACCCTCGCCAACGTCCACGACTGTTCCGGAGAATTCGTGGCCCATGGTCACCGGGGCTTCTTCCCCCGACAGGGGATGCGGGTGTCCGGGAGCAGGGACAAAGATGGGCCCTTCCAAGTACTCGTGGAGATCGGTTCCGCAGATGCCGCACCAGGCCACTTGGATCTTGACGGTGCCGGGCCGCACCTCCGGCTCCGGGACGTCGTCGATCCTGATGTCGTTGCGGCCGTGGAATCTTGCTGCTTTCACAATCGGCTCCTTCAGCGGGTGTGGTGGGATGGTTGCAGGCCGTACACGGGAGTGGGGAGCCCTTCCATCCGGGCTTTCAGCTGCAGGGCGAGGTACTTGGAGTAGTGCCGGCTTTGGTGCAGGTTTCCGCCGTGGATCCAAAGGTTCTCCACGTTGGTGGGTTTCCACATATTGCGCAGTTCGCCTTCCCAGGGCCCGGGGTCTTTGGGGGTGTCGGAGCCGTACCCCCAGCACTTGCCCACTTGGTCTGCCACTTCGGGTGAGACGAGGTCGGCGAGCCAGCCGTTCATGGAGCCGTAACCGGTTGCGTAGATGATCACGTCGGCTTCGAGTTCGTCGCCGTTGTCCATGATCACGGCGTTGCCGGTAATTTTGCTGACCTGGCCGTTGGCGAGCTTCACGCGGCCGTCGATGATCAGCTGCGATGCGCCGACGTCGATGTAGTAGCCGGAGCCGCGCCTCAGGTACTTGAGGAACAGGCCGGAACCGTCCACTCCGAAGTCCAGCTCAAATCCGGCGGCTTCGAGCTGGGAGTAGAACCCGGCGTCCCGCTTTGCCATTTCCTGGTACACCGGCACCTGGGCCTCCGGAAGGATGCGGTAGGGCAGGGAAGCGAAGAGGAGGTCGGCCTTTTCGGTGGTCACTCCGTTGGCCAGTGCTTTTTCGGAATAGAGATCGCCGAGGGCCAGGTCCATCAGGGATTCGCTCCGGGCGATGTGGGTGGATGAACGTTGGACCATGGTCACGTCCGCTCCGTGCTCCCAGAGGTCCGCGCAGATATCGTGGGCGGAATTGTTGGAGCCGATCACTACAGCTTTCTTGCCGGTCCAGTCCCCACCGCCGGGGTGCTTGGAGGAGTGGTATTGCTCCCCAAGGAAGGAGTCGGCGCCGTCGAAGACCGGGATGTTGGGGTAGCCGGAAACGCCCAAGGCGAAGACAAGCTGCCGGGGACGCAAGGTGACCCGTTCGCCGTCGCGGATGACGGTGACCTCCCACGTACCGCTTTCCTTATCCCACCGAGCTTTGGTGCATTCGGTATTGGACCAGTAGTTGAGCTCCATGATGCTGGTGTAGTGCTCAAGCCAGTCGCCGATCTTGTCCTTGGCTGCGAAGACCGGCCAGTCGTCGGGGAAGTTCAGATACGGCAGGTGGTCGTACCAGACGGGGTCGTGCAGGTGGAGGGACTTGTACCGGTTGCGCCAGGCGTCACCGGGACGGGCGTTCTTGTCCACAATGATGGTGGGCACGCCCAGTCTCCGGAGCCGTGCACCGAGGCCGATGCCGCCCTGCCCGCCGCCAATGACCAGGGCGTAGGGCTGGTCCTCATGGCCGAGCCTGGCAGCTTCTTCCTCTTTGCGTTCCAGCCAGGACTTCCTGCCTTTTTCGATGCTGTGGGCCACTCCTTGTTCGCGGTGGGGACCCTTCTTCTCTTCGTATCCTTTGAGCTCCTGCATGGTTGTCAGCAGTGTCCAGCACTTTCCGTTGCGGAGCCGCAGGTGTGCGTAGCCCTTTCCTTGCAGGGTCTCGAAATTGACCCAGGCTTCGGGGTTCATGGCGTCGCCCGCGGCGTCCTCGGCCAAGGCCCAGTTGGATGGCTGGACATCGCCGAGCACGGCCTCCAGCATGTCCTTGATCCCGGCCTTGCCCTCAAGGGTCTTGAGGTTCCAGGTGAAGGAGACGAAGTCGCGCCAATACGATTCGTCATCAAACAGCGCCAGTGCTGCTTCGATGTCCCGGCTGCACAGGGCTGCGTCGAACTGCGCCAGCCAGGTTTCCATAGCACCGTTGGGTGTGTCAGGCATGATTCCTCTTTCCGTTGCTTGCGAGTGGACACCATCCGGCACATCATTCGCTGGAAAGTGGCCCACGTCACAAGTAAAGGGCGGAGGGGGTTACAAGAGGGTTACACGGGACGTTGGGGGTGAAAGCTACCCTCCAACAATGGAGTACTCGCTCTTCAGCTTCGTGGTCAGGCGCTCGACGTTCCAGGGGACTCGCGGGGGAGCGATCGATGGTGGCAATGTACGACGGCGGACGCGTCACCGTCCGCTGGTGCCCGCCCAGGGTTAGGCTGGGGTTTCATAAGTTTTGGGGGAATGAATGAGACGTGGCTGGACGCTTTGCTGCGCAATGGTCATCCTGGTGGCCTTGTCCTCATGTGCCCGGCCCGGCATCGAGGAACTGGGACGAAGCGCCATCCGGGACCGCGCTGCAGAGGGTATGGACTGGTTCATCGGGTTTACCGCGGCCACGGATACGTCCGACAGGGACGCCGTGCGCTCAAAGTTACAGGGAAACAGCGTCACTTACTCGTTCGGTTGGGAGGCCGACGGCAACTTCCATGCCGACCGGTACTTCCGCGAACACCTAACCACCAGTGGGGGTTGGTGGGCTGAACAGCGAACCGTCAGCGCGTGTGTGCGATACACAGCAAAACCCGGAGGGCCGGTGATGGCATCCGTGGCCTGTCCGGACAGGCTCCCGTTCACGGAGCGGGTCGACGAGCAAGTCAC
The DNA here is from genome assembly GCF_040560085.1 of Paenarthrobacter sp. CC6. Taxonomy (NCBI): domain Bacteria; kingdom Bacillati; phylum Actinomycetota; class Actinomycetes; order Micrococcales; family Micrococcaceae; genus Paenarthrobacter; species Paenarthrobacter sp. CC6. Next base: position 51,924 of record NZ_JARDAN010000004.1, on the reverse strand, counting down.
CATTCCTTGAGCCGGACCTGTCGGGTGTTAATCCCTGTTGGCCAGCTCTTTCAGCCGTAGAGGACGGAAGGGAGGGGAATGCGCCCCGCCTAAATGTTGAACGGCTTGAGCACTACCATGACCACGATCGCCAGGACGATATCAAGGACAGCCAGCACGATCCCAGCAGTGGCCTTGACGCCTTGGGTCTCGGCTTTGCGGGCAAAGATAAAGGCCGCGATGCCCAAGGGAATTCCCAGGATGAACATGCCGATGACGCCCAGGATGATTGAGGTCTTCTTATACGACTGGCCGAGCCTTCGTTGAATCTCGGTCTCGGTGGTGTCGGTTGTAGTAGTCACGGTTTGAAGGATAACCCGCGGACACCCTGAGTCTTGCAGTCCGCGTCCCTCAGCATCCTTACCACCCCCGCCCAAAACCGCCCTATCCTTAATTGATGAGCCACTCCGCCGAATCGACCATTGCCTTCGAGGGCCACTTCGCCCGCGACTTCCCCGAGCTGGCTGTTCCGTGGCGGGCGGAGGTGGCCCCGGATCCGCAGCTTCTGCTGGTCAATGAACCACTCGCCGTCGAACTTGGCTTTGACCCTGGTTTCCTGCGGAGCCCGGAGGGCATGCGGCTGCTGATCGGCAACGCCCTGCCGGAGGATGCAACCCCGGTGGCACAGGGGTATTCCGGGCACCAGTTCGGTTCTTATTCGCCCAGGTTGGGGGACGGGCGCGCACTGCTTTTGGGTGAGGTCGCCGACGCTGACGGGAAGCTACGCGACATCCATTTGAAGGGTTCCGGCCGGACGCCATTCGCGCGGAACGGCGATGGCCGGGCCGTCGTCGGACCCATGCTGCGCGAGTACATCGTCAGTGAAGCGATGCACGCCCTGAATATTCCGACCACCAGGTCCTTGGCTGTCGTCGCCACGGGCCTATCGGTCCAGCGCGAGACGGTCCTCCCGGGCGCGGTCCTTACCCGCGTGGCGAGCAGCCACATCCGGGTGGGCAGCTTCCAGTACGCGAGGGCCGGCAACGACATCGAACTGTTGCGCCGCCTGGCCGACCACGCAATCGAACGCCACCACCCGTCGTCGAGCACTGCAGACAACCCGTACCTCGCCCTGCTCAAGGGCGTCATAGCGGTCCAGGCGCGGCTTGTAGCCCAGTGGATGCTGGTGGGCTTCGTCCACGGCGTCATGAACACGGACAACATGACGGTGTCCGGCGAAACCATCGACTACGGTCCATGCGCCTTCATGGACGGGTTCGATCCCGGTGCGGTGTACAGCTCCATCGATGAGCAGGGTCGGTACGCCTACCGCAACCAGCCGGTGGTGGCCGAGTGGAACCTGGCCCGGTTCGCGGAATCGCTGGTGCCTTTGATCCATGATGACGAGGAGCAGGCGGTGGCGCTCGCCGTCGAAGCACTCGGCGGTTTCCGGCAGCAGTACAGTGCTGCCTGGTTCAGTGGCATGCAAGCCAAGCTGGGGCTTCCGGAGGGAATTGACGACGCCGTTGCGTCGCCTCTGGTGGATGACCTCCTGAAGCTGGTCCAGGAGGCGCGCGCCGATTACACCTCGTTCTTCCGCAACCTCGGCAAGGCGGCCCGCGGGGATGCCGAGCCCGTCCGCGGCGCGCTTCTCGATCTCCCGGCGTTTGACGACTGGCTAGGACGGTGGCGGGCCCAGAAGCCCGACGCTGATGCCATGGACAGGGTCAACCCGATCTACATCCCGCGGAACCATCTTGTGGAAGAGGCTCTCGCGGCTGCGACGAACGGGGACACCGGCCCGACGGCGGAACTGCTGGAGGCGCTCAGCTCGCCTTATTCGGAACGCCTTGGACTGGAGAAGTTCGCGGTTCCGGCGCCTGAGAGTTTCGGCCCGTACCGGACTTTCTGCGGCACGTAGGTTAAATGCCAAGGGGAAGCGACCCGGCTGGGTCGCTTCCCCTTGGCATTGTCCTTTGCCTTTAGCTCCAGACGGCCCTGACTACCATGTCTGCACCGGCAGCCAGGTGGTTGCCGGTGTGCCCTGCATCCAGAACACAGACATCCTCTGATTCAGGCGCGCCTGTTGATACAAGGCATTCTGCTGCCCTGAAGCTAAGAAGGTCTACGGGGAGGCTGTCGCCTATTCGAAGTTCACTCATGATGCCCTTTTGCTTGGTCCGGGCGTCGCAGTACGTCACGCTGGCCCGGGGTGTGGAGATACGACTTTTCTAGCGCCGGACTTCATCAGCGTTAACTCCATACTGCCTTGCCGCGGAGGGTTCCGTCTACGCAGGCCCCTGAGAGCTAGTGGAAGGGGGTGTCCCGCACGATGGCCATGAGTTCGTCGCGGAGTCCCTCGGAGTCCAGATTGATGGTGGAGAGCACCGAGTTTTCCTGGCCGTGGGACTGTTCCAACAGGTCAAGGCCCAATGGGGTGATCGACACCAGTTGGCTGCGTCGGTCAAAGCGGTTGGGTTCTTTGAGGATGTATCCGCGGGCTTCGAGCCTGTTGAGGAGCGGGCCCATGGTCTGCGCCTGCACGCGGACGTTCTGGGCAAGTTTTCCAGGGGTGATGGGCCCACCCGTTGCCACGGCATCGAGGGTGAGCACTGCCGGATAGGTGAGGCCAAGTGGGCGCAGTTTTTCGTTCCATGCCAGCTCCACCAGTCTCGCTGCCGTAGACAGCAACCGGCTGGTTGGCCAACGGTCCATATCAGGCATTCAGGCACCCCCGGCCTATCGCAAATAGTCAGCTTGCTTACTATGCTACATCAGTCGTTGGACGTAAGGGCGGTGGTCAACCGGCGACCCTGAATTGTTCAAGTACAACAAGCGATGAGGCGGTGATGGTGAAATCCTCGCCAAGCTCCGCCTTCATTGGCTCTGATGACCAGAATTCGGTGTGGCCGACCAGCCAATCTGTGACCGTACCGTACCCCTCTCCTTCGGCCAGCACGTGATCCAACGGAACATCGCGGAGTGGGACGATCCGGACCGCGGTAGTGTGAATCACCGCCACCCTCTGTCCATCCGAATCGATGACCGCACCCCTGTGCCCGACAACGGGCAGCGGTTCGTTGCCGACCTCGTATTCGTGGAGAAGGGAAGTCGTAGCAGTCTTGCGGCCAGCCAGGATCGCACTGACCAAGCGATCGCGAAGTGGCCCGGGGAAGGCGAATTCAACGATGGGGAGCTGTTCATGCATACGAACAGCTAATCACTAAGTCAGGAGAGCTCGAACGCCGGCCGTCCGCCGCTTCGCTCGTCGCTGTGCACTTGCAAGGCCCGGCGCATGGCCTGGCGGTTTTCTTCCACCGCTTCGAGGTTGCCGGCCACCCGGTAGAGGTCCGCGGCCCACTGGAACTCGTCTGCAGCGGCACGGAAACGGGCTTCGTCGAACAGGCGGCGGCCAATGTGGTGGCGGACGTAGGCTTCCTCGTCGGGTGTCCGAACGGTCCGGAGCGCCTTTTCGTGAAGAACTGCGGCATCGTGCCAGCGGTATTGCCGTTGGTAGACCTGGGCGAGAATCAGCAGCAACTCGCGGCGGTCGGGGGAGTCGGGTAGAAGCTTGAAGCCTTCGTCCAGGGCTTCAGTGTCCCGGCGGAGCAAGCCCAGGTACCTTACGCGCTCCATGGGCGGACAATCGCCGGCCAGTGCAGCTTCCAGTGCGGCGCGGTCGATCACCACGTCGCGGAATGTCGAAGGGTCAGTACGCCAAAGACTTGCAGTATCTTCCACCGTGATGTGCCCCCCATAGGACTGTTACGGAGCCGACTGTGTTGCAGCCGCCGTCGATGGCAAGCTGCGGAAGTCTCCATAATCTCATGAAGTGACCACCCCGCAAGCCAATCGTCAGTGGAGCTGGCTGTCAGGGGGAGTAACCCGCCAGGAGTGGAACGGAACGGTGAGTCCGGCGCGGGTGGGGGCGCAGGTGAATGGGCCGGCGAAGGCGGCCAGCTCCGGGGCGAAAGGAACCACGCGCACCAGTTGCAGCGGGCCGGTCCCCGCCGCGGCCCGAATGGTCAGTGCGTCGCCCGAGCGGCTGATGCGCACACGTACCCGGCCGCCGTTCCATTCCGGGACCGGCGCCAAAGACCAGTCCGAGAAACGGTCGGTGACCACTGCGCCCAGTTGAGCGGCGCCGTCGGCGAATTCAACGCCTGCCTTGACCCAATGCCCGGCGCTGACTCGGACGAAAATCCCCGCCTGGTCGAACTGCTGCGAGAACGCGGCGGTGAACTCAACCTCCATGGCGCTGTCCAGCGGAAACGGGGCAAGCAGCGCGTGTTCGGTATCGTGCACGAAACCGTAGGAGGTGACGCGCCAGGCGTCGCTGCCTTCGGCCGCGGTGACCAGCAGGTCAGTTCCATGCTCGACGACGTCGGCCGGCTGGTTGGTCCACTCGCCGCGGCTCCACGCTAGTTCCGTACTCACAGTGCTCCTTGTTTCCCGCGATCAGTGACTCCACTTTGACACATGGCACGACAGTGCCAATTGCGCGCGTACGGGTAGGTAGTTCCTAATGCCGACGGAGACAAAAGGCAAGTACCGATTACTCGGGCGCAGGGCAGATAATTGTTCTTTACTAAGTCCAGCGGATCACCGCAGGGGCAGGAGACGGTTACGTAGGAGGTGCAGGATGGAACAGATTGAGTTGGACGACAGCGTCCTCCGTCTGGAAAAGGGTGTCCTGCATCTGGTGTGGAACCACGGCGTGCGCATCGAAGCGGGGAACGCCCGTGCGGCCGTGGATGCCGTCAATAGACTTGCGGACGGTCGGAAACTCCCGCTGCTGGTGGACATGGCTGCCACTGGGTTCCTGAGCCGTCGGGCGCGGGAGGTCTTCGAGGAACCGTGCGCCGCGTCCAGGATCGCGTTACTGGGAGAGAGCCCGGTGGACCGCACCGTGGTCCAGTACCAGCTTCACACCAGCAAGGTTCCGTGCCCCACCATGTTTTTCACGTCGCGACTGGAGGCGTTGGGATGGCTGGCTGAAGCTTCCACTGCTGAGGGCGCGTCTGTTTCTGCCGGGCGGCCTACCGGCTTTCGATAGAGATCCCCGGGAGCGGGCTTGCCGAAGCTGCACACCCGGCACAGCAGGAATCTGTTGCGTCCGTTTCCTTGGTGCCGGTAGTGACCGATTCACCCGTGCCTTTCGGGTGCTGCACCACAGGTGCGCAACAGCTGTCCCCCTGCCAGGCGTTGATGCCTTCCCTGACGGCGATGCCGGCTATGACCAGTGCGGCGCCGGCGTCCGCCCACCACCACCCCAGGGTGCTGTTGAGCACCAGTCCGATCAGCAGGACGGCAGAAAGGTACGTGCACAGGAGCGTCTGTTTCGAATCGGCGACGGCGGTCCTTGAGCCGAGCTCCCGGCCCGCGGTGCGCTGTGCCCAGGACAGTACCGGCATGATGGCCAGGCTAAGGGCGGCAATGATGATGCCTGCGGTGGAGTGCCGGGCTTCTCCGGCCCCTGTCAGCGAGCGGACGGCGTCGAGGGCCACGAACGCGGCCAAGGCAAAGAAGGAAAGCGCGATCACCCGGAGGGTGAGATGTTCACGCCGTTCCGGATCCTTGCTGGAGAACTGCCAGGACAATGCCAAGGCGGACGTGACTTCGATGATTGAGTCGAGACCGAAGCCGACCAGCGCCGAGGAATCCGCTACGCCGCCGGCCCACAGCGCCACAGCGGCCTCGATGACGTTGTAGCTGATGGTGGCCGCAGCGAAAATCCGAATGCGGCGCATCAAGGTGAGCCGGCGCACGGGGTGCATTGTTCCTTGGAATGTGCTCATGCGATGCAGCTCCCGTCGGGTGCGCAGCAGGCGGGATCGACGGAGAGGACGACGCTCATCAGGTCCTTGATGGCATGGCCCAGCCGGGGATCGGCGAGTTCATAGCGGGTACGGCGGCCGTCGGGGATCGCGACCACCAGTCCGCACCCTCTCAAGCACGTCAGGTGATTGGACATGCTTTGCCGTGATACGCCAATCGCGTCTGCCAAGTCGGACGGGAAGGACGGAGCCTCGGCAAGGGCCAACAGAACCTTGGCTCGGGTGGCGTCCGAGATCGCGTAGCCAAATCTGGCGAGGACCGGTGCGTTGGAGAGAACCTGCATAACTTTACAGTACATCGATGAGTGTATTCATCCAATGATGTACCTAAGGCCGTTACGCGGCTCTTTCGGGTTACTGCAGCTAGTCCTCGAAGTTGAGCTTTCCGTCGCTGCTCCCGGTTACCCTTTCAACAATCTCTTCGGCTACGACGCGGAGTTTCTGGTTTCGGTGGCTGGAGGCGGTGGTCAACAGCTGGAACGCCTCGTCGTGTCCACAGCGGTTCTGGGCCATGATCACGCCGCAGGCAAGGTCAATCACTGTTCTGCTGGCCATGGCGGCCTTCAGGTCCGTATTCAGCTGCTCTGTGGCTTCGATCCGGATGGCAAGGCGCAACGTGCTTCCGGCAACGTCCGCGAAATCGGTTGCCTCCCTGATGACGTCCTCGGTGAAGAGTCCCGGCGCCGGCGCGAAGAAGTTCAGAACTGCCTCCGAGGTTTCGCCCAGCATCATAGGCACCCCGAGGGCGCTGTGGACGCCTTCTGCTGCAAGGAGCCGGCTGTACTCGGGCCAGTCGATGTCAGTTTCGACGTCGGCCAGCAGCACCGGGCGCCCCTTGTCCAGGGCTTCCAGGCAGGGACCCTCCTTGAGGGTTTGTTCAATATGGTCCAGGTGCACAGCCTTTTCACTGCTGCCCGCAACGGTGGCTGTGCGTTTGCGCCGGCGAAGTGTCACAGCACAATCGATACGGGCTCCGCTGGCTTGGCTGATGGCAGTTGATGCGAACCGGGTCAGGCCATCGAGGATAGCCTTGATGTCCGCGGAGCCAGCCACCAGCTCGTGGAGCCCGCGGATGTGCTCGGTAGGGTCAAAGGTCTCCATGCGCCTAATGGTAGGCCACTCCAGCCGCGCCTGCTCCCTGCCGCAGCCCCCTATCTCCCTGCTCTGGCCCCCTAATGCTGGTGTGCGCGCAGGGGCTCAGGATGGTGCGTCTCCGGCGGGCGAACATGCTGCGGGAGCGTCGGCGAAGGTGAACCAGTCCGGGAGGGCCGCCGTGTACGCCTCGCGCACCTGGGGATTTTTGGTTGCCGTCCAGTCCACGGTGGCCTTCACCTCAACCTCGTTCTTGTCCCATTCGAACCAGTTGATCATTTTCAGGGCGGGGTAGTCCGTGGGGATGGCCGGATCGAAGAGCTGACCCCACCAGGCCTCTTTAATGGCCAAAGCGTCGGCACCCTCGCCTGATGCGACCGTGAGGGCCGCAGTCTCAGGAATGGCCACGGGTTTGTTCCGGGCGGTCCCGTACTCGGTATAGAAGTCCGGGACGGCGAGATCGTCGCCGCCGGCACCGTTGTAGTTGCCGGTCAGTTGCTGAAGGAATTTGCCCTGTTCGGGAATGACGTTGGCACCCCAAGGGTAGGTATTGCCCCAGTGGTAGAGGGACATGCCCACCCAATCCACTGCATCATCCCCGGGGTAGTAGGGGGCGTAGGGATCGTCAACGCCGGTGACTTCGCCATCTTTGTTGGTGTCCAACGCAGCGAACTCCGGTGTTCCGGCTACGGCTTGATACTTACCGCCGCTAAAGGGGTATCCGCCGCCATAGTTCGGCGCCCACATCATGGCGCTTCCTGCGGCCTTTGCATGAACTGCTGTGGCCACGCGCTGATAGGCGGCCACGTAGGCCGTGGGTTGCTGGCCCCAGGCATACCAGGACCCATTCATCTCGTGGGCGAAACGGACGATGACGGGAACGCCTGCGTTGTTGAATCGGGCCAGCATGGTTGACAACTCGACGGCAACCTCCGGTGTGACGGAAGCCAACCCTTGCTTGGGCTCGAGGGTGAGGAGCATCGTCCCGCCGTTGGCACGGATCTGCTCGAACGCGGCTTCAACGTTCCCTCTATCTGTCCCCGACATGGGAAAGTCGGTGAACGTCACCGTGACAGCGGGCCGTTGCCCAAGGTTCGCCGCGTATTGCTCAAGGGTTTCGTGCTCCCAGTCCAGATTCACGCCGGCCAGAATGCCTTCAGGTGGTGCCGAAGGAAAGGCGGCCCGGCACGTGGGGAGCGGCGAAGTGGTGGAGCCTGGCTGTGGTCCAACGCAAGCGCTCAGGGAACTCCCCAGCAGGGCCGCGCCAGTGACAGCAGCAAATAATTTACGGGCTCCCAAAATCATGGCTTTCAATGTAGCAGCGCACCTGTAGCATCATCATCATCACCGCATTCCCGCGTAGAGGAGCCGGAAGCCATGTCTGAGATATCCGATGGAACTGCCACCACTACCAGCAAGACATTCAGTCGTGAGACGCGGGTAGCCACTCTCATCGACGCGCCTCCCTCCAAGGTGTGGCGGCTGTTGACCGACGCCGGGAATTACCCCACGTGGAATTCCACGGTGGTGTCCGTGGACGGTGAGATTGCCCCGGGATCGAAGATCACCTTGGTGTCCACGTTGGACCCCAGCCGCACGTTCAAACTCAAAGTCAAGGAATTCCAAGCGCCTGCCAAGCTCGCCTGGGGTGACGCTCTGGGAACCCGGACTTACACCATCACCGAGACCAACGACGGCCGGTCCCGCTTCGAGATGGCGGAGAAGATAGGCGGGCCCATCTTCCCGCTCTTCGCCAATAAGATTCCGTCCTTCGACGCCAGTTTCACCCGGTTCGCCGCAGACCTGAAAGCGGCTGCCGAAAAAGCTTGAGAATGACGACGGCGGTGCGGGCACCTGCCGGACTCAGGGGACAAACCTGTAGCCCATCCCTGGCTCGGTGATCAGGTGCCGGGGGCTCCCCGGTTCTTTTTCGAGTTTTCGGCGGAGCTGGGCCATGTAGACGCGGAGGTAGTTGGCTTCCTTGGCATAGGCCGGTCCCCAGACTTCCGTGAGGAGTTGTTGCTGGGTGATGAGCTTGTCCGGGTTCCTGACCAGGATGTCCAGGATGTTCCATTCCGTGGGTGTCATACGGACGTCCTGGCCGGCCTTGGTGATTTGCCTCTTGCCCAGGTCCACTGTGAAGGAGCTGGTCTCAACCCTGGTGATCTCTTCGCTGGGTTCGGTGCTTCGGCGCAACAACGCCCGCAGCCTTGCCAGGAGTTCCTCCAACCCGAAGGGCTTGGTGATGTAATCGTCGGCGCCTGCGTCCAGGGCTTCCACTTTGTCGTTGGAGCCGTGCCGGGCGGAGAGCACCAGAATCGGTACAGCACTCCATTCACGAACTGCAGCGATGACGGCGTTCCCGTCCATGTCGGGCAGGCCGAGGTCCAGGATCATCACCGCGATGGGCCGCTGGGCGGCGGCGCGAAGAGCGGACTCTCCATCGGTGGCGGTCACCACCGTGTATCCCTGGCCTTTCAAGGTGATGGCGAGCGCCCTGACAATGTGGGGGTCGTCGTCCACGACCAGAATGTTCACTAGGGGCCTTTCGGGGCAGGCAGTGCGGTAACAGAGGGAGCCGCGGGGCGTTGCGGCAGGTCCGGGGCGGGACCTGTGGAGAGGGGGAGCCTGATGAGCATGGTGAGCCCGCCTCCGGGTGTTTCTTCGGCGGTGAGTGTGCCACCCATGGCCTCGGTGAATCCTTGGGCTACGGCAAGGCCCAGGCCCACGCCTGTGGTCGCGGGAACATCGTCCAGCCGTTGGAAGGGCTGGAACATTTTCAGGACGTTGCTGGCCGGGACGCCTTGGCCGTGGTCAATGATGCGCAGTTCGCCGGCGGGCCTGCCGTCCAGGGTTGTGGTGCTGAACCCTCCCGCGGCGCCGGCGATGACCACCTCGGAGTCAGGGGCGTATTTCACGGCATTTTCCACGATGTTCGCGATGACCCGTTCCAGCATGCCGGCGTCGGCGTCCACTTCGGGCATGTTGGGTGGCAGGTCCACCCTGACCCGTCCAGGTGCGATGCCGTGCAGGGCGGCGGGGATCACGTCGTACCAGCGCAGGGGCTTGATGAGGGCGTTGACGGAGTCTGAAGTGATGCGGGACATGTCCAGCAGATTGCCGACCAACCCGTCCAGGCGGTCCGAGCATTCGTCGATGGTGGCCAGCAGTTCCTGCTCTTCGTCCTCGGTGTACTGCACGCCGGGCTGGCGCAGCCCTCCAACAGCGAGCTTGATGCCCGCCAGGGGTGTGCGGAGGTCATGCGAGACGGCCCTGAGGATAGAGGTCCGCATGGTGTTGCTTTCGGCCAGCCGCGTCACTTCCCGGCGGGTGGCGGCGAGCTGGCCGCGTTCGAGCAACGCGGACAGATGCGCGCCGAAGGCTCCGAGGAGCCGACGGTCGCTGGCGGGCAGTATCCGGCCGCTGAGGATCAGCCTGGTGGTGCTGTCCACCTGTTCAATGTTGTCGACGTCGTCCTGGTCACCTTGGGTGCTGCCCGCGGCAGCGACGCGGCGCCATTCCGGCTCTGCTGGGGACGGCCGGAGCTGCCGGTTGTCCGCGGCGGAGGAAACGTACAGTGCCGCGCCGTGGACCTGGAAGACTTCCAGTGCTTGTTCCAGGAGATCCTGCACGGGGTCTTCTGCGGTGGTTGCCCTGCGGGTGAGGTCTGCCAGGGTGGCTGCTTCAGAGCGTGCGCGTGCTGCCTCCTTCGAGCGCCGAGCGGAGAGGTCCACCACCACCGCCACCGCGGAAGAAACTCCGGCGAACACCAGGAGGGCCAGGAGGTTCTGTGGGTCACTGATGGTCAGTGTCCCCATCGGCGGGATGGAGAAGTAGTTCACCAGGACGCTGCTCCAGAGCGCACCCAGAAGGGCGGGCCACAAGCCACCCACCAGGGCAACGGCTACCGAGCCGCTGAGCTGGATCAGCACTGCCGTGGCAATGTTGTGGGTTGGGGCCGCCGCAAGCACCAGCTGCAGCAGCACCGGAACGATCACGGCCATGGCAAAACCAACGGCTACACGCACGCGCCCGAGGTCGCGTTTTCGGGTGCGCTCCAGGCCGCGGCCTCCCAGGGGGTGGGAGACCATGTGGACGTCGATGTCGCCGGATCCTCTGACGACTCGGCTTCCCACGCCACCGCTGAGCAGGTTCGCGGGGAATTTGCGGCGTGATACTCCCACCACGATCTGGGTGGCGTTCACACTCCGGGCAAAGTCCAGCAGTGCCTTGGCAGGGTCTTCTCCGGAGACCGTGTGGTAGCTGCCGCCGAGGTCCTTAATCAGGGTTCGTTGAGCTTCCAGGTCCTGGGGGGACTCGGCGGACACACCGTCAGCGGCCCGGACGTGGACGGCCAGGAGGTCACCGCCGTTGACCCTCTTGAGGATCCGCGCGGCACGCCGGATCAGTACTTCGCCTTCGGCGCCCCCGGTCAGCCCGATGACGATGCGCTCGCGGGCAGGCCAACTTTCCTCGATCTGGTTCTCTGCCCGGTAGCGCGCCAATCCTTCGTCCACGCGGTCGGCGAGCCAGAGCAGCGCCAGTTCCCGCAGTGCTGTCAGGTTGCCCACCCGGAAGTAGTTGGACAGGGCGGCGTCGATCTTGTCGGCATCGTAGATCTTGCCGTCGCCCAGGCGTTGCCGGAGCAGCTCAGGCGAAATGTCCACCAGATGGATCTGGTCAGCGCGGCGCACGACGTCGTCCGGGACGGTTTCGGCCTGCTTGACGTCGGTGATGGCGCTGACAACATCGCCCAGCGAGGCCAGGTGTTGCACGTTCACCGTGGACAGGACATTGATGCCGGCGTCCAGCAATTCCTCAATGTCCTGCCAGCGCTTCTGGTTCCGGCTCCCGGGAATGTTGGTGTGGGCATACTCGTCCACGACCGCGGTGTGTGGGCGCCGGGCCAGGACCGCGTCCAGGTCCATCTCTTCGAAGGTGCTTCCCCGGTACTCGATGGACCGGGTCGGCACGATCTCAAGCCCCTGGGTGAGCGCTTGGGTATCGGCGCGTCCGTGGTGCATGGCGAAGGCCACCACCACGTCCTCGCCGCGGCCCAGCAGCCTGTGGGCTTCTTCGAGCATTGCGTAAGTTTTGCCGACGCCCGGTGCTGCCCCCAGAAAAATCCTCAGTGTTGCCCGCGCCATGTCCTCATTCTTCCACTCGGGAACCGAAGCTACTCACGGGTTCGCGGCCAGCCGGGCGACATCCAGATTCAGCAAGGTCACGTTGACCGACGGCTGGCTGAGGAAGGCCTCGAGCCCGCTGCTGGTCTGCTGGTCCACCAAGGTCTGAACGTCGCCGGCTTCGAGTCCGTGGGCTTTGGCAACCCGCTGGACCTGGAGATCCGCGTAGGCCTTTGAAATGTGCGGGTCCAGCCCTGATCCGCTGGCCGTGAGGGCATCCGCCGGAATGTCGGCTGGGTTGGCGCCCTCTGCTGCCGCGATAGCTGCACGGTTGCTGTTCACGGCGTCCAGGAGTTTGGGATCGTTGGGTCCAAGGTTGCTGGCCGAGGACGACGCCGGGTCCCACATGACGGCGGACGGCCGGGCGTGGAACCACTGGGGGCTCTGCGTTCCTGACTCGTCCGCCATGGTCTGGGCTATGAGCGCTGATGCTGCCGGCCGCCCGGCGGAGTCCTTCACGATGGATCCGTTGGCCTGGAACGGCGCAACCAGCTGCCCTGCGCCGAAGACCACCAGGGGGTAGAGCAAACCCAGCACGATGGTTGCCAGCAGCAGGAACCTGGCTGCGGTGCCCGCTTGGCGAAGGTATCCGGAAATGGTGTTCATGGATGGCTCCTAGCCGATGCCTGGGATGAGGGACAAGACCAGGTCGATGAGTTTGATTCCGAGGAACGGGGCAACCAGACCGCCCAATCCGTAGAGCAGCAGGTTCCGGCCCAGGGCCTGGTTGGCTGACACTGCCCTGTACTTCACGCCCCGCAATGCCAAGGGGACCAGGACAATGATGATGAGGGCGTTGAAGATCACGGCTGACAGAATCGCCGACGCCGGACTGGCCAGCCCCATGATGTTCAGCAGTCCAAGCCCGGGGAAGGCTGCTGTGAACAGCGCCGGGACAATGGCGAAGTACTTGGCAACATCATTGGCCACGGAGAACGTTGTCAAAGCTCCCCGGGTAATGAGCAGCTGCTTGCCGATGCCCACAATGTTGATCAGTTTGGTGGGGTCCGAGTCGAGGTCCACCATGTTGGCTGCTTCTTTGGCCGCCGGCGTACCGGAGTTCATGGCCACTCCCACGTCCGCTGCCGCCAGGGCCGGAGCATCGTTGGTGCCGTCTCCGGTCATGGCCACCAGGCGTCCTTCACCTTGTTGCCTGCGGATGACGTCGAGTTTGTCCTCGGGCGTGGCTTCGGCAACGAAGTCGTCGACGCCGGCCTCCGCCGCGATCGCTTTGGCCGTCACCGGGTTGTCACCGGTGATCATGACCGTTCGGATTCCCATGGCGCGCAGCTCGGCGAAGCGGGCTTTCATGCCCGGCTTGACCACATCGGCAAGGTGAACTGTTCCCAGAACCCGTGCGTCGCCGTCGTGCGTGCTTTCGGCTACCAGCAGCGGGGTGCCGCCTTGGGCGGAAATCTCCTGGACGCGACGCTGGACTTCAGCCGGGAGGCGGCCGCCGGCGTCGGTGACAAAATGCCCGACGGCGGACGCGGCGCCTTTGCGGATGAGGCGACCGTCCAGGTCCAGCCCGCTCATACGGGTGCTGGCGGTGAACTCCACAACCGTGATGTCCGAGTAGGCGGTGCGCAGTCCGGCGAGGTCGGGACCGCCGATACCGCGGGCATCGGCAAGCTCCACGATGGAGCGGCCTTCCGGTGTTTCGTCGGCCAGGCTGGAGAGCCGGGCGGCGGCGGTGAGTTCATCGAGTCCGACGTCGTTGGCCGGGAAGAAGTTCACGGCACGCCGGTTCCCGTAGGTGATGGTGCCGGTCTTGTCGAGCAGCAGTGTGGTGATGTCGCCGGCTGTTTCCACTGCCCGGCCGGATGTTGCCAGCACGTTGTGCTGCACCAGCCGGTCCATTCCCGCGATGCCGATGGCCGGAACCAGCGCGCCAATGGTGGTGGGGATGAGGCAGACCAGAAGCGCAACCAGCACGATGGGAGACGGAGTGGCGTTCGCCAGTGATGCGAAGGGCGCCAGGGCCATGGTCACTACCAGGAACACGATAGTCAGTGAGACGAGCAGGACGTGAAGGGCGATCTCGTTGGGGGTCTTTTGCCGGACGGCGCCCTCCACCAGCTTGATCATCCTGTCGATGAACGTCTCTCCGGGCTCGGCGGTGATGCGCACGACGATCCTGTCGGAGAGGACCTTGGTTCCGCCGGTCACCGAAGACCTGTCGCCGCCTGACTCTCTGATGACAGGTGCTGATTCGCCGGTGATGGTGGACTCGTCCACGCTGGCCAGGCCTTCGATGATTTCGCCGTCGGAGGGGATGACGTCCCCGGCTTCGCAGATGACGACGTCGTTGAGCTTCAGGTCAGTGCCGGCCACCACTTTGGTGCTTCCATCGTCCTGGCGCAGCCGTGCCGTGACACCCTGGCGGCTTGCCCGGAGGCTGTCCGCCTGGGCCTTTCCGCGGCCTTCGGCGATGGCTTCGGAGAGTGTTCCGAACAGCACCGTCAACCACAGCCATGCGGTGACTGCGATGCCGAAAATGTCCGGCTTCACGGCGCTGATCACGGTACAGGCCGCTGCTCCCACCAGCACGACGAACATGACGGGGGAGTGGACCATTTGCCGGGGATCGAGCTTCTTGAACGCGACCGGGAGGGCAGCCCGAAGCGAGGCGGCATTGAGCTTGGCCGGTGCCTTGGTGTGGTGCTTGTGTTCCGATGGAGCAGGCGGAGCGTCAACGGGGTGGCCGGGTTTTTCGGTCTCCGCGGCCGGAGCCGTGCTGGAGTTGGTCATTTGATAAGTCCTTCTGCGAGGGGGCCCAGAGCCAGGGCGGGGAAGTAGCTGAGCGCGGTGAGGATCACGGTCACGGCCAGCAGGAGTGAGCCGAACAGCGGGCCGTGGGTTGGTACCGTCCCGGAGGAGACCGGGATCTTCCTTTGCCGTGCCAGGGAACCTGCGAGCGCAAGGACCAAGGCGATGGGAAGGAATCGGCCCAACAGCATGGCGAGCCCCAACAGGGTGGAGAGGTAGGGGCCGGAGCTGGTGATGCCGCCGAAGGCTGAGCCGTTGTTGTTGGCACCGGAGGTGAAGGCGTAGAGCAGCTCACTGAACTGGTGCGGTCCTGATGCCGGGGCATTGGCCATCACCTCCGGCAGGAGTGCCGAAACAGCGGCGAGTACCAGCACCAGGGTGGGGGTTACCAGGATGTAGAGGGCCGCGATTTTCATTTCGCGGGGGCTGATCTTCTTGCCCAGGAATTCCGGGGTCCGCCCCACCATCAGCCCTGCGATGAAGACGGCGATGATGGCCAGGACCAGCATGCCGTAGAGCCCGGATCCTGTTCCGCCGGGTGCCACTTCGCCGAGCATCATGTTCAGCATCGCGACGCCGCCGGCCAAGGGAGGCAGCGAGTCGTGGGCGACGTTCACCGCTCCGGTGGAGGTCAGGGTTGTGGACGCGGCGAAGATGGAACTGGCCGCCGGACCCAGGCGCTGTTCGAAGCCTTCACCCAGGCCGCCGGCCGCCGCCGTCGCCGTTCCTTGTGCGGAGGAGACGGCCCACGCCATGAGGCACGTCGAGGTCAACCAGAGTGCGCCCATCACAGCGGCGACGGTGTAGCCCTGGCGCTGGTCTCCCACCATCCGCCCATACATGTACGGCAGTGCGGAAGGGATGAGGAGGATGAGGAAAACCTGGAACAGGCTGGTGAAGACGCTCGGGTTTTCGAAGGGGTGGGCTGAGTTGGCGTTGAAGTAGCCGCCTCCGTTGGTGCCCAGGACTTTGATGGCTTCCTGTGAGGCCACGGGACCGCCGGGAATGGTCTGCGCGGTGCCGGTGGCGGCGTTCGTGACGTCGGTGGACCAGAAGTTCTGCACGACGCCGCCAATCACCAAGGCGATGGCCGCTACGGTCGCGATGGGCAACAGGATGCGGAAGGAAGCGCGGGCGAGGTCCACCCAGAAGTTGCCCAACCTGTCTGTTGTGGTCCTTACGATGCCGCGGATCAGGGCCACAACCACCACGATTCCCACTGCGGCAGAGAGGAAGTTCTGCACGGCGAGCAGGCACATCTGGACGAAGATGCCCACGGTGGCCTCGGGAACGTATGTTTGCCAGTTGGTGTTGGTGACGAACGAGATCGCCGTGTTCATGGCGACCCATGGGTCCACGCCCGGCAGGGAGTTGCCGCCCGGGAGCACGCCTTGGAGACGCTGCAATGCGAAGATCACAAGAATGGAGATCAGTGAGAAGAGCAGAACGCTGCGCAGATATACAGACCAGCTCTGTTCAGTCCCGGCGTCCACTCCGGCCAGGCGGTAAAGGACCTTTTCAGGCTTTGAGTGTTTGGTACCGGAGAAGACCCGGGCCATGTACACGCCCAAAGGCTTGTGCAGGAGAGCGAGGACCAGAAGCAGTACGGCTATCTGGGTGATGAAGGATGCAGTGCTGAAGACCACTCGGGGTCACCACTTTTCCGGGTTGAGGAGCACTGCCAGCAGGTACCCTGCAACGGCCAGGCCAAGGATGAACAGACTGACCCACATGATCGCGTCCGCGTTCATCGCCCACTCACCGGGCCTTCGCCGTCCACCATCTTGCCCAACAGGTGGGCCACCCACATCACGATTCCCATGCTCACCACAAGAATCACCACAACAGCCACGTCGGCCACTGGAACGTCCTTTCATCAGTGCCCCGATTGCGGGGCTGATGACAGTCAACTCCCGCAAAAGTGGTGAAAAGACGTTCCTTACGGTTCCTTAATGCGGACGTGGGAAATCTTGATGCGCTCTTAACGCGGGGGCGTTAAGGATTCGTCAAGATCTGCCTGCTTCCCGCCGATCCATAGCTGATCGGTGCTAGCTTCGGCACGGAAGCCTACCCATTAGGAAGATCGGGCATGACTGAACGCTCCCTCATCCGCCGCAGCCCGCTGCAACTGGCTGTTGCTGACCAAGGGCAGCGCTTGGTGTCGGGGCTGCTGCATCCGGTCCGTCTGGTGCCTCTGGCTTTCCTGGCGGTGATCATCGTCGGCGCGGGCGTGCTGATGCTGCCGATATCGAGGACAGGCGACAGCGGCGATATCGTCACCACAGCGTTCTTCACCGCGGTGTCGTCTGTGTGCGTCACCGGTCTGATCACCGTTGACACTGCTACGTACTGGACGCCTTTCGGGCATGGGGTGATCCTGGCACTGATTCAGGTGGGTGGCTTCGGGATCATGTCCCTGGCAACCCTGTTGGCATTGTTTGTGCGGAAGACCATTGGCCTGCGTGGCCAGCTGGTGGCCCAGTCCGAGACCCACACCCTGAACTTCGGCGACGTGAAGTCCGTCCTTTTCAAGGTCCTCAAGATCATGGCTGTTTTCGAGGCGTGCACGGCGCTCATCCTGACAGCACGTTTCTGGATCGCTTATGACGACAACCCCGGCACGGCCCTCTGGCATGGGGTCTTCCACGCGATTTCCGCCTTTAATAACGCAGGCTTTGCCCTGTACAGCGACAACCTCATCGGATTCGCTGAAGACCCCTGGATCATCGTCCCCATTTGTGCCGCCATCGTTGCTGGAGGACTGGGTTTCCCGGTGATCATCCAGCTGTTCAGGACCGGTCTCAAGTTCAAGAACTGGACCGTCCATCTCCGGCTGACCGTCTACGGTTCTTTGCTGCTGCTGGGCGCAGGCATAGTGCTCTTCGCGGCCTTCGAATGGAACCGCCCGGAGACGCTGGGGCCGCTAAGTTTCACCGGCAAATTGTTGGGTTCCCTGGCAGGAGGCGTGTTTCCCAGGACGGCCGGTTTCAACAGCATTGACTACGGCGTCGCCACCCCGGAAACGCTGATGGTCACCAACATTCTGATGTTCATCGGCGGCGGGAGCGCAGGAACCGCCGGCGGCATCAAGATCACCACGTTCCTGGTCCTGGGCTTCGCCATCTGGAACGAGGTTCGCGGACGCGAGCAGGTCACCATCGCGCACCGCTCCATCAGCTCATCCACCCAACGGCAGGCGCTCACCGTGGCCTTGCTGGGTGTAGGGGCCGTTGTCCTGGGGACACTGCTGCTCCTCATGGTTACCGACTACAGCCTGGAGAAAGTGCTCTTCGAAACCATCTCCGCGTTCGGCACGGTAGGCCTAAGTACAGGAATCACCTACCACCTGCCGCCCACCGCAGAATGGGTGCTGATGGCCTTGATGTTCACCGGCCGCATCGGCTCCGTCACCGTTGCCTCAGCCATCGCGCTGGCATCCCGGCCGAGGTTGTTCATGCTCCCCGAGGAACGGCCGATCATCGGTTAGGCACCGGGGATCACGACGGCGTTGCTACCGCCGGCTTTTGCGTGGGGTCTGCGCCGGGTGTCATCCCAAGGAGGAAGTCCTCGTACCCCGAACGGACTACCCAAGTGAGCACCCTGGGGTGACGCGCTCGCCGCCGGGACAAGCGAGGCTGGATACAGGGCGCACGGCGCGCACTGGGAAGGCATGTTTGAAGAGGGCAGTAAAGAAATTACTCGTGACAGTCTCTGCGATTGGAGCCGCGGTGGCGCTGGGGTTGGCGACCACCAGCGTGGTGAACGTGGTGGCGAGCAATTCCGAGAGCAGCAGGATTGAATCCTATGGTCAGCGGGTGGAGGTGGACGGCAGGAAGATCAACGTCCTGGTGACCGGCAGCGGCATCAAGGACGTCGTCCTGTTACCGGGCTTTGGAACGTCGTCGCCTGTGCTGGACTTCGCACCCCTGGTCCGCGACCTTTCCAAGGACCATCGGGTGATTGTGGTGGAGCCCTTGGGCTACGGATTGAGTGATGGCACTGACCGGGACCGGACTACCGAAAACATCGTGCAGGAAGTTCATGGGGCCCTTCAGGCTCTCAACGTCAATCGCTACATCCTGATGGGACACTCCATCGCCGGTCTCTACGGCATCGACTACGCCAACCGTTACCCGGAGGAAGTCAGCGCCTTTGTCGGCATTGACACCTCCGTCCCGGGGCAACCAGGCATGGATACAGAGTTCCCTACAGGCCTGATGTCTGTCGCGAAAAACCTTGGCCTGCTCCGGCTGATCACAGCTGTGACCAGCTCCGACGACAACCCCGTTTATACCGAATACGCGCGTGAGCAGATGCAGATGCTCACCAACCGGAATTCGATGTCTCCCACGTACCTGAACGAGATGGCCCACATTTCCTCGAACTTCAAGAACGCCCTGGGCACGGCATTCCCGAAAGATCTGCCGCTGCTGCTGTTTGTTGTTGCGGAGAACAAACAGACCCCGGAGTGGCTTGACCTGCATCGGGGCCAGGCTGCCAGCGTCACTGACGGGACGGTGGTGCCCCTGCCGGGCGAACACTACCTCCACCACACGCACGCGGGGGAGATCGCGGATGGGGTCAGGAAATGGGAGGTGGGGCGGCGGTAGCGTACGCCTTCCTGCCCACGGTGGGGCGAGCGTACGCTGAGGCCATGGAGTCCGAAGTCAGGACCGTATCTCTGAGCACCGGGATCAGCGTGCCTTGTTTCGTGCAAGGGAACCTGGAACAAGCAGCCGACGACGGCGGCGCCCCACTGCTGCTCCTGCACGCCTGGGGCGAGTCCTGGCGGAGTTTTGATCGCCTCATTGCTTCGCTTCCTGAATTTGTGATTCTCGCGCCTGATCTGCGAGGTCATGGTGCGGCCGACAAACCGGCAGACGGCTACTCGCTTTGTGAAGTTGTTGAGGACGTCGTTGCCGTGTTTAAGGCATTCGGAGCCAAACAGGCACATGTCCTGGGGTCATCCAGTGGTGGTTACGTCGCCCAGCAACTCGCTGTCTCTCATCCGGAGCTTGTTGCATCCTTGACGTTGGTAGGCGCGCCGCTGACTCTCCACGGAAGGCCGCCCTTTGCGGCCGAGGTGGAGCAACTGACGGATCCGATCCCAGAGAACTGGGTTCGTGAGTCTTTGGCCTGGTACAGAATGTTGCACACTGTGCCGGCCGCATACATCGAGGACCGGGTACAGGACGGTCTGGCCATGCCAGCCTCGGTTTGGAAGACTTCACTGCGGGGATTCTGCGAGGCCGTTCCTCCGACAGAGACCGGCAACATTACTGTCCCGACGCTGATGCTTTGGGGCGCCCACGATCACCTGGTGCCGCGACAGCATCAGGAAACCCTGGTTGGTCGTATCGAGGGCGCACGAGTGCAGATCTACGAGGGGACCGGTCATCTGGTGCTCTGGGAGTGTCCGGAGAGAGTCGCCGAGGACTTGAGGAGCTTCCTCGGAGAGCTGTTCGAACGCCCGTAAGTTCGCCGACAGTGGCTCGAGCTGCTCCGTCACAAGGCCGGCGCCACCGACGGGACAGGGGCGCCCTATCCGGCGAGCATTACCTCCTCCACACGCACGGGTGACAGATCGAGGATGGGATAAGGGCGTGGATAGGGGGCGTTCACGCGTGCCGTGGTCTCTCGGGAAGGGCACCATGAGACGCCGGTGCTGTCGCCAGCTCAGGCGTCTTCAGATTCTATTGGTTCACAAAGTCAGCACCGCGGTGTCCCTGCCCGGCGGCCCTACCTCCACGACACGCAGGCGGGGGAGATCGCTGATGGGCTAGGGAGTGGGAGGTTAGGCGTTTAGTGATGAGTCAAAGCCAAGATGATGGCAGCGACGGTCGCGATGGAGAGGATCGTTAGCCCAACGTAGGCGGGCCACCTGGGTCTCGATTTATGAGGGTTGATGTCAATGTAGGGCAAGGGGCGTCCTCTCAAAGCGAAAGTGTTGATGTTTAGGGAGTTGCACGTCTTACGCGGTCATTCATGGTCTTGTGGTGGCGACACGCCCCTGTTGGGCAACATTTCAGTGGGACGTGTCGCCCTGGATCATCATAAGGGTACTTTTTAATAAGTTATTTATGTTTCATACATGGCCCAGACAAGAAGTGGCTTGGATTCCGAGAGCATGAAGCTCAAGGCATAACCTCGGGAGGTGGATATCGGCACCTCCTTCACAACGTGTGGCTTAGGCATCAGTCAACGCCGACGTGGGCCAGATGCTGTCAGTGAGCAGAGGAAGAAGGGTAGATTGACAGCTGCGGACTTTACCATCCGTTACGGCGCCCTGTACGTCGCTGAGCAACTGAGGCCTTCTCCCTTCCGCACAGGAGATAACGCGGATCGCGGCTGAGTACGCGCAGCCAGCATCCCGATCCGCCATCCATTCCATGGGCGGCGGTGCGCGGCAACCAATCAATTGCATGTCAACGCAGCCCTTGATTGCGACCCGAATGCTAGGATTCAGCAGGCAGGGGTCCGCGTGATGGGCCTCAGCTGGTGTGACGTAACTAGCGGGGGCAAGGAAACCTATGGCGCTATTTTCTCTACTTCTTGGCGCTACTTGCCTGCTCTACATCCTGTGTACGAATCCGGTGCACGGTCTCGGTCGCTTTCTCGCGCCGGACACCATGGTGATCGTGACGATGTTTTCTATATTCTCAATCCGCCCCTTGTTCGAAGACCGATTCGAGATTAGAACAATCTACGGCATTGTTCCAGATGCTGCAAGTATTGATGCGGCTATTTTGGTTGGAATTGTTTTTATGACAAGTTTCACAATTGCCGTTTTCCTGAATCGCATACGACCTCAAAGCCACAAGCGACTCATTTCCCTTGATGAGCATTTGGATCGACGAGAACTCCGGATCACAGCAAGCAAGACGGTCATGACGGCACTTGCCGCATTTGCAGTGTACTTAGCTACGCTCACTATTCTGTCTGGCCCGGCAGTATTTGCCCGTCTTGCAGCCGGTCGGTCTTCCGATGCAGGTTTGGGAGGAGTGCCTGAAATTGTTATGATTTTGCCGATGGCAGGATCGATCTGTGCTGCTCTATTCATCCTCAGTCGTCGGAAGAATGCCATCACCCGCAAAGAGTGGCTCATTTTGTCCGCAGCACCACTCATCTCGGTAATGGCACTGTCACAGCTAGGCAACCGTAGATTTTTGATCCCTGCGATTTTGATTCCCGTCGTGGTGGCTCTCATTCGCAAACCTGTCAGGGTGAAGTTCAGCCACATAGCAGCGGCGATTGTAGCGTTCCTCATGCTTGCGATTATCCCCATGGTTAGATCTGCCGGGGCCAGAATCAAAGGAGAAGGGCTGCTCGAGGCTTCCTGGAGGTATTTTCAGTCGGAAGGGCTCCAGGGCGTTCTTACACCCGTGTTTGCTTCGTACGACACGGAAATGCTTGACTACATCGCCATAATTTCGCATCCGCTCGGTAACGCCATACCGTATGGCTTTGGACGTGGAACGGTTCTTGAGTTCCTTCTCCGCCCACTGCCGTCGGGAATATCGGGCGAGCCGGCTTACTCAGACGTAGTTCTGACAGCTGTTTGGGGCGGCGGCTGCGGTACCCCTGTCTGTCCAGTAGCTTCGACTGCTGGGGTGCTTTACTTTGAGGGTGGCTTGGCCTTCGTTGCATTTGGCGCATTTCTCTTCGGAATTCTCGCGGCAAGGCTGACTAACGCGTGGAAGTATAACCAGCATGTGAGTACGATAAAGTTGACCACTGTGTCCGTTGCTTCGGCTTTCGCCTTGGTAGCAACGCGAACCAATACGGTTCACGCCATCTGGTGGTCCCTTTATGCGGTCTTCCTCTGCATGTTCATGTACTGGTTCTTTTCTCGACCACTCAAAATTCATCACAAAGGAAGCCGTGGAAACACTTTGGCCGTCGTAGTTAAAGACGGAATCAAAATCTAATTTACGGGTCTCGGTCTGGCTTTGTCTGTCCAGGAAGGCTGGCCCTAGAGTGCAAGAATAGTGATGAGGAGCTATGGCCCGACGGATTCATCCGAGAAGTGGTCGTCGACCAGCTTAAGGTGGAGATCGTCACAACATTTGGACACTTCTCAGGCACGAAGCTGCATGGTCTCAATTATTCTGGCTACAACTCATCTTGGATTGCAGCTACTGTGCGCATAAGTCCTTACCAACAGGCTAGAACGGTGGAGGATCTGAGCTCTGGTGGCCATTGTTGATGCGAGCCGAGATGAGAGCCGTCAGAGTTTCATTGGCGAGGGAAAGATGATTGTCCTACCTGATGTAGGGATCGCTTCTGCGCCCAATCTTCCGCGCCGGTATTCCTGCCCAGATCTCATTTTCGCCTGTCGATTCAGAGAGCACAGCGTTTGCAGCGACAATTGTCCCTCGACCTACCCTTAGCGTTCCGGATTTGCACAGCAATTTTGCGCCTGCGCAGAGTACGGCACCGTCGCCAATGGAGAATCCTCTCATACGGCTCTCCGATATGGGTTTCCAAGCATCGGCTCGCCCTAGGGTTACACCGTGGAACACTGTGACGTCTCGGCCAATGACAGTGTTTGGATGTATCACGGTCCCGAACCCTCGGTGCAAAAGCCTGAAGTTGTCGCCAATTTCCGTGCCATGCGAAATTTCGAGGCCATTTAGGGCCAGCAAACGGCGGATAAGCGCAAAGTGACGTATCTTGACAAGGCGATTGACAACATCCATACCATGAATTTTACAGGGTATGGAGACTTCGGCGCCATGGAGGTTACGTGGGCTCAGAGGGCGACATGGCTATTATCTAGCCGGTCATCGAGCCAAATGCCTGCTGCGCTCTCCTGGTGCTCACAGAGATCCCTAGATGTCGACCAGTAGTTCCAGGTCGGGGGGTGGATGAGTCGTTGTCATTGAAATCTGGGCTCTCAGTAGGACGCTACTCTGCCCATGCCGCTGTGGTAAATCGGGCCGGCTGTGTTCCTTGCAGCGTAAGCACGGATGGTGGTCCGACCTTTTCTTGCTGAGTTGCATCTCTTCTACTGAGCGATTTGCTAGATTTTCGTGTCGAGCCGCACGTACTTGCTGCTGAGATGAAGGCTGAAGAGTCAGCGTACCTCGGCCAGCACAGGGTTGGGAGTCTTCCGCGACATAAGACGGGCGCAAGCCACGCCAATGACAGTCCCAATGGTGTTTGTGACAATATCCATAAGACTAGAAAATCTCTCGGTCAGGAATAGGAGCTGGCCCAGCTCCATGCCTGCGGCGGCCAATAAGCCCAGACCGGTCACTCGCCACCACACTGTGGGATACAACGCCAGGCCTGCCATAAATCCGAACGGGATGAACATGGCAACGTTTGCCGCGCCCTCTACTAAGTTGTAGTCAACCCATCGGGGAGCACCGTGCGCGTGAAGGTAGTTCAGCATGGCTGTCAGCGTTCCGTAGACGGGTCTATCTATTGGTACCGGCCAATATCCGACTACTCCTAGACAAGCAACATATGCAGCCAGACCAACCCGCCACGGAGTCGAATTTCTCAAGCCAATCCTCATCTAGTTTGGACAATAGCCAGAACGCTGAGCCCTATGGATGCGCTAGCTAGCAGGCTAAGCAATGCATACAGGCGAAACGAAGGAGGCAATACTGGCCGACCTATGCGAGTGATGGCCTGGGCAGTATGCCGCCTTCGTCGTTTCCAGTGTCGCCCCATAAGACCTATGGATATCACAGACGGGATCGTCGAGGAAACTCAAAAAATAGGGTGGGTTACCAACAACACTAATGTAGTTGGCAACCCACCCTAAGATGGTACGACTCTAAATCAGACGGAAGCCTCGGTGCTCTTAGCGCGTCGACGTGCTACAACGACAGAAGCCGTTCCAGCCGCCAGTGCGCCAGCACCTACCAGTGACCAAAGAATAAGGCTCGAGTCAGCGCCGGTGTTGGCCAACGGGACGCCACCGGTGTTCGCGAGATTTGTTCCCGTTCCCGTGGTACCGCCAGTGTTAGAGAGAGCAGCCCCGCCGACGACTACAGTTACAGGGCCGACCGTTACGCCGGAAGTGTTTCCTGTGGCTGTAACGGCATAGGCGCCTGGCTCGTTGATGACGATGGAGGTCGAGAAGGCGCCATTTCCGTCAGCCACAGCAGAAATTGTTGACGGCGCAAGCGGAATGCGAGCGGCGACGGAAAGGCTTCCGGCAGACACACTGCTGCCGGAAGCCGCAGGTGCCCCCGTCGGTGTGACGGTGATGGTGATGCCCTCACCAGGCGTGAAGCCCGTGCCACTGAAGACAAAGGCCTCACCCGGTGCCACGGCCGCGTCAGAAACGGCAACGCTTGTGTTCGGTGCCGGGTAGTTGGCGTTGTTGGCTACGGCCGGAACCGCGCCGACAAGTGCGATTGAACCTGCGAGCGTAAGTGCTGCAAGAGATTTCCTCATATGTGTCCCCCCTGAGACCTTTGGTGGTGCTACGTGGTGTTGGAGATTTCCGAGACCCTACGTGACCGTAAGCGAAATCTCAGTGTGCTGCCCACATAGAACTTACCATTCAATACTCGCAAGCAGCAAAGAAAATCCACACCCGTTACAAAGGTTTAACTTGTCTGTCTTTTGTTATCCACAAACTGCCCCTCCGGGTGTCAGGATCACGTCCTTTGTCTGTTGGATCGTGGGCGTTACAACCAAGTCAGGTTGAGCATGTTGCACAATATGACCGAAGTTGAAATCCAACGTCGCACTTTCTCCAGGGGCCAGCTGGATAGTGGATGTCCCAACTGCTCGCTGACTGTGTCGCTGCGCAGCAAACGGGATTTTCACACCATCCTTGACAACTGTGTCAATATTTGACATGGAAGGACCGTAAACCACCACGTTCGTCTGCACGGATCCGGCCGGTACCCCAAACGCTCCTCCGCCTGTCACATACTGGGGTAGAGAACTGCTCGCATCTGCGGGAGCTGTGTTAGTGCTGACGACTCTAATGACGATTTCTCGATATCCATCTCGGGTGCAATCCTTGACCACTTGGGCGCTGCGCTTCACCCAATAGTCCATCTTTGCCCCCGTTCCGTCATTGAAGTAGATGCCGAACTGCGTTGGTGTGACGTTTGGTCCTGAGACCAGCCCCCCCATTGGGTACCTGCCGATTACCGTCTGTTCCTGTGCGTTCGCAGACCAGAGGAGGATTCGTCGGTCTTCGACGCCTCTGGAAATTGCCTCCATGAGTTTTTTGGGATCTGATTTTCCTGAAGACAAAGCAGCAAATATTTCGTGCGCAGCGCCGGCAAAGTAGGCGTCTTGGAGCTTTGGCTCCTCGATCTTGGCATAGGCATCCGACAGCAGCGTTTGAACAACATTCTTGCTATCTAGCCTGTTCGGAAGGCTGCTTCCAATCCTTTGAACCACAGGGTCCGTGATCTGCACAGGGCCGGTAGCGTCCAAGATGTAACTGAGTGCAATGGGATCCAGAGAGAGTACACCGCTTAGCCGCTCACCAGTAGCTTTCTCCCACATTGCTTGTGCCGTACTAGCCGTTGTTTCGAAGTCCGGAGTTAGATTGACGTCTTGCATGAACTTGCCCACGCGGGCGGTGTAGATTGCCTGTTCTTCCGGATCAATTGGCACCGGCGGTACGAACGCACCCAATGCCGAGGCGCTGGTTTGAGACTCCAGGGTAATTTTGCCCTTTGTAACGTTGAGCACAGCCAAAGCACCCGGAATCCCACCTGTCGCCCGTGACTCAGCATTGTTTTGCATCAACAGCAAGTAGCGTCGCGGCGCTTCTTCTCCGAGCATCGCCGGGGCCAAGCTTGCCGCGTCGGCGGCCGAAGATAGACCTGAACTGAGATCCCTCAATTCTCCACGAGCGGCAACAAGGGGTTCTGCGATCTGCGGGAGCAGTCCTTCAACCCCAATATTGTTAAGCCGATTAGCGGTTTCCTCGACCGCGTGGGCAGCCGCTGCTACCTGAGGAGCAGCCTTCCTTAGCGGTTCAAGGTCAGAGCCGGTTTGGCCCGGTGCGAGAGACTTCCAGTCCAGGGTCTGGAATGCTTTCACTAGCGGAACCGCACCGAGACGCGCAACGTCATCGGCGGAAGTGGCAACCTCACTTGCCGCCTGAAGATTGGGTCCGATCCAAGGCAAGACTGATGAAGCCCTCCACAACGGATCGTTGGCCGCGTCCCTGGCTACTGTGGTGTGCTGAACGAGCGTATCGACAGTTTGTGCTGCCCCAGAAGCATCGTTTGCAGCGATTTGGGACTTGAGAGACGGCACTAGGGCAGTGGCGGACTGCAATTCCGACTTAATCACTGTGGCTTTAGCGTTAAGCCAGAGGCCCAATCCGAAACACGAGACTAGTGGGACAGCTATCCATAGGGCCACCCGTAGGGCGCGTCGCCGGTTCCGACTCCTGCTGATCTGGGTGCGTCCCATGGCTATGGCCGGCCCAGGCCGCGGTATTGCCATCCCGCAGCACGCCACTTGGCGGCATCGAGAACGTTACGCCCGTCCAGGATGCGCGGTATTGCGACAATCGACTTCAACAGATAGGGATCGAGGTCCCGATACTCCTGCCATTCCGTGAGGAGCAACACCGCATCAGCTGCTTCGAGAGCTGATTCTGTGTCGAGAACATAGTGCAGTTCAGGGAAACGACGCTCCGCGTTCTCTAGGGCTTTGGGATCAGACACAGTGACAACTGCTCCCTGCAGTTGAAGCTGGGCGGCAATACTGAGCGCCGGGGAGTCTCGAACATCGTCGCTCTCTGGCTTGAATGCCGCGCCTAGCACGGTGATCCGCTTTCCAAGCAGGCCGTCGCCGCACAGCTCGCGAGTTAGTTCCACAACCCTCGAGCGACGGCGCATGTTGATTGCATCCACTTCGCGGAGAAAGGTGAGTGCTTGATCTGCACCCAACTCACCGGCCCTTGCCATGAAGGCACGTATGTCCTTCGGCAGGCAGCCGCCTCCAAATCCTATCCCTGCATTTAGGAATTTGCGGCCGATGCGATCGTCAAGACCTATGGCGTCCGCAAGCCTCGTGACGTCTGCGCCTGCGGCGTCGCAGAGCTCAGCCATAGCGTTGATGAAAGAAATTTTCGTGGCCAAAAAGGAATTAGCCGCAGTTTTAACGAGCTCTGCGGTGGGAAGATCTGTAACGAGTCTTGGTGTCCCATTTGCAAGAGGAATCGAGTAGACCTCATCGAGGATGGACACTGCAGAGTTCTCTTCCGAACCGTCGCTGATGCCGTAAACGAGCCGATCCGGACGGAGAGTATCGCTTACTGCATGACCTTCGCGCAAGAACTCTGGATTCCATACAAGCTGTGCTTTGGGTTCCTGCTCCTTTATGACAGAGGCGAGCCGAGCAGCAGTACCTACGGGAACTGTAGATTTTCCGACAACAACATCACCCGGAGCGAGATGGGGTAACAAGCCAACTACAGCTGCGTCCACGTAGGTCATGTCCGCACCGTTTTCCCCCTTCTTTTGGGGAGTTCCGACGCACACGAAGTGAACGTCGGAACCTGCAGCCGCCGCCATGTCAGTCGAAAATGTGAGACGGCCGGTTGCCTGTACCTCTTCAAGGAGTGTCTCCAAACCGGGCTCATAGAAGGGGGCTCTGGCATTCGCCAGGTCGGAGATCTTGTTCGCGTCTACGTCAATCCCGACCACTTCATGACCAAGCTTCGCCATGCATGCTGCGTGAACGGCACCCAAGTAGCCGCAGCCAATAACAGATATACGCATGTAGTTGATTCCTTCCGCAGTTATCTGCGTGATCGTGGGCTAGTAAGCGCCAGTGCTGCGAAAAACAGCACGGACTGTGCGGAGAATGATGACCAAGTCGCCTGCCAGTGACCAGTTTTCGACGTAGTAGAGGTCCAGCCGGACGGAATCCTGCCAAGAGAGGTTGGAGCGCCCACTAACCTGCCAAAGGCCGGTAAGACCAGGCTTGACCAGCAGGCGTCGCCGGACGTCGTTCTCATAAGCCTCTACTTCTCGCGGCAAGGGGGGACGTGGGCCGACTAGACTCATCGAACCAGCCAAGATATTGAACAACTGGGGTAATTCGTCCAAGCTGTATTTGCGAAGGACGCCGCCGACGCGCGTTATGCGGGGATCATCTTTGATCTTGAATAGCAATCCGTTGCCCTCGTTTCGCTGTTGCAGTTCGGCTAGGCGAGCTTCAGCGTCAACATCCATTGACCGGAACTTCAGCATCTGAAAGTGCTTGCCTTCGATGCCTACGCGGTCCTGTCTGAACAACACAGGTCCCTTGCTGTCAATCTTCACCAGCGCTGCAAGCACAAGCATTGGCGCGGCCGCGAGAACAAGCAGAATCCCAGATACGCATATGTCGAAAAGCCGTTTTGCAACACGTTGTCCGCCTTCGAGTGTGGGCGTCGTCACATGGATTAGGGGTAACCCCGCTACCTGTTGTGTATGGATTCGAGGTCCCGCAATATCCGTAAGTGCCGGCGCCATGATGAGGCCGATGTTGCGGGCTGCCAATTCCCAGCCAAGATGACGAATGGTTTGTGGATGGAGCTGAACCCCAGCCGAGACCGCAACAGCGTCGGCATTGCATCGATCTATTGCGGCTAAAACTGACCCAGTGTCCGGTTGGTAACCGAGAATCGGTAGCCCTGACTCCTGTTCGATGCTTGGAGTGTCAACGACGCCAGGAGTGTAGGCGGCAACGGGTAGATAACCGGAATGTTTTGCCCGGTGCAGCGAAGACGCCAAGTGGGCTACCGCGCTCGGGCCCCCCACGAGAAGAAGCCGGGACATGCTGTGACCTTTTTGCCTCGCCACGCTGAGATGCTGGCGTAGCAGCCACCGAGCAAGAAGCAGACCTACCAAACCAACAGGTAAGGCTATCCCTACATAACCCCGAGCAGTCTCAATTCTCAGTGAATAGGAAATGATTGCGACGAGGCCAAAGAGCCAAAGTGAGGCTGCAGCTACACGCTTATACTCGTCAGGTCCGGCGCCTAAAATGCGACTTTGTCGGCTGTTCCACGCACCCAGCATGAACCACCAAACGACAGCAAGGGCAATGGAAACCCAGACGTAGTTCGGCTCCTGCCCCGAAATCACAAAGTCAGGTTCGACGCCGAAGCGAATAACATACGCGCCAACGACAGCCCACACAATGACGAAAGCGTCCACGACCCTGAGCCTCCTGGACGCCCGTACTTGCCATGCTTTGTCGCGACTCAAAGAGTCCCCCCACTTTCGGTATCCGGAGTCATAAACCCAGCGACGTTTAGCTGCGGACTTGCCCGTGCTTTGAACGGTACCAAGCCACAGTGGATTGGATGCCCTCTTCGAGTTCGATGGATGCCTTCCATCCCGCTTTGGCAAGATTGGACACGTCGAGGAGCTTCTGAGGAGTTCCGTCCGGCTTGGAGGTATCCCATTCAATATCGCCCTTGTAACTGACTGCGTCGGCGACAATTTCGGCGAGTTCCTTGATCGTCACGTCGGATCCGGTTCCAACGTTGACTTGCTCAGGGCCATCGTAGTTTTCCATCAGATGAAGGCAGGCGGACGCCATGTCGTCAACGTGCATGAATTCACGACGAGGTGAACCGGAGCCCCAGTTTGTGACGCTGGGTATGCCATTGGCGACAGCCTCATCGTAGCGACGAATGAGTGCCGGGAGAACATGTGACCCATTGGGAGAGAAGTTGTCTTCTGGTCCGTATAGGTTGGTGGGCATGGCAGATATCCATGGCAAGCCGTATTGCCGGCGGATTGCCTGAACGTGCATGATTCCTGCGATCTTTGCTATTGCATATGCATCGTTGGTCGGCTCCAAGTGCCCCGTTAGAAGTGAATCTTCACGGATCGGTTGATCGGCAAACTTTGGATAGATGCAAGATGATCCCAAGAAGAGCAGCCGCTCTGTTCCATGTTCCCGCGCGGCATCGAGCACGTTTACTTGAATTCGCAGATTATCGCTGAGGAAGTCGACAGGGTAGGTACTGTTGGCCAGAATACCGCCGACTTTTGCTGCGGCCAGCGCCACGTAGCGAGGTTTGTGTTTTGCGAAGAACGCAAACACTTCTTCCCGGTTTTTGAGGTCAAGCTCGGAAGAAGTTCTCCCTAGCAGACGTTCGAAGCCTTCTGACTGAAGCTTTCGCCAGATTGCCGACCCTACGAGACCACGGTGACCCGCGACGTAGAAACTTGCCTCCCGATCCAGAGCACCAGGCTGAAACTCTACGGAGTCGGTCATTAGTTCTTCCAACTCTCAAGGTCGACAGTGTCAATCCAGTGGTTGCCCGCGTGCTTGAGGGCTTCAATATCAGCATCCACCATGATCCGAGCCAATTCAGGTGTTTCGACTGTGGCCTTCCAGCCCAGCTTCTCATGAGCCTTCGAGGCGTCACCCACCAGGGCATCTACTTCGGTAGGACGAAGGTAACGCTCGTCGAACCGGACGTGTTCCTCCCAATTCAACCCTGCGTGTTCGAAGGCAATCTGCAGGAAATCACGGACTGTGTAGTTTCCGCCTGTCGCCAGGACGAAGTCGTCAGGGTCATCCACTTGAAGCATCCGCCACATACCTTCTACGTACTCAGCGGCATATCCCCAGTCGCGGACGGCGTCAAGGTTACCCATATACAGCAGATCTTGCTTTCCAGCTTTGATAGCAGCCACGGCGCGTGTGATTTTGCGAGTAACGAAGGTTTCGCCGCGGCGGGGAGACTCGTGGTTGAACAAGATTCCGTTGACCGCAAACATGCCGTAGGCCTCGCGGTAGTTTTTGGTTACCCAGTAGCTGTAGACCTTTGCAGCACCGTAGGGTGAACGCGGGTAGAAAGGCGTTTCCTCATTCTGCGGAGGCGGGGTTGCGCCGAACATCTCGGAAGATGATGCCTGATAGAACCTCGTCTCGATGCCTGACATGCGCACGGCTTCAAGCAAGCGAATGGAGCCGATACCTGTGGTGTCGCCCGTGTGCTCTGGCTCATCGAATGAAACTCGAACGTGAGACTGAGCTGCTAGGTTGTAGACCTCGTCCGGCCGGATCTCTGCGATCAAGGTAACCAAACGGGCACCATCACTTAGATCACCGTAGTGCAAGAAGAGTTTTGCGCTGGGGTCGTGCGGATCAACATAGAGATGATCTACTCGAGCCGTGTTGAACGTCGATGCCCGACGAATGAGACCGTGGACTTCATAACCCTTCTTAAGAAGAAGCTCGGCCAGGTACGACCCGTCCTGACCAGTAATTCCGGTGATTAGCGCGCGCTTTACCATGGATCCCCCCATTAGAGAATTAGTGCGTTGAAGTAGGGCGGGCCTAGCGGCTCCGTGCCGACACGATGCTCGACAGGAACTCATCATAGTGGGCGATTGCCGTGTCTTCGGACAATGTGACTTGACGAAACCTCAGGCCGTTGGCAGCCATGTCGAGTTTTTCTTGAGTTTGCTGAGAGAGCCGTTCGAGTTCCCTAACCAATTTGTCCGGGCATGCAGCGTCCACTCTGAGGCCACC
Source organism: Paenarthrobacter sp. CC6 (assembly GCF_040560085.1). NCBI lineage: Bacteria > Bacillati > Actinomycetota > Actinomycetes > Micrococcales > Micrococcaceae > Paenarthrobacter > Paenarthrobacter sp. CC6. The sequence continues at coordinate 19,574 of NZ_JARDAN010000004.1, read as the reverse complement.
CCCGGAGGCGGCGATTTCGGCAGCCGTGACGCTGCCGTCGTCCGTTGCCGCGACGACTGGTACCCCGGCGTTGAAATAGGACGTCAGTTTGCTTGGCACGGCCATGTCCTTTACTCCCGGGAGTTCGTTGACGAGCAGAAAGTCAGCCGCCGAAAGCGCTATCTGGAACTCATCACCTGGTAGGGGGTCGAGGAAGTCGATTCGATGCAAGCCGGTGGCCATTTCTTCGAGTTTTCGCCGCTGATTCCCGTCGCCCATGAGGACGAACCTGAGCCTGCTATTTGATTCTTCAGCGATCCGCGCGGCATCAACAATGTTTTCCAGTCCTTGTTTCATCCCCATATTGCCGGCGTGCAGCACAATGATGTCCTCGGGCTTCCAGGCGAGTCTCTGCCGCATCTCCTGCTGTCCACTGGTAGGGGAAGCCGGGAGATGGGTCCAGTTCCTGATCACCTTCACGCGTTCTGGCGCAACAGCGAGTGAATCAACAAGGAAGCTCTTGAATCGGTCGTGGATGGCTGCAACTCCATCGGCACCTTGCAAGATCGCCGATTCAAAAGCGCTCATTGCTTTGGCGGCCAAACTTCCACCTGCTCGAGTCTCGACTATGCCTCTGCTGTAAATGTCTTGCACCCAAAGGCCGACCGCAGGTCTGTTGGGCCTCAACTTAGTTCGGGCGATGGCCATGCCGCTTGAGAAGAGCGCTGGACTCACAACGAGGACAGCATCAGGCTTCCCCCATCGAGCGAACATCACACGTAAGCCAAAACTTAGCTCCATGTGCATTCGATTGATGATAGTTGGCTTAGTAGGGACGTAGTGACGTAGCCTCTTTACGCGGACGCCGTTTATGAGTTCCGATCGCACCCAGCCCGTGTATTCAGGGCTCCGGCGCCACATCGGATAATGTGGATAGCCGGTGACCACGGTGACGTCGTGTCCGGAAGCGGCCAGCCCCTCAGCCAAGCTCGTCGTATACGGCGCGTTGCCTGTAGGTTCAGGCGCGTAGTTGAGCCCGATGATCGTCACTCGGAGCCTGGGTTTGTTCACAGTCATAGGATATGCCGTCTTTGTCACAGATGTGTAAACAGGTCATCGTTTTCTGGGCCGGAAGTGGGCGGATTTTTGACAACACGGCACCACTGCATTAACAAGTTGTGACTCATTGGCTACAAACCTGCCAGTGTCGGCGTTCCGACAGCAAAGCTATGCTACAGAGTTCGCGGGTTCTCAGCTCCGGTGTCTATCTGAAGCATGCGAAGGACGCCGGATGTGAAGTTTGCAACCATTTCATCGATCGTCGGGAACCAGTTCGCTTCGGTGCGGGCGACAAGCGGTTGTGACACGAATTTGAGCACTGCGTCCGCGAAAGCCTCTGGCGAATTTTGGCTGGTCACGCGTGTAGTTCCCTCGCTGAGGTACTCGGACTCCGGGGCGTGAAACGGCCAATCTGTCGTGATCACTGGGAGACCCAAGACGAGCGCATCTACGGCTACTAAGCCAATTCGCCCTGGCATAACAATTCCTCTTACGTTGCGTGCTAGTAGGGCCATTTGCTTGGCAGCGACGTATCCGAGTTCAATCGCTTGACCCCTCGCAACGGCGGCGGATAGGTGATGTAAATCTGGTCCGCGACCTCCAATGAGAACCTTCAGCGATGGATCTTCAGCCCAAATGTTGTCCAACGATGCCGCTAAAAATTCGATGCGTTTGCTCGAGTCCAGCCCACCGACAAATGCGAGAGTCTTATCCGGATCGATGTTGTGCAATAAACGAAAGGCGGTCACTTCTTCTTCCGAAGTTGAGGACACCGCATCTTGCAATGCGCTTGTATCTACAGCATTCATGACAGTGGTGATCTTGCCAACTTCGATACCGTGTACGGCTGCAAAGTCATGCCCTCCGGTCGTGTAGGCAAACACCTCGTCGGCAAGCCTCATCTGCCACTTCTCAAGCCAGAGATCAAGGCTATTCCCAGGACTTACATAAGGCTTCACGTGGCCCCAGAGGCCAACTTTGAGACTTCGAGTCTTGCTGTCCAGCAACGCGAGGTACGTGTCGAGGGAAGAACCAACCAAACCGACAATGACGGCGTCCGCAGACTTCCATGCCTTACGCGACCCGCCGAGATTTATGCTTCGGTTCCCAATTCTCAGACGCTTCTGTTGCACAGGAATGACCCAGCTCGGGTTCGTGGCGTCACCCCTCTTGCTCTGCTCGCTGTCCGGTTCTGACGCAGCCACTCTGCAATCGATTCCGTGTAGCTCAAGAGAGTCAATGAGCTTTTCGAAGAAAGCAAGTCTGTAGGTTGGAACATACGGTTGAACAATCAATAACTTATAGGTGGCGACGCTCATGCGTTATCCAAACTTCTTGTACGAAGAGCCTCTTCGTAGGTTCTAATCAGGTCATTCAGGACGGGCGTCATGCCGAACTTCTCGTGAGCCAGTCGATAGGCATTCGCGCCCATTCGTAAACGACGTCTATCATCAGCCAGGATGGACTCGACGGCCGCGTTGAGCGCTTCCTGGGACTCGCCTACGACCAGGCCAGCTTCATTCTCGCGCACGGCATCTGCCAGCCCGCAACTATCGGTTATGACGACCGGCTTTCCCAGTGACATTGCTTCCAACACGGACATTGGGAACGGCTCGTTGACGGAGGGCAGTACATACACACCGGCCCTTGAAATTCGATACAGCGCGAGTTCGGGAGCTATCGCCCCTTCCCATAACAAAGCCTCGCCGCGCTCAGCAGCTTGAATAGCTGAGGCGCAGGCCTTCCCTTCACCCTCATCTGGACCGACAAGTCTGAACGTGGCATTTGGATACTTGCCTGCCAAGGTGTTCGCCATCGCCACAAAAGACAGTGGGCGCTTTCTGGGGTGCAAGCGGGCCAAGTATAGGACCTCGACCGCGCCCGAGGACTGCAACGGAATCGACGGAAGAGGGACGCCATTCTCGAGCTTCTTAAGACGGATCCTATTTCGCGATACCTCGCCCAATCCCGCCTTCTCAACTTCAGTAAGGTAAAAAACTGTGTCCGCTCCAGCCAGGGAAGGACGCGTCAGGATCGCGTCCAACGGCATCGAGAGTGGGTGTCGTGAAGCGTCGATCATTCCGTGCGTCTGGAGGACGTAGGGAATTTTTCTTAAACGGGCCCACGTCGCGGCCGGTAGAGTAATGAGATCGCGCGCAAGGTGAATGTGCGCCACGTCGGGCTTTGCGTTTCTATTTAGATACGACGACAGTCCTGGCGAGATGAGCCCTGCAAAGCCGGTTTTGGGGATTGCCTGACGAGCATGGAACAGCTTCACGGGCACGCCGTCGTATTCTGCCGGCAAGGTCTTTCCAAAGCCGCTTGCTCCAGCGAGCAATGTGACTTCGTGGCCCGCTTCCATGAGGGCTCTTGATTGATTGACGGCAACCCGTACAGGCCCACCGTAGGCAGCATCGGGCGTGACCAGGGTACATAGCTGCAGTATCTTCACGACGCTGACCGCCTTGTCGCTATTGTTGAAGGCGCAGCAAACACGCGTGCGTTCTCTGGGACATCTTTGTGAACAAGCGCCATGGCGCCCACGACAGCGTTAGCACCAACGTTCACGCCCCTTAGGACGGTCGCTCGCGCTGCGATCCAGACGCCATCTGCAATGACGATTTCTGCGTTGTCGAATTCAAACGTCGGAGAGTTTTGGTCATGACTTCCCGTGCACAGGAACGCGCCCTGAGAGATGCAGACATCGGAGCCGATGGTGATCTTCTCCAGGTTCAAAAGCCAAGCATCGACGCCAATCCACACATTGTCCGCGATAGTTAACTTCCACGGCCAATGAATTCGCACGCCGTGCCTTATCAGAACATTGTTTCCAATTGAGGCACCAAAAGTCCTGAGAATTGCCACTCGTAGTTGAGGTGGGCACCAGATGCGGTCACAGACAAGTGTAGAGACTAAAATCCAAAGGGCTTGGATGATTTTAGGTCTGCCTTTATCGTATCCGGCGCCTGTGAAACCGGCCAGATTGCGTGGGGTAGATGTCACGAGCAATGCCCATCTGAGTCGTTGAATGTTGTCACTAGCGCTGGCGTCTAGCGATTCCAGGCGCATCGGTGCTGGCTCAACAGGACACGTTCCTGTAACCGAGGATGTTGGTTGTCATCACTATCCTGCCATCTAGGTTATATAAGTCGATAGCGACGTCCGAGAGTCACAACAATCGCGGCCTGTATCACAAAGGATACTGCTGCGCCGACAGCGGCTCCAAAAGACTGAGCGCTAGATGCGCCGATTACGACGCCGACAATGCAGAGACCTGTGGTCAGTCCAGTGGTCACAGCTACGGCATGCTCATGGCCCCTTGCCATAAGAAGGGCATTGAGGATTGAGGCCACTGATCCGAACGCAAGGCCCACGACAATAATTTGCGTCGCGGGTACCATGCCTTCGTAGGCAGCTCCAAGAAAAATGGGTATCGCTATTGGGCATGAAAGAGCGATGAGCACAAACAGGGCGGATATTCCACCTATTACTACGATGACTTTTTTTCGGAACTCGGTTGGCCGATAGGTACCGCGGGAGGCCGCGGGGAGCATTACCCCTGCCAGAGAGTCTGGAAGTATGCGCAGCGGGTTGATCAGGCGAGTGCCCATCGAGTAGAAGCCGGCCTGGACCGGGCCGGCGAAGCTCGAGACCAATATCGCGTCAAGGTTGCGAGCCTGCGCGAATACTGAATTCATCCAAAAGTGGCGTGTCCGACGCATGAGTTCCCGAAACCCGATTGCTTCCGGGAATCCAAGGCTGGGAATTATCTGCCGTCTCGTGACTACGACCCCAAGAAGTGCCGAAAACATCATGCCCATGGAGAATCCCAGAATTGGGTCGACCGACAACAGAACAGCCAGCTCGAAAATCAGCACCGTCAGCAGTCTACGTGCGACGAGTATGAGTACATTCCGCTCCGCGTCGCCGTCCGCGACCAATAGGCCTAGCCAGAGGTCAGCATTTCGTTCTGCAGCTATCCAGATACATAAAGGCAGCATTAAGAAGTAGGTGGAATTGGCAAACCATCCCAAAAGAATAAGTGACACCAAGGTTAGTATGCCGAGAGTTAGCGCAAGTCGGGTTCCATATGACAGTGCCAACGGAATGCTTGGACTTCTTTTGTGGAGGGCTCGCTCGCGGATTACATATGTCGATAGTCCAGCATCGAAAACGACCTGAGGAACTGAGGCAAATGCGATGAATACCATGACGACGCCCACGGTGTCAGGGGACGAGCTTCTTGCCAACAGGACAAGGCCCGACGCTTGGACCACTGAAGCGAAAATCCTGCCCAAAGCCAGCCAGGAAACTTGGCGTGCGAATCCGCTGCGCATCTCTATCAGGTCCTTCTTATGGGTGGTCAGAGCGGATCTCATGGCCGGGAGAACGAATGCGCAGCCATGGGGATCATATTGCGCTAATCAAGACACGTGGCGGACATGCTGTGGTTTAAGCGGGGGAGGGGCGTCTTCAGGCTCTCCCAGTGTTACTTTCAACCTACGATGTTCAGGACTTGTTGATCCACCGGCGCGAATCTCTACCCGCGGACGATCGCAGGATAAGTTCGTCAAACTCGGAGGCGTCTGATCGCTGGTTTTCCGGGACGTCTGAAATGGAACTTGAGTCTGAAGCGCCATGTGTCCGCAGGTTCTTAGGGTTGCTGTCACTAGCGTTGGACTTCGATGCGTAGTTGTAGCCGCCGTACGCATAAGCGTCCGGCCCCTTGACTGGCATCCTGTTGAGTACGAATCCGAGAACCTTTGCGTCTACCAATTCAAGGGCGGCCAGAGACTTAGTAAGTTCCTGTTGTCGGGTCCGGCCGCATCCGACGACGAGGACAACTCCGCTGACGTGTTGGGCGAGGACGGCAGCATCCGTGACGGGCAGCAGCGGAGGAGCGTCAATAATCACAGTGTCGAACATTTCGCTGAGTCCAGCCAAGAGGCGTCCCATCTCGTTCGATCCCAGCAACTCACTAGGGTTGGGAGGAATTTGACCGGAGGCTAGAACGTACAGCCCTCCGTCCCCCCAGGGCTGAAGTAGGTCGCTGATATGAGCCTGACCGACGAGAGCCGTCGTGAGGCCAGCTCCGCGTTCGAGTCCCATGTATTCGCTGACCATTGGACGCCTGAGGTCTGCGTCTACGAGGCAAACGGACTGGCCTGTCTCTGCTAAGGAGATAGCCAAATTGGTTGCAGTCGTGCTCTTTCCTTCGCCAGGTAGAGAGGAGGTGACAAGGATAACTTTGGCTTGGCCAGAGACGTTGGCGAACTGCAGGTTCGTTCGTAGCTGTCGAAATGACTCGGCTCGCTGGCTCTGCGATGACTCCTGAGTCAGAAGTGGAGACGCCTGCGCGTCCTTGTGAAAAGCAATACCTCCCAATAGAGGGAGGGTTGTGGTCGCTTTGAGGTCCGCTTCACCACGAATGCGGCTGTCGGACGTAGCTCGCAGCACGGCGGCACCCAGGCCGAGAGCCAGCCCAGCCAGTAGGCCGACAATCAGGTTGAGCTTGGTATTAGGTGCCGAAGGAGATGTAGGTACTGACGCGGGCGTTATGACCGACAAACCGACTGGAGATGTCCCACCAGATTTTGGTCGTTCAAGCTGATCAACGGCCTTTACCAAACTGTCGGCCACTGCTTGGGCAAGGGCTGCAGCTTGAACAGGGGAATTGTCCGATACCGCGATGTTGATCATGACCGTGTTAAGGTCCGTGGACGCCTTTACGCGACTGCCCAATTGTTCGGCTGTGGTTTGCAGTCCAAGCGAGTCGATGACGGGCTGAAGCACTATGGGAGTAGTCACAGTCTTTACGTAGGACTGCACGCGAGCTTGGCTAAATGTGTTTCCCTGCTGCAACTCCTGTGCGGATCCTGAGTTTTGGATCGCAACGAAGAGCTGAGTCTCGGCAGTATAAGTTGGCTTCACGAGTACGGAAGCGCCAGCTCCAACCAGGAGCCCCGCGAGTGTGACTGCAACTATCAGAATCCAGTTGCGACGCAAAATGCGCAAGTAGTCGTTTATCTCCAAGCCGATCCCCCTGAATTGGTCCCTGGGACCTGCCGCGGGCGTGCCACCAGACGGCAATGTGTGTGCGAATATGGCAATTGTAGCGGTAGACGTCCATGAGCACGTTGTTGGTTTCCGCAGCTTGTCTCAAAGCGGTGCATGTTGACATGACCCTTCTTTTAGACCCAGAACGTTGACGCCAAGCATATGTAATGCACGCCTTTCGACCAAAGCAGCCCGCCTCCGGCGCTCCAGAGGTCGGGGGATGTTTACTGCTGGTGGCGTCGGGCGAACGAAGGATTATCCCACCCGCTCCATCCCGAACTCTTCCACGCGGCTGCCCACACCCAACAGCTCAGCAATCGCAGCAATCGTCCGCTCCGAGGCCAACCCATCCCCATACGGATTAACAGCATTCGCCATCGCCTCGAAGTGCGACTCATCGTTCAGCAGTCGGCTCACCTCGGCCACGATCCGTTCTTCGTCCGTGCCGATCAGTGCCACCGTCCCGGCTTCAACGGCCTCGGGGCGCTCTGTGTTGTCGCGCATCACCAGGACGGGCTTGCCCAGGCTGGGTGCTTCCTCCTGGACACCGCCAGAGTCGGTCAGAACAATATGGGCAAGGGAGAGCATCCGTGTGAACTCCCCGTACGCCAGGGGTTCGGTGACCAGAACGTTCGGCTTCCCTTCCAATGCAGGTAACACGGCTTCACGGACCACGGGGTTCTTGTGCGCAGGCAGAACGATCGTCAGTTCGGGCTCGGCGTCGGCGATCCGGGCAAGGGCCCGGCCCACTCCGCGCATGGCATCGCCTTGGTTCTCGCGGCGGTGCGTGGTGACCAGAAGAATGCGGCGGCCACTCACAGCAAGCGACTCCAACGCAGGGTCAGAGAACGGCACTTGCTTGTCCACGGTGGTCAGCAATGCGTCGATCACTGAATTTCCGGTGACCACGATGTCTGCAGCAGCAACACCCTCGGCCAGCAGGTTGGCCCGACTGGTAGTGGTCGGAGCCAGGTGCAGGGATGCGATCTGGCTCGTGATCTTCCGGTTGGCTTCTTCCGGGAAAGGGGAGAGCAGGTTCCCGCTGCGGAGGCCGGCCTCCACGTGGACCACGGGAATGCCGTGATAGAACGCTGCGATGGCGCCGGCGGTGGAGGTAGTGGTGTCGCCCTGGACGATCACCGCATCCGGCTTTCCAGCAGCAAACAGGGAGTCGAGTCCACTCATGGTGCGGGTCATGATGTCCGTGAGGGACTGGCCCGGCTGAAGAATGTTGAGGTCGTGGTCCGGGGTGATCCCAAAAAGCTCGTTGACCTGATCCAGCATTTCCCGGTGCTGGCCCGTGACCGTCACTACGCACTCGAAGAGCTCCGACTCCATCAGTGCACGGACAATTGGAGCCATCTTGATGGCTTCCGGCCGGGTCCCAAAGATAGGCATGATGGTGTGCACGTTTTCCCCCAAAAGACCGGCCCGAAGGCGCCCGAAACTAGTGCAATCCTAGCCGTTCATAAGCAAACAGAATTCACCAGAACCCTTAGCATTCAGGGCGTAGCCAGACATCGAACAGCCCACCTGTTTCGACCACGAACCGCCACAGCCAACCGGCGGGGGAGAGCTGCGGTTTGGTGCCCACCATGTGCACGTCAGCGGCTATGCATTGCTTCATCAATGTGCCTGCCCGGAGCAGGTGATAGTCGGACGTCACCACAGTCACCGACTTCCAGCCGCGCTCCGCGGCAAGGTCCCGCAGATGGGCGGCTTCACCCCTGGTGTTCAGCGGATCCGGGCGGAAGCAGTCAAGGTGAGCGTCGCCGTCGTGCGCTTCACAAAACTGATCCGAACCGGCGTTGGCGGGCAATCCCGTGGTGACCACCACCAGGTCCGGAATGTCCAACTGCTCCCGCAAAGCCAAGCCCTCTGGAAGGCGTTCGCTGCTCATGCCGCCCAACACCACAATCGCGTCGGTCCGCTGGGGAGTGGCGTGGGGCGGGTTGTGGAAGAGCTGGTAGGCGGCCATCAGCCACAACAGCCCTGCGAGCATGGCAGCAACAACCGTCCAGGTGACTTTTCGCTGGAACGTCACCGGGTATCAACGTCTTCGAACACCAGGAAAGTCTGGGTATCCAGGATGCCCTCCATGGACTGCAGCTGATCGAAGATCACGCGGCGGAGGTGGATGTTGTCGGTGGCGCGGACCAGGAGGATGACGTCGAAGTCGCCGCCCACCAAGGCAATGTGGTGGATCTCCGGGATGGCCCGCAGCTGTTCCTTCAACTCCCGCCAGGAATGCTGCTGCACCTTCAACGTCACATACGCGGACGATCGCAGGCCGGCTTTGATCGGATCCACCAGGGCCGTGAACTTGGTCAGCACGCCCTCGCCAGTGAGCCGCGCAATGCGGGAATACGCGTGGGCGCGGCTGATGTGCACGTTCTCGGCCACCTGCGTGATGGACATGCGCCCGTCCGTGGTGAGCTCGCGGATGATGTCGCGGTCCACACTGTCCAGCGGTACGGCGGTCTGCTCCGCCTCGGCCTCGCTCATAGGCTCTCCAATTCGTCTACAGCACAGGCGCGTAACCCAGCTCACAATTGCAATTCGTCTTTCAGAATACCCAGTTTAGGCAAGGTCTTCCATGATTCAGCGGAAAGCTGGATACGAAACTTCAGCGGGGAACATACTGGAAGCACATAGTGGCTAGAGAAGGACGGACCAATGACGATCCACGCAGACCACTCTGCGCCGGAAACGGTTGTAGAGGACCAGGCTGCTGACGTTCGGACAAAATTCGGCATCAGCGTTGAGGACTACATGCTTCCCGCCCGGCACCAGATCCAAATGGTGAACCCGGACGGCACCCTCCGCCCCCATGACGAACAAGGCACCGAACCCGGCCACGAGTACCCCACGCCCGGCGACGCTGAACTGATGGCCGCCTACGAGCAGCTCGTCGTCGGACGCCGCGTCAACGACCAGAACTCGGCGCTCGTCCGGCAGGGCCGCATGGCCGTATACCCCTCGAGCCACGGCCAGGAAGCCTGCCAGGTGGCAGCTGCCATGTGCCTCAGCGAAGGTGACTGGCTGTTCCCCACCTACCGCGACGCCGTCGCCGTCATGACCCGCGGGGTAGACCCCGTAGAGGTGATGACCATCTTCCGCGGCGACTGGCACGGTGGATACGACCCCAAAGAGCACAACGTCGGCATCCAGTGCACCCCGCTGACCACCCAGTTGCTGCACGCCGTGGGCGTTGCCCATGCCGCCAAGCTGCGCGGTGAAAACACGGTAGTGATGGCCATGTGCGGCGACGGCGCCACCAGCGAAGGCGACTTCCACGAGGCACTGAACTTCGCCGCTGTCTTCCACCTGCCCGTCATCTTCTTCGTGCAGAACAACAAGTACGCCATCTCCGTACCGCTCAGCCACCAGTCCGTGGCGCCCTCGCTGGCCCACAAGGCTGTCGGCTACGGCATGGCAGGTGAGCGCGTTGACGGCAACGACCTCGTCGCGCTGCTCGCCGTGATGGACCGGGCGGTGAAGCTGGCCCGCGAAGGTTCCGGCCCGCTGCTGATCGAGGCTCACACGTACCGCATGCAGGCCCACACCAACGCCGACGACGCCACCCGCTACCGTCCCGACAGCGAAGTGGCCGAGTGGCAGGCCAAGGACCCGCTGACCCGCATGAAGTCCTACCTGACGGACAAGGGCCTGTTGGACGACGCCGCGTCCGAGCGCATCGCCGAGCACGCGGAAGCCGTCGCCACCCAGCTCCGCGAAGGCCTGGGCGAGGACGTCCCGGTGCAGCCGCTGGACCTCTTCAAGTACGTCTTCGCCAAGCCCACGCCGCAGTTGAAGGAGCAGTCAGACATGCTCGCCAGTGAACTTGCCCGCGAGGAGGGCGCAAAATGACCGTCACCACCGCCACCGCCAACGTCAGCGCCGCTACCGCCAGCGCCGCCGCTTCCGCTGCGGCCACCGCCGAGGCAACCGGTCCGCAGAGCCTCACGATGGCCAAGGCTCTCAACACCGCCATGGCCGACGCCATGCGCGCCGACTCCTCCGTGCTGGTCTTCGGCGAGGACGTCGGAATGCTCGGCGGCGTCTTCCGCATCACCGACGGCCTCATGGCCGAGTTCGGCGAACAGCGCTGCTTCGACACCCCGCTCGCAGAATCCGGCATCGTCGGCATGGCTGTGGGCATGGCCATCAACGGCATGCGCCCCGTCATCGAAATGCAGTTCGACGCCTTCGCCTACCCGGCCTTCGAACAGATCGTCAGCCACGTCGCCAAGATGCACAACCGCACCAAGGGCAAGCTTAAAATGCCCATGGTCATCCGTGTTCCCTACGCCGGCGGTATCGGGGGAGTGGAGCACCACTGCGACTCCTCCGAGTCCTACTACGCCCACACCGCAGGCCTGAAGGTTTACACCCCGGCCACCGTCGCCGACGGCTACCGCATGCTCCGCGAAGCCATCGACTCCGATGACCCCGTCATGTTCATGGAACCCAAAAAGCTCTACTGGTCCAAGGACCAGGTGGACCTGGGCGCCCTGCGCGCAGAGCACGACGCCGGGACCTCCACTGAGGGCCGCGCGGCTGTCGCCCGTCCCGGCACGGACGCCACGCTCATCGCTTATGGACCGTCCGTTCCCACCGCACTCGCCGCAGCCGCAGCAGCAGCCGAAGAGGGCCGCTCGCTCGAGGTCATCGACGTCCGAACCCTCGTCCCCTTCGACGACGAGACCGTCTGTGCGTCCGTACGCAAGACGGGACGCGCCGTCGTCATCGCCGAAGCCCACGGCTTCGCTTCTGTCTCCTCCGAGATCGTGGCCCGCGTCCAGGAACGCGCGTTCCATTACCTGGCCGCGCCGATCCTCCGCGTGACCGGTTTCGATGTCCCGTTCCCGTCTCCCAAGCTGGAGCACTACTACCTGCCAAGCGTCGACCGCATCCTCGACGCCGTCGACGACCTTCAGTGGGAGGACTAACCATGAGTTCAGATATGCAGGTCTTCAAACTGCCCGACCTCGGCGAAGGACTCACCGAAGCCGAACTGGTGAACTGGCTCGTCGCCGTCGGTGACGAGATCGTGGTCGACCAGCCCATCGCCGAGGTTGAAACCGCCAAGTCCATGGTTGAGGTGCCCTCGCCTTACGCCGGTACCGTCGCCGAGCTGCACGGGGAAGCCGGCCAAACGCTCGACGTCGGCAAGCCGCTGATCTCGATCGCCCGTGCTGGTGCGGGGTCGGGTTCGCCCGCTGCCGCGGCTCCTGCTGCCCTGTCCTCCGGGATCGAGGCGTCGCCCGCCGTGGATGCCGCAGCTGAGACGTACCGGACCGAGGAAAAGGCCGGCTCCGGGAATGTACTGATCGGCTACGGCACGCCCGGGGGAGCGACCGGCGGCCGGACGCGCCCGCGCAAGGCGAGTGTCGCCGTCGTCGACCGGGCAGCCGAGCGTGTGGCTGAGCCGGCTGCAGTAGCTGAACCGGTTCTTGAGCCGGCTGTGGCCGGGACGCGCATCCCGGGCAAACTCAGCGCTGTCATCTCGCCGCTGGTACGGAAGATGGCACGGGATCACGGTGTTTCGCTTGACGCGATTGAGGGTTCGGGCGCGAGCGGGCTGATCATGCGCAGGGACGTTGAAGCTGCGATTTCTGCACCGGAGGCTCCGGTTGCTGCTGCGCCTCCTGCTGAGGCTCCTGCTGTTGCTTCTGCTGTTGCGGGGGCCGTTGATGGCCGCACCGGTTTGGCTGTGTCTGCCCGGACGCCTGTCCGTGGAGTCCGCAAGGCAGTGGCTGCAAACATGACGAAGAGCCGCTCGGAGATCCCCGAAGCCACAGTATGGGTGGATGTGGACGCAACCGCGCTCCTGGAGATGCGGGCCGAGCTCAAGAAGCGCGCTCCGCACGACACCCCTGGCCTGCTGGCCTTCATCGCTCGTTTTGTCACGGCTGGGTTAAAAAAGTACCCGGCCCTGAACACGCGCTTTGAAACCGCAGCCGACGGCTCCCAGGAAATCGTGGGCTTCGATGGAATCAACCTCGGTTTCGCCGCCCAGACCGACCGCGGACTCGTGGTCCCGTCCGTGCGCAACGCTCACAAGCTGAGCGCCCGCGAACTGGACGCAGAGATCCGGCGACTCACCGCCGTCGCACGCGACGGAAAGGCGACCCCTACGGAACTGGGCTCCGGCACCTTCACGCTGAACAACTACGGTGTGTTCGGCGTGGACGGCTCGGCCGCGATCATCAACTATCCGGAAGTTGCGATGCTCGGCGTCGGCCGCATCATCGACAAGCCCTGGGTGGTCAACGGAGAGCTGGCCGTCCGCAAGGTCACCGAACTGACCCTGGCCTTCGACCACCGCGTGTGCGACGGCGAAACCGCCGCAGGCTTCCTGCGCTACGTGGCCGACGCGATCGAGAACCCAGGCGGCGCGCTCGCAGACATGTAACCCCTCGACGCTCGCTCACGTCCCCCGCCCTTGGGCCGGACGCTTGTTCACGTTTCGCGTCCTTGGGCCGGACGCTTGTTCACGTTCCGCGCCCTTGGGCCGGACGCTTGCTCACGTCCCGCGCCCTTGGGCGGGACGCTTGCTCACGTCCCGCGCCCTTGGGCGGGACGCTTGCTCACGTCCCTAGGGTTTGGGCGGGACGCTTGCTCACGTCCCGCGCCCTTGGGCCGGACGCTTGCTCACGTCCCTAGGGTTTGGGTCGGACGCTTGCTCACGTCCCTAGGGTTTGGGTCGGACGCTTGCTCACATCCCGCGCGCGAGCAACAGAGACCATGAGCCTTCGGGTTCGTGGTCTCTGTTGGTCGCGTCAAGGCGCACGCTGTTGTCCGATTCCGTGAGCCAAGTACGGATCAGACCCTGTGGAGTCGTCGTGTCCTGGATGCAAGCCGGACGCTGGCGCCCACGAGCAGGGTCAGAAGTCCAGCAACGGCGAACGGGCCAGTGGTCAAACCAGTGTTGGCCAACGCCTCGGATGTGGATTTCGCTGCTGGCACGCCAGGTCCGGAAGCAGCTGCGCTGCCGGGGTGAGGGGCTGCGGTAGAGGTTTCTACAACAAGCACATTTGCGGGAATGGGCGACCGCGGGACCTCCATTCCGGGCCCCCGGGCTGTGGTGGTTGCCCGGCTAGTGATTGAACCTGCATCGACATCGGCCTGGACTACGGTGTAAGTGCTCGTGCAGGTCACCGAGGCTCCAGGGGCCATCATGTATGCAGTAACGGGGCACGTGATTTGGGGGCGTGCGCCTGCGCCCGTGAAGGCAGAGTCTTCGACCATGGCGTCAGCTATGGTGACGTTGCCTGTGTTGGTGACCAGGTAGGAGTAAGCGATCACCTCTCCGGCTCTCGCTACTTTTCCGGGTGAAGCGCTGGTCACTACGGACAGGACCACATGTTGAGGGATATCAACCCCCAGGAAAGCGGAGGCGGCGGAGGCGGTGGGTGTCTCTGCTCCGGGTGCGGTACCGTATGCGATCGCATTGGCGTTCACAGCCCCGGCGTCCATATCGGTGGGGACCACAACATAATTCGCCGTACACGTCACTGCAGCCGCCGGTGCCAAAGACGCTGCACCCGCAGGACAAGTGATGCTGAGGGGGCCGCCCCAACCGGTAAAGCTGGACTCTTGCACTGCAACGTCGCGCAGTGTCACGTTGCCGGTGTTGATCACTTTGAAGAAATACGAAATCTGCTGCCCTAGATGGGTCACAACATTTGGAGTTGCACTCTTCATAAGTTCCAGTGAAGGCAGTTGCGGTATCGTGACCAGCAATGTGTCTGCAGGCGAAACAACCGAGGTGTTCGCGTCCGCGGGCGTCCCGGATGCATGCGCTGTGACGGAGACTCCGCCCTTGTCCACGTCGGTCTGGGTCAGCACGTAGGAAGCGGCGCAAGTCGCCGTTGCTGATGGCGCGAGCAGTGTGACCGGGCATGTGGCGTTAGTTAGTGGGTTGCTGCCGTTGAAAGCCTTATTGCTTACAGCCAGGTTCTCCACCGGGACATCGCCTGTGTTTGTCACGACGAAGGAGTATGCAAGTGTCGCGCCGGCATCGAAGCGCTGTGCAATCTCGGGGGAAGCTGTTGTCTTCAGGGTCAGTGACGCGGAAGGGGCGTCAGCGGCAACGGCCGCTTCTGAAGCGGGTGGTGCTTCCGGTGCAGCTTCCGCCGACGGGATTGCGCCCGCAGTAAGAGGAGCCAAGATCATGGCAGAACCGATGGCAGCTACCGCAGCCAGCGACTTCAAAGTGCGCAACATGACGGAACGCCCGTTAGGCCTGTCCATCATGAGCGAGACGTGTTGGTTCAACTGCTTACCCCTCAGTAGTGGCGTTGGGGCATGAAGAAGCGCCTCAACAAATAGTTTTAGGACGCGTCTTCAGTAGTCGATAGACGTCGTGGGACCAAGGCCTCCAGGGCCTTTTGATAGTGCAAACCCCCCGGCCCATAGCATTGTCAAATAGGAGTTAGCTGTCAAGTGCGTCTCATGCCGCACAGAACGAGAGCGCGTCGGCACTTCTCAGGGGTTTATCCCGCCCTCGGAGTGCCCTGAATCGCCTCTTGATTTACCATAGGGGCCGCACCCGGCCACTCGCCGTATCGGGCCACGAGATCGGCCCCCGTCAGGCTGACCGACGAGCCGGCGTACTTCATGGAGTTGATCCCAAGGCTGGAAAGGGCGGCAGAAGTTGTCCCTGCTGTCCGTCCGGGACCGCTCACCCTTAGCGTGACGTACTTTTCCGGTGCATCCTCGTCCTGGAACCAAACCTGGGCCATGACATGGTCCAGCAGGGCGGCCTCATCACCGGCAAAGGCCTCGGAGAGTTCCACGTTTACGGAAAGGTACGGGGTTAGGCCGTCGTAAGCCCTGCCTATGCGCGCAGTAACGCCGGGGGTTTTGGCGATGTCAGCTTCGGCCATGGAAGTACTGCGCCGGGGCTCTGAACCGTCGCCGGGCACTGTGCATCCGGCGAGCAACGCTGCGCAGAGCAATATGGCGGTCATGCCCGCTCCTGGGCGTTGACCCCTCATTTGCCGGGCGGATCAATGTCGGCGCGCTCGGCGATCACGATGTCCTTAACATCGGTGACGTCTGAGGGCTCCGGCGCTGGGGCGAACAATGACACGGGAAGCATGGCATCGGCGCAGTCCAAAGCCGGGACGCTCGCTGAGGATTCCACCCGCATGGTGCCGTCAGCCAGCCGTTCCATCCGGTACTCGACGCCGTGGCCCTTCAGCTGGGAAGGCACTTCTCCCTTTTCCGAAGACCACGCAGTTGCTCTGCACCCCCTGACAGCTGCCCGGTTCGGGTCGCCCCGGAAGTTGGGCGTCACAGAGAGGGGCAAGAACGGCGTTGGCCCGGGAAGGATGTCCGGGCGCCGTCTCTGTTTCACGTTGTCGAATGCCGGTCTCGCTGCACGGCTCCGCATATCCCTGCCGGCCGTTCGGACGAGCTCAGGTATCGAGAAATCGTTGATGTTGCGGGCCACGGCTTCTGCTTCGAGGAAGTCCCTTGTGGCCTGTACCCACGGGTCGGACTCCAACGGTCCTGTGGGAGCAGCCCCCTGCCATTCGACGGTCGGGTACGGCGGCGCCGGCCGCTTTTCAACCCTGCATCCTGCCAGCCCGCCGGCCGTAACTGCGGTGAGCACAACGATTGCCGTAGCCGAAAGCAGGCGGCGATGCCGCCGTCGTGAATTTGTATTGCGCATGTCTTCCCCCAAAGTGCCCAAGGTTCCCGGGCACCTTCCACCCTAGGCGGACCGGGCCGATGCTGCGATGGGCACCCCAGCCCATGCGTGTCGTCAGCCCGCTGAGCGGAGCGACGGCGGAAGCGACGGCGGGGACGCGGGCCAGGTGCCGTATCGCTCGTCAAGGTCCTGGTTGGCGAGCTCCAGCGAGGATCCGCCACCGTATTGCTCCGAATTGATCCTCAAGGACACCAGTAGTGTCTTTGTTTTCTCCGGCGTCTGCCCCGGCCCATCAAAGTTCAGGCGCACGAACTGTCCCCGATCCACCTCGTCCTGGGAGGCCAGTTGTGCCAGCGAGTAGTCAAGAAGCGCGGCCGGATCGCCGGCGAAGGCGTCCGTTACGGACAGCGTCGCGTTGACGTAGGCCGTCGTACCGTTCCGCGCACGGTCCGCTTGGAACGTCGCGCCGGGGATTTCCGAAACGGCTGCTTCAGCTGCCGCCATTGGGCGCGAGGGTGCGGCAGGTGTGGTGCAACCGCTCAGCAGGACACCAACGACGGCGGCTGCGGCACCTTTCCGGAGGGTGCTAATGATCCGCATCGTTTGCATCCTGGTTGTCGTCGCGCAGGGAGTGGACCATGCTTCGCAGGATCCTGAGCGCTGTTGATTGGTCCTGTTTTGTCATGCCGGCCAGCATCCTGAGCTCAACCTCCCTGACCGCAGTGGTCGCCTTCTCCAGCTTTCGCCGGCCAAGGGGGGTGAGCTGCGTAGGCAGGACTTTTCCAACCCGGGCCTCTGCCGGTCGCGTCACGTAACCGTCCCGCTCCAGTGCTTGGAGCAGGACATTCATGGATTGCCGTGTCACGAACGCCCCACGGGCCAGTTCGGAGTTCGACAAACCGGGGCGCTGCGCAAGAAGCTCCAGGCACGAGTAGTGGGTCACGGTCATCCCGAGCGGCCGAAGTGCTGCCTCCATGGCGACGCGGAGGGCGCTCGAGGCTTCCTTCAGCAGATAGCCCAGTGACGTGGTGAGGTCGATCCCGCGTTGACTCATGTCAGTATTCTGACATACATTGAAGCGTGTCAGATAACTGACATAGAACTAAGGAGTTCCACCATGCCTGTCACCGGCCCCGACTTCATCTCCCTCCAAGTCCGTGATCTGGACGCCTCGCGGGCGTTCTACGAGAACTACCTCGGCCTCATCCGCTCGCAGGCCGGCCCGCCCCACGCCGTCGTCTTCGAAACCAGGCCCATAGCCTTCGCGCTGAGGAGCATCGTCCCGGGTACTGATTTGGAATCCGTCGACCAACCCGGCATCGGCGCCGCTATCTGGTTGCACGCCACCGATGTCCAGGAAATCCACGACGCCCTGGCACGTGACGGCCACTCAATCATCACGGCTCCGATCGACGGGCCGTTCGGTCGCACCGTCACCTTTGCCGACCCCGACGGATACCACGTCACGCTTCACGACCGGACCTAGGCAAAGAATGCGGGTGAGCTGTGGTGGTTCGCTCACCCGCAAATAAGAGACGTTGATCACTCTTCCGCATCTCGACATCACAAAACGCGGCCTGAAAACACGAACTTGCTGAGGGACCCCCTGCGCTGGATGCGCGGGCCGCCGTCCTTTGTTCTCGTTTAGTTCAAGTTGAAGGAAATAATGCTGAAACGTCTCGCCGCGGGTTTGGCCGCGTCAACTCTGTTGGTTGCGGGGGTATTTGCTGCGCAGTTAGGCATGCCAACTCCCGCAACCGCAGTGGCACCCCCAACTGCAAGCACCTCCTTTGAGGCTCCACCTTGCCCGGGTACCACCGCACATGTGACCGACCCGTCCACCACCGTCGAGGGAGTCAGCCTCGCCAACTACAACCGCGGGCTCGTCGTTCCCCTGTACACCGCCAACGGTGTCGCTCCTAGCGGCGGCGATGCCACTGTTCCTCTGTGCGGCGTGCGGTACGCAACCGAAGCTGAAGGTGGACCCGCAAACGGCGGTCCAGTGAGCGCCTGGATGTACTGCACGGACCCGGAACTGCAGTCGTGCATCGATGGCCGCCCGCTTCATGACGACGTTGACAAGAACTCTGGCATGACCGACTTCCAACGTCGCGCCTTCGCCTACATCGTTCAGAACGGGTTCCAGTACACCAGCGGAACCGAAAGCGTATTCGTCACCTCTGATACGGACTCCGAGTCGCGCTACCGGGTTCAGCAGCTGGCCTGGTGCGTCGCGGATTACAACAACTTGCGGGAATACGCCCAGTCCATCTGTGATGAAAGCAAGCTGGGCCCGAACGATATCGAGGAGACACTCGACTTCCTGGCCGTGCCGTACGTTCCCGAGCTGGGCATTTCGCCGGCAACCCAGGGCCCCCTTTCTGTCGGCGACGAAGCGCGGGTAACGCTGAAAACCAACGTTGCAGGTACTCCCATCAACCTCTCGGCCTCCACGGGAAACGTAACCCTGTGCCCGGATGAAACAGACGCCACACTGCGAGGCAACCTCCTGACTGTGGACACACAGCCCGTCGTTGGCGATTCCGTTGACGTCGATCTCTGTGTCAGGGTTGACCAGCCCGGCACCCTGAAGCTGTCCGCCTCCGTGGTTCCGGCTACCGATGACAGCCTCAACTGGTTCCACAACGGCGACACTGACTGCCAGGTTTTCGCGGTCTTCAACCACGTTGACTCCAAGGTCATCAACGCATCGGCCACCGTCACTGTGGACGAGATCCCGGTAACGCCGACGCCGACTCCGACGCCTTCGGAGACGAAGCCGGTTGAGACGCCGACGCCGACTCCGTCGCCTTCG
>NZ_JARDAN010000039.1:0-5701 GCF_040560085.1 Paenarthrobacter sp. CC6 | reverse complement strand
GCGCAGCCTTGGGGAACAACTTGACCATAAAACGCTCCATCAATCAGAGCGTTGCAACGACCCTATGACTTTGCCGCGCGAACATTGGCACTAACTGTCATACGGGCGTGGAAAATCAGGCGGTTTCGTCCACCAATTCGGCCCGGCGCAGGCCACCACCGCGGACCCACAGTTTGTAGGCCACGAACAGGAGTACCAGCCAGGTTCCGCCAACATACAGCGCAACCCGGGTGTCCTCGAAGACTCCGAGGATCACGATGACCATCGCCATGAACGCCATGGTCAGGATGGACGCAGCAGGCCAGAGCGGCGAGCCGAATTCCGACGCCGGCAGGCCCTTGCGCTTGATCTCCCGCTTCATCGCGACGTGCGAAACCAGGATCATCACCCAGACCCACACGGTGGCGAAGGTGGCGATCGAGGCAATGAGCACGAACACGTCTTCGGGGATGACGGCGTTCAAAACGACGCCCACCAGCAGGATGCAACCCATCATCACCACGGTCATCCACGGAACGCCGTGGCGGGAAATCTTGCTGAAGCTCTTGGGCGCGTGGCCCTGCTGCGCCAGACCAAACAGGATGCGCCCGGCCCCGAAAATGTCGCTGTTGATCGCCGACAGCGCGGCGGTGATGACCACGGCGTTGAGGATGTGCGGAGCGGCCGGGATGCCCAGTCCGTCAAAGATCTGCACGAACGGGCTGCCGCTGCTGCCGATCTCGTTCCACGGGAAGATGCTCATCAGCACGCCCAAAGTCAGCACATAGAACAGGAGCACGCGCACGGGCACGGTGTTGACGGCCTGCGGGATGACCTTTTTGGGGTCGGCGGCTTCGCCCGCGGTGATGCCAATCGTTTCGATCCCGCCAAAGGCAAACATCACGACGGCGAACGCTGCCAGGAGCCCTTCGAATCCGTTGGGGAACAAACCGCCGTGGTTCACGAGGTTCCCCAGCCCCGGTGCCACGCCACCGCCGTCGCCCGTTTGGAAACCGAACACGATGATCGCCGCACCGCCCACGATCATGGCGATAATCGCCACCACCTTGATCAGCGAGAACCAGAACTCAAGCTCACCAAACACCTTCACGCTGAGCAGGTTCATGGCGCCCAGGAACAGGATGATCGCCAGCACCCAGATCCATCTGTCCACCTGTGGGAACCAGAAGCCCATGTAGATACTGAAGGCCGTGACGTCGGCGATTGCCACGATCGCCATTTCGAACACATAGGTCCACCCGGTTACGAAACCGGCGAAAGGCCCCAGGTAGCGGCTCGCGTATTGGCCGAACGAGCCGGACACGGGGTGTCGGACGGCCATTTCGCCAAGCGCCCGCATCACCATGAACACGGCCGCGCCGCCGATGATGTAGGCGAGCAGGACGGCCGGTCCGGCCTTTTGGATGGCGGATGCCGAGCCGTAGAACAGGCCGGTGCCGATCGCGGATCCGAGTGCCATGAAGCGGATGTGACGGACGTTGAGGCCTCGGCTGAGCGCCGTACCTGCGGCTTGGAGGACAGAGCTCTCCACAGCCAGCTTGGTTTGTTGCATAGTAAAACCTTCTCGTCTTTGGGAGGGGATCGCTATCCAGCAGATCACTTTTGACGGCCTTGTGATCGGACTCACGGGTGATTGGTGTCTTTGATCGCAGACACCATGCTGTGGGTCTCATCAGAGGGTGGTAAAAGTCATAGTTCCCGGTCGGATATGATGACCGCGGACAGCTCTTCAACACGGTCAGGCATCCCTCGCATTTCGCGTCGCCCCCTTTGAACTCTGTGCTGACTCTTGCATCTGTTACTTGGGGGACTCATGATTTCCGTAATCCGCGCTACCCGACGCCGTTGGGCAGCTGCCGTTGTTGCCGTAGTGGCCGGGGCATCCTTGCTCTTTGCCGCACCCGCGCAGGCCTATGACGTGCCGAATTTTGAGGTTCCGAACGCCTCGCAAGCTCCCGTGCCTTTCGTGGAACGGGTGAGTGACGCCGCTGGCGTGGTTGAGCTCTGGAAGACCGGCGGTCCCGCAATCCGCACCGCCGCCGCTGCCGCCTTGGTGGGTGGGCCGGACGCGGTCCAGGCATTCCTCGACGGCGGGCAGGACGTCGCGCTGGCAGCTGACCGGAAGCAGCTGGTCACCGAGCTGACGACACGGGGGAGCGAGCATGTCAGGGAGAGCGCCGTCAGGGTACTGGCGACTAACGACCCCAGCGTGATCACGAGCTTCCTGTCAAAGGGCTGGGCCGGCGCCTGGGATCTCGACCTGCGGATAACGGCCACTCGGTTCCTCAACTACGAAGGCCCCATCCGGATGGCTGCTTCCAAGAGCCTGGACAACGGCAGTGAGGCTGTCGAGAAGTTCGTTCTCGAAGGCTGGCAAAAGACCGCTCAGGGCCAGGATCGTGAGGCAGTAACCTACCTGACCAATTCGCCCATTGCCGCCGTCACTCGCGGAGCGCAGGCTGCTCTGGACACCTACGACCCTGAAGTCCTTGCTACATACCTGCGCTACGGTCAGTTCGTTGCCGCAGCGCAGGACCAAAAATTGACTACGGTCACCAAATCACTCGACGCTGTGAGGGCAGATATCGCAGCCAACCCTGCTGGCTCGGCAGCCGTGGCGGATCGCGCGAAGACTGCTCTGGAGAACGCGCGACACGCCGTTGATGGCCCCAAGAAGACCGACCTGAGGCGCTTGCTGGAAGAGCGGGACTATCGCTTCTCGCAGGCTTGGCCCAAGCAGGCCATAGACAAAGCCCGGCTCGCATCCCAAGAGCCCGCCAAGGCTGCATTCAAAAAGGCCGCCGCCGAGCTTCCGGCTTTGCTGTCGACGCTAACGGCCCCTGGAGCTGATCTTGATCCTTTGATCATGGAAGCCCGCCAGGCCACACTGGACCTCGCATTGGTGGGTACGCCTGAAGTGCGGAAGGCAGCTGAGGCTGCTCTGCTGGGTGGGAACTCTGCCGTCAAGGACTTCATTGCCGATGGTCACGGTCTCGCGAGCGAACAGGACAGTGCAGCCTTTGTTAACGACAGGCAGCGTGCTTTCCAGCACATGGCCGCGGGCGGCGTGCACGTGGTCCAGGCTGCTAAGGACGCTGTTAAGTCCGTCAACCATGCAGATGTCCGGTACTTCCTCGAGTACGGACACTCCGACGCGCAGTACTTGGATAACTCGGAATTGGCCGACGGTCTCATAAGGCTCGATTCTCCGGAGCTCCAGACTGCTGCTGGCGTAGCG
The DNA here is from genome assembly GCF_040560085.1 of Paenarthrobacter sp. CC6. Classification (NCBI taxonomy): domain Bacteria; kingdom Bacillati; phylum Actinomycetota; class Actinomycetes; order Micrococcales; family Micrococcaceae; genus Paenarthrobacter; species Paenarthrobacter sp. CC6. The sequence continues at coordinate 2,463 of NZ_JARDAN010000039.1, read as the reverse complement.
ATGGCGGGCGGGCGAGCGGAACTTCAGGCATTTGCATCAAGCGAACAGTTCACTGCTGCCGAAAAGGACGCGGCGAATGCCCGGCATACCGCCGCCGTAAACACCGCTCTCGCAGAGCTGTCGCGGCTCACTGACCAGGCAATCCTCGACGCCGGTAGGGCGGCTGACGCTGCGAAGGCCGCTGAAGCCGCACGCCAAGCCGAGGCCGCACGTCAAGCTGAAGCCGCACGCCAGGCCGAAGCCGCTGGTGGGCAGCTTGCGGCCGGCAGCGTTGATGCATCGCAGCATTCCGGAACAGGTGCAGCCCCGATCGTCATTCCGTGGCCGCGCGAGTACGCTCCCGCCGTCGGACTTGCTGAGACCGGAGCTGTCACGGAGTCCGTAGAAAAGCCCGCAGCAACACCGTCCGCCACACCGAGCATTTCCGTGCCGCCGACGACCTCGGCAGCAAAGGGCTCCACCTCGGTGGATTCCCAGTCACAGGAGGCGGCTGCTCCGATGGCTGCTTCTTCCGCGGGCATGAGTGGCTGGACCATCGGCCTCATCGTGGCACTGGTCCTGGCAGCAGCTGGAGCCATCACGTTCCTGTTGCGCCGCAAGGGTCCCTCCCCAGACGAGGGATAGCAGGCAACGCCTCCGGGCAGTCGGAAAACGTCGTCGGAGTGTCCGGTATACCGGACACTCCCGGCGGCCCGGTGCTGGTCAATGCCTTGTGAAAGGTGCACGCTTGAGTACGGGATACCGGACAGTATGCTCCGGCGCCCCTCAAGATCACCCAGCAGCGAGGAACCATGACCACCACGCCCACCGCGCCCGGCAAGGCCACGTCCAAAGTCCCGGCTGCCGAAAACACCTTGCGCATCCTGAAACTGTTGGCTTCGCGGCGAGGGCCGATGGCGGCGTCGAATATCGCCACGGCACTGGGCCTGCCGCGGTCCAGTGTCTACCACCTTCTGGGCGTTATGGAGGCGAACGGCTTCGTCCTCCATCTGCATGAGGAGCAGCGCTACGGGCTCGGCATCAGTGCCTTCGAACTCAGCTCCGCCTATTCGCGGCAGGAGCCGTTGTCCCGGCTGGGTCGCCCCATGCTGGCGTCGCTGGTTGACGTCATCGGCGAGAGCGCACACCTGGCTGTGCTCCATGGCCGCGATGTCCTTTACATCGTGGAAGAACGTGCCAAGAACCGCCCAAGCCTGGTGACCGACGTCGGGGTTCGACTTCCCAGCCACCTCACCGCGTCCGGTCGGGCAATCCTCGCCGCCTTGCCCAAGTCGCAGGTCCGCGCCCTCTACCCGAACGCTGCGGCCTTCACGTCCCGGCACGATGTCGAGTTTCCCATCATGAAGTACTCCGCCTTGTCGTCCCATTTGGACCAGGTGCGCCAGCGTGGCTACGCCACGGAAAACGGCGAAATCACTCCCGGGTTCGGCTCCATCGCCGTCGCCGTGACTGACCACGTTGGATGGCCGACGGCGGCAGTCGCCGTCACGTTCCTGGAGGACAAAGTGCCGGCTGAGCAATGGCCCGTACTGGCCGCGCGGATCAGGAAAGCCGCCGACGAACTGTCGGTCCGGATCCATGGTCGCCCGACGGCGGGCTGACGCTTAGTAAGCGCCGATGCACCCTAGCGGCTGCCCGGCCCGGGGGAGTCGCGTTCAACCATGGCGCGGAAAGCTTCCAGCTCGCCCCGGAAACTGCCCCGGTAGGATCCCGTGGCGAAGAGTCGTCCCACCACCGTGGACACCAGTCCGCGTGTTTCGAACAGCTGCTGGATGCGCGTGCCACCACTTTCCGAGGTGAACGTGACATCCGATTCCCCTTTGAGGATCGCGTTGCCGAAGCGGGTGCGGATGTGCCGCGGCCGTTCCGCAGCGATGACTTCCGTGGGACTCGCCATCCGGCCGAACCACACCGTATAGCTGCTGCCGGCCTGGTCGGTGGAGCCAACGAGATCGGTCACGCGTGTGACGCCGCCGATCCACTCAGTAAACCTGTCAGGATCCGTCCAGGTGTCGAAAACCCGCTCCGGCGGCGCGGCGACCAAGGTGGACACTCGATACGTTGCCATGGGTCCAGCATGCGCGCATCCGGGCGCGAAAGCGAGAGCATCCGCATGTCTGTAATCCCGGACAGCACCGCCCGAAAAGCCGTTCCGGCCGCTTGGTAAAGGGGCTTTAGTAGAAGCAGAAGATCTTTCCACCACACACTTCCCACAGACGAAGGAGTCACCATGGCACCCGCCGATTTCACTACTGGTGCCCGTCCGGTCAAGGCCGCGCGGGGTACTGAGCTTACTGCCAAGTCGTGGCAGACCGAGGCGCCGTTGCGCATGTTGATGAACAACCTCGACCCCGAGGTTGCTGAGCGTCCGGATGATCTGGTGGTCTACGGGGGTACGGGACGCGCAGCGCGTTCCTGGGCTGCGTTCGATGCGATCACCCGGACCCTGGAAACCATGGAGAA
>NZ_JARDAN010000038.1:0-5714 GCF_040560085.1 Paenarthrobacter sp. CC6 | reverse complement strand
TGTTAAATGGAAGAGCCCCAACCGTGGTTGGGGCTCTTCGTTAATGGTTGTCCGGCGGTGTCCTACTCTCCCACACCCTCCCGGGTGCAGTACCATCGGCGCTGTGGGTCTTAGCTTCCGGGTTCGGAATGGGACCGGGCGTTTCCCCCACGCTATGACCGCCGTAACTCTGTTACCCGTCCCGACCCCGTTGGTGTGGGGGTGGGTGGGAAGCTTGTGGTTACAACTGTGGTGTTATGTAGTTGTTGTTGTTGGTTCCTGGAACGGTTGTTGTTCGGGAACCACATAGTGGACGCGTGCAGTGTTTTGTGTGTGGTGTAAGTTGTTGGCCTATTAGTACCGGTCAGCTTCACGAGTCTTTAGTCCTCGCTTCCACATCCGGCCTATCAACCCAGTGGTCTGGCTGGGGGCCTCTCACACATAATGTGTATGGAAATCTCATCTTGAAGCGAGCTTCCCGCTTAGATGCTTTCAGCGGTTATCCCATCCGAACGTAGCTAATCAGCGATGCACTTGGCAGTACAACTGACACACCAGAGGTTCGTCCGTCCCGGTCCTCTCGTACTAAGGACAGCCCTTCTCAAATTTCCTGCGCGCGCAGCGGATAGGGACCGAACTGTCTCACGACGTTCTAAACCCAGCTCGCGTACCGCTTTAATGGGCGAACAGCCCAACCCTTGGGACCTACTCCAGCCCCAGGATGCGACGAGCCGACATCGAGGTGCCAAACCATGCCGTCGATATGGACTCTTGGGCAAGATCAGCCTGTTATCCCCGAGGTACCTTTTATCCGTTGAGCGACGGCCATTCCACAATGTACCGCCGGATCACTAGTCCCGACTTTCGTCCCTGCTCGAGATGTCTCTCTCACAGTCAAGCTCCCTTGTGCACTTACACTCGACACCTGATTGCCAACCAGGCTGAGGGAACCTTTGGGCGCCTCCGTTACTTTTTAGGAGGCAACCGCCCCAGTTAAACTACCCATCAGGCACTGTCCCTGACCCGGATCACGGGCCGAAGTTAGATGTCCAAAGTGACCAGAGTGGTATTTCAACGATGACTCCACCCGAACTGGCGTCCGGGTTTCAACGTCTCCCACCTATCCTACACAAGCCACTCCGAACACCAATACCAAACTATAGTAAAGGTCTCGGGGTCTTTCCGTCCTGCTGCGCGTAACGAGCATCTTTACTCGTACTGCAATTTCGCCGAGTTTATGGTTGAGACAGCGGGGAAGTCGTTACTCCATTCGTGCAGGTCGGAACTTACCCGACAAGGAATTTCGCTACCTTAGGATGGTTATAGTTACCACCGCCGTTTACTGGGGCTTAAATTCTCAGCTTCGCCACAAGTGGCTAACCGGTCCTCTTAACCTTCCAGCACCGGGCAGGAGTCAGTCCGTATACATCGTCTTGCGACTTCGCACGGACCTGTGTTTTTAGTAAACAGTCGCTTCCCCCTGGTCTCTGCGGCCCACACCCGCTCACGGAAAGCAAGTCTCCATCACGGGGCAGGCCCCCCTTCTCCCGAAGTTACGGGGGCATTTTGCCGAGTTCCTTAACCATAATTCTCTCGATCGCCTTGGTATTCTCTACCTGATCACCTGTGTCGGTTTGGGGTACGGGCGGCTAAAACCTCGCGTCGATGCTTTTCTTGGCAGCATAGGATCACCGGATCCCCCCTTACGGGAGTCCCATCAGATCTCAGGAACGTGCTCGAAGCACACAGGAACGGATTTGCCTATCCCTGACCCTACATCCTTAGACCGGGGCAACCATCGCCCGGCCCGGCTACCTTCCTGCGTCACACCTGTTAATACGCTTACCTCCCGGGATCAGGTCCCGCGCTCGGCCAAAACCCACAACACCACAAGGGTGAGCGGGCAGGCTCCGGGCGGTTAGTATCCCCCGCTTGGCATGGGCGGTTTTTCGCCGGTACGGGAATATCAACCCGTTGTCCATCGACTACGCCTGTCGGCCTCGCCTTAGGTCCCGACTTACCCAGGGCAGATTAGCTTGACCCTGGAACCCTTGATCATTCGGCGGACGGGTTTCTCACCCGTCTTTCGCTACTCATGCCTGCATTCTCACTCGTGTAGGCTCCACCGCTGGTTTCCACCGCGACTTCACTGCCCACACGACGCTCCCCTACCACTCCACACCCCTGAACCACGAAGGCTAGGGTACTGTGTGAAATCCACAACTTCGGCGGTGTACTTGAGCCCCGCTACATTGTCGGCGCGGAATCACTTGACCAGTGAGCTATTACGCACTCTTTCAAGGATGGCTGCTTCTAAGCCAACCTCCTGGTTGTCTTCGCAACTCCACATCCTTTCCCACTTAGCACACGCTTAGGGGCCTTAGTTGGTGGTCTGGGCTGTTTCCCTCTCGACTATGAAGCTTATCCCCCACAGTCTCACTGCTGCGCTCTGACTTACCGGCATTCGGAGTTTGGCTGACGTCAGTAACCTTGTAGGGCCCATCGGCCATCCAGTAGCTCTACCTCCGGCAAGAAACACGCAACGCTGCACCTAAATGCATTTCGGGGAGAACCAGCTATCACGGAGTTTGATTGGCCTTTCACCCCTACCCACAGCTCATCCCCTCCATTTTCAACTGAAGTGGGTTCGGTCCTCCACGACGTCTTACCGTCGCTTCAACCTGGCCATGGGTAGATCACTCCGCTTCGGGTCTAGATCACGCCACTACACTCGCCCTATTCAGACTCGCTTTCGCTACGGCTACCCCACACGGGTTAACCTCGCGACGTAACACTAACTCGCAGGCTCATTCTTCAAAAGGCACGCCGTCACAGTAACAAGACTGCTCCGACGGATTGTAAGCACACGGTTTCAGGTACTGTTTCACTCCCCTCCCGGGGTACTTTTCACCTTTCCCTCACGGTACTGGTCCGCTATCGGTCATTAGGAAGTATTTAGGCTTATCAGGTGGTCCTGACAGATTCGCACGGGATTTCTCGGGCCCCGTGCTACTTGGGATACTCTCCAGGCGGCACACAACATTACGGTTACGGGGCTCACACCCTCTCTGGCCGGCCTTTCAAGACCGTTCACCTATGCACGCACTCTCACCTCACTGGCCCGGCAGAACCAGAACGGAAAGTCCCACAACCCCGCCCATGCAACGCCCGCCGGCTATCACACATGGAAACGGTTTAGCCTGATCCGCGTTCGCTCGCCACTACTAACGGAATCACTCTTGTTTTCTCTTCCTGCGGGTACTGAGATGTTTCACTTCCCCGCGTTCCCCCCACGCACCCTATGTGTTCAGATGCGGGTCACACAATCACCATGACAGCGTTGTGCGGGGTTTCCCCATTCGGACATCCTGGGATCAACGCTCGGTTATCAACTCCCCCAGGCTTATCGCAGATTCCTACGTCCTTCTTCGGCTCCTAATGCCAAGGCATCCACCGTGTGCCCTTAAAAACTTGACCACACAAACATGATCAAAAACTTACTCGAGAGAACCACGAGCCACTACGGCCCAAGGTTCATTCATAAGAAATTGCTGTATGGAACACACACACCAAAGCGTGTATGTCCCAGATGCTCGCGTCCACTATGTAGTTCTCAAACAACAACCCCATCAACCAACCCCCCAACCCGCCACAACCCACACACGCAGGCCGCAACACAAAGACCGGAGGAACCGGCTGCAGGAACAAAAGAAACACCAGAAGTGCCCCCCTGCATTGCTGCAAAAAGGTCCTGTTGCCTCAGGACCCAACAGTGCGCCAAACACAACCCCCACCAGCCGCACCCCGGACACGTTCCCAACAACCCACACCCCCACACAAAGCAGGAGCACGAACCGCCGTACTAGCACCAGGACACAACCACGAAAGCCATGCCAAAAAAATGATTCGTTGATATTCCACCCATGAGCACCCACCGCAGAACAAACGCCTGCGCAATGGGCAACACTGACAACAACCAGACACCCCATGCAGGGCACCAATCATTGCAAGCAGCTCCTTAGAAAGGAGGTGATCCAGCCGCACCTTCCGGTACGGCTACCTTGTTACGACTTAGTCCCAATCGCCGGTCCCACCTTCGACGGCTCCCCCCACAAGGGTTAGGCCACCGGCTTCGGGTGTTACCAACTTTCGTGACTTGACGGGCGGTGTGTACAAGGCCCGGGAACGTATTCACCGCAGCGTTGCTGATCTGCGATTACTAGCGACTCCGACTTCATGGGGTCGAGTTGCAGACCCCAATCCGAACTGAGACCGGCTTTTTGGGATTAGCTCCACCTCACAGTATCGCAACCCTTTGTACCGGCCATTGTAGCATGCGTGAAGCCCAAGACATAAGGGGCATGATGATTTGACGTCGTCCCCACCTTCCTCCGAGTTGACCCCGGCAGTCTCCTATGAGTCCCCGGCCGAACCGCTGGCAACATAGAACGAGGGTTGCGCTCGTTGCGGGACTTAACCCAACATCTCACGACACGAGCTGACGACAACCATGCACCACCTGTAAACCGACCGCAAGCGGGGCACCTGTTTCCAGGTCTTTCCGGTTCATGTCAAGCCTTGGTAAGGTTCTTCGCGTTGCATCGAATTAATCCGCATGCTCCGCCGCTTGTGCGGGCCCCCGTCAATTCCTTTGAGTTTTAGCCTTGCGGCCGTACTCCCCAGGCGGGGCACTTAATGCGTTAGCTACGGCGCGGAAAACGTGGAATGTCCCCCACACCTAGTGCCCAACGTTTACGGCATGGACTACCAGGGTATCTAATCCTGTTCGCTCCCCATGCTTTCGCTCCTCAGCGTCAGTTACAGCCCAGAGACCTGCCTTCGCCATCGGTGTTCCTCCTGATATCTGCGCATTTCACCGCTACACCAGGAATTCCAGTCTCCCCTACTGCACTCTAGTCTGCCCGTACCCACTGCAGAACCGGAGTTGAGCCCCGGTCTTTCACAGCAGACGCGACAAACCGCCTACGAGCTCTTTACGCCCAATAATTCCGGATAACGCTTGCGCCCTACGTATTACCGCGGCTGCTGGCACGTAGTTAGCCGGCGCTTCTTCTGCAGGTACCGTCACTTACGCTTCTTCCCTACTGAAAGAGGTTTACAACCCGAAGGCCGTCATCCCTCACGCGGCGTCGCTGCATCAGGCTTGCGCCCATTGTGCAATATTCCCCACTGCTGCCTCCCGTAGGAGTCTGGGCCGTGTCTCAGTCCCAGTGTGGCCGGTCACCCTCTCAGGCCGGCTACCCGTCGTCGCCTTGGTAGGCCATTACCCCACCAACAAGCTGATAGGCCGCGAGTCCATCCAAAACCACAAAAGCTTTCCACCCCCCACCATGCGATGAGGAGTCATATCCGGTATTAGACCCAGTTTCCCAGGCTTATCCCAGAGTCAAGGGCAGGTTACTCACGTGTTACTCACCCGTTCGCCACTAATCCCCCAGCAAGCTGGGATCATCGTTCGACTTGCATGTGTTAAGCACGCCGCCAGCGTTCATCCTGAGCCAGGATCAAACTCTCCGTTGAAGTAAAACAAAATCAAACAGACACAACCACACCCACCGGAAATAACGGCAAACACGGCTGCACAAAATTCGAAACCAGCTGAAAACCAGACCACCACACACGGGGGTGCGCAGCAACCTGGCAAAATTCAACCAATCAATAAAACAATCGGTATCAACAAACTTGGCACACTATTGAGTTCTCAAACAACAGAC
>NZ_JARDAN010000037.1:0-9801 GCF_040560085.1 Paenarthrobacter sp. CC6 | reverse complement strand
CACCGTGAGACCGGCCGGCCGTTTCTTCAGCCTGTGTGGCTGACAAGAAATACTTTGCCGGGCCTGGATCAAGAACCAATCCTGCAAACCCACAACACTTCCTCAGGAAACCCTCAAGAAAACCGCAGCACCACCTGCACCATGTGAAACACTCTTGGGTGCACCTGATCAGCCGATGAAAGGGCAAAACGTATGCCGATGTGGTTGCAGGCCTTGCTCTGGGGAACGCTGGCCGGAGGCGCTTTGGTTCTCGGCGCGGGGATCGCGTGGATGTGGAAGGTGCCCGCCAAGGTCGTCTCCACGGTGATGGCCTTTGGCGCCGGTGTCTTGATCTCGGCACTGGCGTTCGAACTGGTAGACGAAGCCGTGCAAGGCGGCGGACTGCTGCCCACCGTACTGGGCTTCCTGCTGGGGGCACTGATCTTCGTGGGCTCCAATGTCCTCCTCTCACGGGCCGGGGCAAAACACCGCAAGCGCTCCGGCGGCGCCCAGCCCTCGGAAAAGGACTCTCCCGGAAGCGGCACGGCCATTGCCATAGGCGCCCTCATCGACGGCATCCCCGAATCGGTGGTCCTCGGGGTAGGACTCCTGGCAGGCGGAGCCATCAGCCCGGCCATGCTCGCCGCCGTTTTCATCTCGAACGTTCCGGAGGGACTCTCCAGCACGGCCGGAATGAAGAAATCAGGACGCAGCCCTGCCTACGTCTTTGGCACGTGGGTGGGCATCGCCGTGTTCAGCGGAATTGCGGCCCTTGTTGGCTTCACGGCCTTGGAAAACGCACCCGACTCGGTCATCGCCTTCATCACGGCCATTGCCGCCGGAGGGATCCTGGCCATGCTGGCCGACACCATGATTCCCGAGGCCTTCGAAGAGCACCACAACCTCACGGGCCTGACGGCCGCCGTCGGCTTCCTCAGCGCCTTCACCATCCACCACGTGGGAGGCTAGGGGCCCAGCAGTCCCAGCACAGGCAAGGCAACCGCCGTCGAAAGTGCCATGGCGGCAGTGTTGCCGATCACCGGATGGAAACCGGACGGCAGCCAACCGGAAATGGCGCGGGCGAGGGGCGGTGCCAGAACGGCGCCGAGTACCGCCCCGCCGACGATCCCCATCCAGGAACCTCCGGAGGCCAGGACGGCGGCGGGTGCAACAGACACCACGGATGCATACGTGGCCGCCCACCCTTCCTCCCGGTACCAGCGCCGCCACAGAACCACGCCGACAGCTGATGTCAGGGCCTGGGCGAACAGGATCTTGGGAAGCAGGGCCGAACCATATGACGGCAAGCCGGGGTTCATCACGAAGGCCACGGAGACCCCCAGGATCATCCCCAGGCTGGCGGCTTCGTTGGCGAAAAAGTGCGTTTCACTGAAGTCCTTGAGCACCCGGCGTGCGGCCCGGTTAGCATCCTGTCGGAAGCTCTGCCCAACCCCCGACGCCGGGTGGTGGCTTGGCGTGGACGGGTTCGGCTTCCGCAGGACAAGCCACGGCAGGCGGCGTGCAATAGAGAATGTGAGGGCGGAACCGACCGCCATCGCCAGGACGCTTCCGACGACGGGCGGCAAGCCCAAGGGGGCAGCAACTGTCGGGATGAAGAGCAGAGCCAAGGGCGTCACGGTCGCTGCTCCGAGGACGGCTCCGGTGACGCATGTCCGCCATCCTGCACCGTAGAGCAGAACCATGGCGGGCGCGGCGCAGACGAAGGGCACGAACGTTGGCTGCCACCCGTCGTCGAGCATCCGTCCGAACGCCAGGTTGGACAACAGCAGGCTCAACGACGCCGACGCCAGCACCCACGGCCAAAGCCCGCTGCCGTAGGCAAGCGTACCGGCCCAGTCCTTGCCGCCACGGGCAACGCGCCAGGCCAGGAATGCACCCGCCAGCAATCCCAGGGCCGCCAGATCCGCTTTGTAGAAAAGGGGCTCAGTCATGTCGCCGAGGAACCACCGCAGGCCGGAAACCGGGGAGTCGTTGGCTTCACCGGACCATCCTTCGAACGACGGGCCAACCCTGGGCGAAACCTCTCCCGCGACGTGCAGGAGGAGGGACAACAGCCCTACCGCAGCCGCCATGCCGAATGCGCCCAATGCCGTACCGGCGGCACTGGACCCCAGCGCCGGCTGGGGCGGCGTCGTGGTGGTGGACGTGGCAGCTGAAGAGTGCGTCATTGGTGACCCTTGGCGTACGGAGTGTGGTGGCTCCGAGCAGCGTAACGGAACTGATGATGCCGCCCGCAGTCGCTGTCGTACGGGGAAATTGTGACCGAAAAAGCCGCCCACAGACGCGAAAAGGCCCTGTCCTCCCGGCGATAACCGCGGGGACAGGGCCTTCGTGAAACGCTAGGCCTTCTTGCGGGTCAGCAGACCCCAGATGATCAGGACCAGCAGAGCACCGCCAATGGCGAGGAGCCAGGTGGAAATCGACCAGAACTCGTTGATCCCGACGTTGAACAGCGCGCTGCCGATCCAACCGCCGAGGACGGCACCGACGATGCCGAGCAGCAGGGTGGCGATCCAGCCGCCGCCCTGGTGGCCGGGCTTAATGGCCTTGGCAATGGCGCCGGCGATCAAACCCAAAACAATCCAACCGATGAATCCCATTTTTCATTCTCTCTTTCGTGAAGAGGTCCTAGTCCGGCATAGGAACGTATGCCGCTATTGACCTGATTGTTGGCTACCGGCTGAGTCGTCGGAACATTCCGACGACTTGGCTGGCAGACGGCCTGCCGGCAGGGTCGGGGTCTGTCATGGCATGAAGCACCATGGACCAGCGCCGCCGGACCGTGCCGGGAATTCGGGGTTCCCCCAGAGTCCTGGCAACCATGGACTCGAGGGGAGGGCCAGGAAATGCCTTCGTTCCGGTCAAGCACTCAAGAGCAACGAGACCGAGCGAGTAGACATCGCTGGCGGTTGTGGAATTTTCGCCACGCACCTCTTCAGGACTGAGGTAATGCGGGGTGCCCGAGGACGAGCCCGGTGTGGCGGTCCCGCCGGTGAGGGCAATTCCAAAGTCGGTCAATTGTGCTACCCCGGGGCCACCCGGGTCTGCTGCGAGGTTGACCAGGATGTTGCCGGGCTTGATGTCGTTGTGGACGATGCCCCTGCGGTGGATGTACGTCAAGGCACGCGCAATTCCGCTCACCCACTCGGCCGTCTCGCGGGGCGAGGCCGGCTGATGATGAAGGAGGGTCCGCAGATCCATTCCTTCCACCAGCTCCATCACCAGGAAATTCCGGATTTCTCCGCCTTCCTGGTGCCCGGTAGTTCCGGAACCGAGGACCCGGACGATGTTCTTGTGCCGCAACCGGCCGTGGATGTCCACTTCCCGACGGAAGGGGGCCTCGTTGGCGGCGTCGGAACACCTGAAAATCTTGACTGCCACAGCGTCGCCACTGTGGAGGTCGAATGCCTTTTGGACGTTGGCTTCCGAGCCGCCGCCCAATGGTCCTGCGAGGCGGTACCGGCCGGCGATGACCCGGTCCCGGTGAACACTGTCTTGGGCCACGCTGTCCTGGCGCACGCTGTCCTGGGACGTAAGGTCCCGGGGCACGCCGCATGCACTTGCGGCTCCGCGATCAGCGCGGACAGCCGCAACGTCGAGCGTGGTCACCCGAGGAGGGTTTCGATCTCGGCCGCAGGCACTCCGGCCACTTCGGCGAGGGCATGCGGGTTGACTCCGGCGTCAACAGCTTTTTTGAAGGCGAGCGCCAGGGTGTTCTGTGAGATCGCCAGTTCGTGCTGGAGACTCTGCCTGCGAAGGGCAGCGATCCATACGGAGCTCACGGGATCGAGGGCGTCGATGTCCATCCGGAATCCGCATCCGCAGGCCCACTCGGGCCAGATGGGCTCCACGGAGACCCACTTCATGGCGTCGTAGGCCGGGCCGGCGGAGATGGCCATGTGTGACCCGCAGTGCACGGGACCCATGGGAATTACCTGTTCCGTGAGAACTTCCACGGTATTTTCAGCCACTGGTGTGGAGCTTGCTTCACGCAGCGCGACTGTCATCGTTCTCTCCCACACATTCCCTAGTAAGTAGCTTGGCTATCTAGTTATATGTGTACTTATGAATTATGTCCAGTCAGGATGCGGTCACTCAGGGCTTCAGGAGGCCGCGATCCCGTCGATCGCCTTTCGCATGCGCCGAAGGAACTCGACCACCACAGCAGAGTCCTCGCTGCTCAGGGTTTCGGCCGCCTCCATCATCCGGGCGTGCATATCACCCAGGGTGCTGCGCACCTCCTGATCCGAGCCGGGGGTGGGGCGCAGGATGAGCGCGCGCCGGTCAGTCGGATGCGGCTCCCTCGTGACATAGCCGGACCTCACGAGCCGATCGACCAGGGACGTCATGGAAGCCGACGTCACGCCCAGGCGGACAGCCAACTCCTTGGGCCCGACCTCACGGCCTGCGCGTTCGGCTTCAAGCAAGTACCGCAAGGCAAGAAGGTCGGTTTCGCCCATCCCCATGGAAGCGCGGGTACGTCGGCGCATATCCGCTTCGGCGGCACGGTAGTCCCTGAGTGCATTCAGGACATCCACGGCGCCCATCTGCTTGCGGCTCTCCAGCCCGTACCAATAGCCCTGACGTTCACTTTTGTCGCTCATCACCAGTCCTTTGGTAGACATGTATCTCGCTTGTCTAACCAATCGATACTAGGCGATTTGCCGCTCCTTTGCTGACCATGCGGTCAGGACGGCACGCTCAGGCTGCCTGCCGAAGCGTCCGCACGCGCCGCCAGAGAGCTGGAGCCACCACGACGGCAACGCCGACGGCGGCACCAATGACCGTCTCGACGATGCGGTCCCGAAGCAGCAAACCAGGATCGACAGGCGCTGCAAGAAGCGTTGCTATCAACGCGAGCGGCGTCACGAAAACCTGCGCCACCAAGTACTGCCGGGCGATAAACATCTCAGCACCGAACTGGCACGCAGCGATCACCAGGACCATCGCCCACGGTGCGGGGTTGAGCCACAGAATGCCCGCCAGCAGCACCAGGCCCAGCACTGTTCCGGCGATTCTTTGGATGCCTCGACTGACCCTGTGGCGCGTTGAATGCCCGACGAGGGGAACAACCGCCGCCACCATCGCCCAGTAGGTGTGCCCGAAGCTAAGCCGCTCCCCCACCAACGTGGCGATGGTTCCCGCCAGGCCGGCAGCGACCAGGTAGCCGCCACCCTCCAGCCAGATCGCCCGGCGCTCAGCCGGGGTGTGCCGGATGCGCGGAGGGCGTTTCCACGGCGTTCTGTGGCTTTTGAGCACACGAGCCGACATGCCGATCAAGAGGCAGAAAACCGTGGTCCCGACAGCCACCAGGAGGGCTTCCCACAGGGGCGGTTGGGCTGCGATCGACGCAATGGCAGCAAAAGCAAAAATATGAAACAAGGAGCCACCGGGCCGCAGCCGCCACGCAGCAACCACCACCGAGCAAACGCCGGCCACGACTGTAGTGGCAGCGGTCAAGAGCCAGGAATATTCAGCACCTTCAATGCCCAGGGCGTGGGCGAAACGGGCTAACAATGTGGCCAGGAGAATGATGAAAAGCATGAAGCCGCCGGCGCGCAACTGGCTCCTGAAACGGACGCTATGGGGTTCGTTGCGTCCGTAGATCCCCGTGAAGGCTCCAAACGAAGCAAACACCGCCAGATCCAGTCGGCCTATCAACGTCAACGTGATCAGCGGAACGAACACACCAACTGCGCAGCGGAGGGCGGGATGGTGGTCCTTGTTGCCAGGACCCATCGTGAACATTTCCGCTACAGCCTTCAAGGGGCGGCTCGCCTTTCGTCGCAGGATCAAACGTACGACGGCGGCACTGGCGTCCGCTCTCAAGGTTACGCTCCGGTTGCTGGGCTACTGCGGGATCGAGTGCAGTTTGTGGGGCTCATCACCTGGATGCTGGCGGGATCGCCCCGGTTTGGAAGCGGCCGCTTCAGAAGCGGGCGGCTCCTCCCGAGACCGGGGCGGTGTCCAATTTGTTGCCGGCGATATCCGTGAGTCCAGCGGCGGGGTTGTACGTGGGGAACACCGCCGGATCTGTGGGAATTGTCTTGTCGCCGGTACCTCCGGTGCCAAGGGTGATCGTGAGGGTCTTGGCTGTGGGGTTCCAAGCCAGGGACGAGACGTTGCCATTGCCATTGCCGTTCAAGGTCAGGGCCGTCGACGTGTAATCAGCTCCCAGTGCAACGCTGCCCAGGTTGATGGCGCAAACACTGGTGGTAACCGTAAGCGTATCCAGTGCAGTCACGCTGACTGTCACCTGCCCATTGCCGTTAATGGTCTGCGTAGTGGTGTTGTTGGTCCATATACTGCAGATCGTGCTGGCCTTGAGCGCCTCGGAAAACGTCAGGGTCACTGTGTCGCCCTTGTCGAGCTTGTTGGCGACACCACCGTTGCCAAGCTGTACATTCGTCACCGTCGGAGCCGTTGCATCCTTGGATGAGGTCGCTGTTCCTGCGACGCTGGTGTTCCCGGCCGCATCCGTAGCCTTGGCGGAGTAGCTGATGGTGCCGTCCGTGAAGTTCCGGACATCAACGGGCAAGGCTGTCCAATTCCCGGCGCTGTCGACAACCATCGACTGGGTTACCGGTTGCGCACCCGCACCTGTCACAGTGAGGACGAGCGATGAGTTGGCTTCCGCCGTGCCGCTGACCGGCACCTTGTCTGCGAGGGCTGCGTTGACCACTGCCGGTGCGTTCACAACCGGCGCGTTGGGCGCTGTGGTATCCGTGACCGGAGTGGTACCGGTGCTGCGGATGCTTTCGGTGCCCTGCCAAAGGGACAACAAAGGCGTCACGGTGTAGTACCAGGTTCCTGCCGGGACGTTGGCCTCGGCACACGAAAGGCCCGCAACCGGGCCTTGGCAGGTGCCGGTTGCGGCCACGCGCGTGCCGCCGGCGGGCGAGCTGTAGCGGGCGATGCTGTAGCCGGTCACGGGCCGGCCCCCCGCCGTCGTACTGGCTGCCCAGTTGACCGTAACGGTGGTACCGGACACGCTGGTGCCCGGCTTGGCGCCCTGGGCTACGGAATCGGCCTTCGCGGCTCCGAAACCGCTGCTGACGGAACCCCAGAACGCACTGGCAGCGGGCCCTGCGCAGGAAAGAAGGAGAATGCCCAACGCAATAACCATGATGCGGTTCCATCGCCCCATGCTGATGCTCGATGCCTGACGGTCCTGGCTCACTTCCGTACCTCCAGCGTCACGGGGATGGCGAATTGGGCGCCCTGGCAGGCGGAGACTGAGGTGGCTCCCATGCTGGCTGCCCCTTGCAGCGTCACCAGGATGGAGGTGTTCGCGGCGATGGTGATCGGCGGGTTGAGTGGTGCGGCGGGAGGTGTGAAAGTCACTCCGGTGGTTGTGCACCCGTTATGGGAAGTGTCAGCGGAAATGGGTCCGTTGGCGGCAATTCCGTAAATTGTGACGGGGTGAGGGTTGGGGTTCGTGGCCCGGAGGAGGACGTCGGCCGTTCCCCCGGGAACCAGGCTGCTTTGCAGGGTGTCGCCCGGGACGAGTGCGTCCACCGTGACGTTCTGCATTGTTCCGTTTACCGATGATCCGTTCCCGAGGCCTGTGGCGCTCCAGTACGCATAGGCCGATCCCGCTCCGCCGAGCACGCACAGGGCGACAGTGGCTGCAGTGGTTCTTGCCAGCCGGCCTGGGACGGGGGTGCGGGGTGTCCGGGCTGTGGTCTTCATGTCAGTTGCCTTGTCCCGTGCCGGAGTACGTGAGCTGGAGGGTGGCGCCTTTGCAGCCGTCCTGGAGTTGGGCCGTGTCGTGCATCGTGATCCGGGGCCAGGCCGTTTCCGGGACGCCCAGCGCCGACAATGCCCGGACGCCGGGCTCCACGGTCAACGGATACGCGCCGGAGTATTGGGTGAGTTTGTAGTCAGCGGTGGTGCAGGGGAGGTTCTTCGCAATGGCCGCCGGAGTCCGGACCACCTGGGTGATGGACACCGAAAGGTTGGTCACGGCGATGCTCTTGTTGCCGGGATTGGAGATCTGCAGTTCCAACGACCGTGAGACACCCGGTGCGAGCAAGCCATTCACGGAACCGGATACGCCGAACGACCGCTTGACTTCGAGGACCTGCAACTGGCCCGGAGCCGCGTTCGACACGATGGTCCCGCTGCCCGCCTTGACCGAGAAATCGGTCTTCGCCGCCGCTGTTGTGGTGGCGGTTCCAACCGTCAGGGTCGTCTGGACGGTGCCGCCGGCAGTGAGGTTAACCGACGACGGCATGAAGCTGGCACTTGCGCCAGCCGGCAGCCCGCTGGTCGTGAAGGTCAACTGTCCCGCAAAGCCCCCGGTCGACGTCGCCGACACGGTGAACGTGGTGGACTGGCCCTGGTCAACCGTGCGGCTGGAAGGAGACAACGCCACCGTGATGCCCGCCGGGGCCTTCGCAGCGTTCCCTTGGCCGTTGCTGGCAGCAAGGGCTGCGGTTGGCAGGATGGCCACCAATACGGCCAGCAGAATCGCACGCAGGACCCCACCTCGATGTAACGGTGCGGTGCGCTCTGGGCGGTGGTCCATGGAAGCTCTTTTCGGACGTCGGCTTGGGTGCGGTGGTGGAGGGGCCGAAACGGCTGAGCCGGAGCCCGCCTAACTGGCGGGCCCCGGCGTCGAGGTCTTACAGGCTGCCGACGTTGACCGTCACGATGGCCGCCTTGCAGGCGTCCTGGTTGACGGTGGTGCTGTCGTTGAACTTCAGCGTTCCGGAGCCAACGGACGTGCCGGTGCTGTTGGCTGCCACCGGGCTGTTCGAGGTGACTGCGGTGACTTCGAACCAAGCCGGCAGACAGCCGGCCACATTGGTGGTCACGTTCGCGCTCAACGCTCCAACCACCGTGCCTGACGTGGTGGAGTTGTCGGCCGTGTAGCTCACCGGGACGGAATTGCCCGGAGCAAGGCCACCGGCGAAAGTGGCGTGGAGGGTGACGGTTCCGCCACCTGAAGAGTTGGTGGCATTGCCACTGCCGGAACCAGTGGTGGTCCAGTAGGCGTAGGCGGCACCGCCGCCGACTGCTACCAGTGCGACGCCCGCAACAGCGGCGGTGATCCGGCTCTTCTTGGAAAGCTTGCGCATGATGTGACTCCTTGGTTGATCTGGTCCGGGGAGCCGCAGCGCAACCCCCAGCATCCGGCCTTTGCTGGCGGATGAAGCGATGCAGCCAATGTTTCAGCCATGGCAAGTCGTGTGGCTACGATTCCGGCTACCCCATTTTTTCTTCGAACAAAGGCTGGGAAATACCCGCATGCGTGACGCAAGTACTCGCGTTCTCCGCCCGGACTACTTGGCGGGCTGGTCGCCATTCCAGCCCTGTCAGGGCCCGAAGTACTCGCCTTCTCCCAGACTGTCCAAGGAATGGACACTTCCCTGGCGGCGGCCGAAGACGGCGCTACGACGTTGATGCGGCAATCTTGTGCCCATCTTGAGCAAAAAATGCGCTGGTGTTCGAAGCTTCCGGCGTGCTCCTTTAACCCCCGACGGCGGCCAGGTCACCTTCAGAAGGTGGCCCGACCGCCGTCGTGCGTCTGTTTTGGGGCTAGCCGTGGGCGGCGAGGATGCTGGAGGCTTCCTGGCGGGTGGTGCCGGAGGACTCGATGTGTGCCAGGGCTTCGGGGATTTCCCAACCCTTCTTCCGCATCGCGGTGGCCCACAAACGGCCGGCCCGGTACGAGGACCGCACCAACGGCCCGGACATGACACCGAGGAAGCCGATCTCCTCGGCTTCGTGCTGGAGGTCCACGAATTCCTGCGGCTTGACCCACCGGTCCACCGGCAAGTGCCGTTCGGACGGGCG
>NZ_JARDAN010000036.1:0-16963 GCF_040560085.1 Paenarthrobacter sp. CC6 | reverse complement strand
AACCGCGGGAAAAGCGCGCTCAACGGCCTCAAACAAGGTCACAAAGCCACACCACCCAGGTGCCGACGTCGAAGTTTGCGGAAACCCCTGTACCCCCACCACCCAAGTTGAGGGCGGACAGCCCGGCAACACATCCAACACGGTGTGTTGGATCCCTCACAGTTTCAAAGTGGGTGGCAACGGTACGGGGGGACGGGGAAGCCGCGTCTTCAACGGAGATCCTGGGCCTTAAAAGAAGAAAAGCACCAGTTCCAAAGAACTGATGCTTCCCAGTGGTGGCTCCGACCGGCGTCGATCCGGTGACCTTTCGATTTTCAGTCGAACGCTCTACCAACTGAGCTACAGAGCCTAGGTGACATGTCACCTTGAGAACCGAATTTCTTCGGCGCTCAGAGCGACCCTGACGGGACTTGAACCCGCGACCTCCGCCGTGACAGGGCGGCGCGCTAACCAACTGCGCTACAGGGCCTTGCGTTTGCAGTATCTCTACCGCGTTTTTTTCAAGGCTTCTAGCTTACCAGACTTTTTCAGTCCGATTTACCACTTCCTTGCGTACCCCCAACGGGATTCGAACCCGTGCCGCCGCCGTGAAAGGGCGGTGTCCTAGGCCGCTAGACGATGGGGGCCTGAACTCAATTCGGATTTTGCAAAGAAAAGGGACGCTTTACGCGTTCTTTCCGTGTCTCGCTCGTCCGAACTGGACTCTAAAACTTTAGAGCATAGATGCCGATATTCCCAAATCGAGGTTGGAGGACCATCCCGGGCCCCCGCTCGCGAACGCGCCGAGGGGTTGGATCCCACCCTTTTGGAGGCTTCCTAAGAGTCGAAAGGTCACCCCTCGCGAGACCCGAGAACGGAGGCACGCGAACATTGGCAGGATCTTGCCCTGACGCGTCCGAAAACCGCCAGCCGTCCCGGCCGATGCCCCGATAGATTTGGCACATGACAACCACTTCCCCGGCCGAACCCGGCCAGCCATCCCCGAGCCTGCCCCCGCGCACCACCCCCGCGCCGGGAGCGGCCATCAGCAAACTGGGCATCGCTGCGGTCATCGTTACCGTTGTCCTGTGGGCATCCGCATTCGTGGGCATCCGGGCGGTCGGCCCCAGCTTCTCCCCCGGGTCGTTGACGCTCGGGCGTTTGGCGGTTGCCGCCGTCGTTCTCGGCATTGTGGTGCTGCCGACGCTGAAGGTCTGGCCGAAAGGCCGGGAGTGGCTTCCGATCGTGGCCTACGGGGTGATGTGGTTCGGCGGCTACAACGTCGCCCTGAACGCCGCGGAACACATGCTCGACGCCGGCACCAGCGCCATGCTGATCAACGTCTCGCCCATCCTCATCGCCATCCTGGCGGGAATCTTCCTCAAGGAGGGCTTCCCGCGGTGGCTGCTGATCGGCAGCGGGGTGGCTTTCTGCGGTGTGGCGATGATCGCCTTGGGTTCGGGGCAACGTTCGACGGCGGATGTCGCCGGAGTGCTGTTGTGCCTCCTCGCTGCTGTGCTCGCCTCAGTGAGCGCAATCCTGCAAAAGCCCGTGCTACGGAAATTCTCAGCAGGCCAGGCAACGTGGTTCGGCATCATGGTCGGAGCGCTTTGCTGCCTGCCGTGGGCAGGTCAGTTGGTGACCGAAGTCCAGGCAGCGCCTCTTCCGGCCACGCTCGGCCTGGTGTACTTGGGCATCTTCCCCACCGCCATCGCCTTCACCACGTGGGCGTACGCCCTGTCGCTGATCTCGGCCGGCAAACTGGCTGCCACGACATATCTGGTGCCGGGAACAACGATCCTGATCTCTTGGGCCGTCCTTCAGGAAGTACCAACCATCTGGGGCTTGATCGGTGGAGTGGTGTGCCTGGTGGGCGTTGGGCTCACACGGCGTCGGACCAGCTGAACCTGCCGCTAGCGGGCCATCTCTGCCAGGAGTTCACGGTGCGTGGGCGGGTTGGCCCCCGGACGCCCGACAGTGATGGCGGCTGCCATCGACGCGATGCTGCCGATCCGCTCCAGCACGGTTGGCGCCAGCCCGTCGCTGCCACGCAACAAAAGGCCCATGATGAGCGCCGACATGTAGGAATCGCCCGCGCCAATGGTGTCCGCCACGGTGGACGGCACGGCGCGGACCCGGAGCTGAAAGTGGCGCGTGGCCATCAACGAGCCCTTCGCACCCTCAGTCATGACCGCCAGGGTGGTACCCAGCGTCAGAAGATGGCTCGCGATATCCTCCAGTGCCTTGCCCGGGTAGAGCCAGTGGGCGTCCGAGGCACTCATCCTCACGACATCCGTCAGCGGCACAATTTCCTCAAAGAGGGCAAGTGCTTCGTGATGGCTGCCCAGGAGATCGGTGCGGATGTTGGGATCGTAGGTGACCATGCAGCCTCCCTGCGCCTGCTCCAACAAGCTCCGAACCACTCCCGCGCCGGGCTCAAGGAACGTAGCAATGGAACCGGTGTGCAGGATGCGCGGCGCATACGGCAGCGCCAAGGGGGCCAGGGCCCACTCAATGTCGAAGGTGTAAGCGGCCGAACCGTCGGCAGCGATCCTGGCTGTCGCCGTCGCGGTCTTTCCCATGGACTGGGACCCGGGCAGCAGCACCACCCCCGCGCTCTGGAGGTGCGCTGCGATGGCGTCACCTCGGGGGTCCCGGCCGATCGCCGTCAAAAGACCGGCTTTCACATCCAGCCGGCCCAACCCGTAAGCAACGTTGGTCGGCGAACCGCCGGGGTATTCGGCCTGGCCGTCGGGCGACTGCACGATGTCGATCAGCGCCTCGCCCACAACGACGACGTCGAGGGGTTCAGACATGGGGGAAGCGGTGGAAGTCATGCGGTTCCTGTGTCTATCGGAAAGGGACTGAGATCAGTATCCCTCATGACATGGGGCGCTAATACAGCCGTGGCGGACTAAAGTCGAGTCATGCCCGCGAATCTTCCTCCCGGACTTCCCATCGTTCCCGACGGCGAGCGTCCCTCTTCGCCGCTGCCGGACCGGAACGCGCCGCACAGGCCGCCCTTCCAAATGTCACCCGAGGAGTTTGAAGAAGCCGTCAGCGACGCCCTGCAGCTGATTCCGGCCAAAGCCGCCCGTGCCATGGACAACGTGGCAATTTTCATTGAGGACGCCTACACCCCGCAGCCGGGGGAAAACCCGGACACAGTGTTGTTGGGACTGTACGAGGGCGTGCCGCTGACGGAACGGGATTCCTGGTGGGATGCGGGCTCCCTGCCGGACCGCATCACCATCTTCCGCCAGCCCATCCTGGATATCTGCGGCAGCCGCCAGGAAGTCATCGATGAGGTTGCCATCACCGTGGTTCACGAGATCGCACACCACTTCGGGATAGATGACGATCGCTTGCACGAGCTCGGCTGGGGCTAGCCTTGTATGCATGGGGCATGATCACAACCACTCGCACGGCGTTACCGCAACCGGAAAGCACCGCAAACGCCTGATCGCCGTCCTGGGCATCACCTTGGGCGTCGTGGGCATCCAAGTGGTCGGTGCCGTCGTTTCCGGTTCCCTGGCGCTGCTGGCGGATGCCGGGCACATGCTCTCCGACGCTGCAGGTGTCTTCATTGCGCTCATGGCCGCATGGATTGCCACCCGCCCGGCCAGCGATCTGCGGACCTACGGATACCAGCGCGCAGAGGTTTTGGCTGCCTTGGCCAACGCTCTGATCCTCATTGTGATCGCCGTAGTGATCATGATCGAAGCGATCCGTCGGTTCGGCGAAGCCACCGAAATCCAGACCGGCGTAATGCTGTGGGCTGCAGTCCTGGGCGCCGTCGCCAACCTGGTTTCCCTCCTCATCCTGCAGGGAGCGCAAAAGGAAAGCCTCAACGTCCGCGGCGCCTACCTTGAGGTGCTGGGCGACCTCCTGGGCTCCATCGCGGTCATCGTGGCAGCAATCGTGATCATGACCACCGGGTTCTCGGCTGCCGACCCCATCGCCTCGGTCCTCATCGCCCTGATGATCATTCCCCGTGCATGGCATCTGCTCCGCGACGTGGTGGACGTACTTCTTGAAGCCACCCCCAAGGGCGTGGACGTGAACATGATCCGCGAGCACATCATGGCCGTGGACGGTGTGGTGGAAGCACACGACATCCACATCTGGACCATCACTTCCGGCGTACCGGTGTTCTCCGCCCACGTGGTGGTGCAGGATGAGGTGCTCAATGCCACTGGCGCGGACAGCATCCTGGACCAGCTGGGCTCCTGCCTTGGCCGGCACTTCGACACCGAGCACTGCACGTTCCAACTGGAGCCCGTCAGCCATTCCGAGCACGAATCGCACCAGCACGCCTGAAAAGCTCAGCCGTCCGGGTCTTCCGTACTGACTGTCCCCGCTGCACCGTCCACGGTGATGCGCTGGCCCGTACGTAGCCGGATGGTTGCGTCCGGGACGCCGACGACCGCAGGGATCCCGTACTCGCGTGCCACCACGGCGCCGTGCGAGTTTGGCCCGCCCATCTCCATGACCAGGCCTCCCGCTGTGAGGAACAGCGGGGTCCACCCGGGATCCGTGGACGGAGCCACGAGGATCTCACCCGGCTCCAGATGTGCCCCGACCGGGTCCATGATGACGCGCGCAGGCGCGCTCACCAGACCCGTCGACGCCGGGCTGCCGGACAATGTTCCCGGGCGCGGATCGGCGTCGCCCGCAGCCGTCGCTTCCGGCTCCGTGCCGTCGGAGAGCAGCACCCGGGGAATGTGCCTGCGCCGGAGTTCGTGTTCGTAGGCCGCCCTGTGTTGTGCAATTTCCTCGCGGAAATCCTGCCCCGCAAGCGCATTTTCCACCCCGTCCAGATCCAGGAAGCAGATGTCCTCCGGGCGCCCGATCCGATGTGATGCTGCCAGTTCGCTTCCCACCAAAAGCAGTTGTTGCCGGGCCACGGCGAGGCCCAGCACGAGGTTGTATTTGGGCAACTCGCGCAGACCAGCGAACCTGCGCGTTCGGTCCAGCGCTGCGCGGACCACCACTGCGTGGAGCGGACTGATGGCCCGGGCCCGGGCGATGAACTTCGCCACCTGTTCTTCGGCCTCTTCAGCTGCCCTGCGGAACTGCTCGTCGGGAGCCCCCGCACCGGGCTGCAGTCTCAGGTAATTGGCCAGGACGCCAAGAATGTGGGTGGGATCGTCTCCCCACCGGGGCATGCCAAGGTCGATTTCAGCCACGGCCCGGTGCCCGTAGGCGCGCAGGAACCCATCGAGGCCGGATTGGGCAATGGCAGGCAACCCCTCGTCCCTGTACCGTTCCAGCAGCGCTACCGCCGTTTGGCCAGCCATGGAGGCAGCGGCGTCGTCATCTTCCCTGATCTGCGAGGCGAGCTGCCACAGGGCCAGGTCCATTTCAGTGGTGACGTTGTTGGGCAGCCCGCGGATCACGGTCTGCAGTTCAGCGTAGGATGCTTGGTCGCCGAGTATCCGGCCTACGAGCGCCAGCAGGGCAAAGCCGAGCGCCGGCAATGGCAGGATTTGCGGGACGGTGGCGAAGAGCTCCGAACCCAGGATTCTTTGCACGTGGGCTACCCGTTGATGGGCGGTGGCTTCCCCGGGGACGGCTATGGCTTTGCGGAGTTCAGAACTGTGGCGCTCTACCCGTTCCAAGGCCGCCTCCGGACGGAACAGACCCCGGAGCAACGACTCGGGGACGCGGTATTTTGCAGCAACTGGAGCCACGTGGCGGATGAGTTTCAGCGGCGTTTTGATGGTCACCGAAAAGCGGGGGTCATCGAACAAACTCCGCATCAGCATGGCGGACCGGGCTTCCATGACATCGAAGACCCGGGGCACGATCTTCCGCCCGACCCGGCTCCGCAATACCGGGGTGAGATCAAAGAAGATGCGCTGGCCAGCCTCGTAATAGGGCGAGGGTCCTGACCGGGGATCCGGGACGGCAAAGCCCGCCGTTTTGGCAACACAGGAGGCTATGAGGCGGATCCCGGCCAAACCCATGGGCGTCAGCGGCCGTGTGAGGCCCTGCGCGAGGCTGAAATTCAGAAAGGCGTGGATGCCAGGGACCGGTGGGGTGCGGGTGGTTTGCGGGTAAAGGGTGGTGATGGGCCTGGCCTGGGTCAGCCACAGTTTTCCGTTGGGATCCATGGCCCACTCGGTGTCCTGTGGAGCTCCATAGTGTCTCTCCACCAAGCGGCCAAGTTCGGCCAGCTCCTTGATCTGCCGGTCACTGAGACACTGTTGAACAGCTGCATCCCGGGCGCCTTCCGGGTCCCCCGGACTTTCGTTGCGTGACCGTTGGGTCCGTTGCGTGCCGCCGCCCGGCACGGCATGGATCTCCACCCGCCGGTCCCCCAGGGTGCGTTTCACAATGGCACCGCCGGCCATATCAACAACGTACTGATCCGGATTCACGGCGCCGGATACCACGGCCTCCCCCAGACCGGGGCTCGCGTCGATCACTGTCTCGTGCCTCTTGCCCGTCACGGGATTGGCCGTGAACATAACACCGGCAGCCGTCGAATCGACCATCTCCTGGACAACGACAGCCAGGGCGGCACCAGCATGCTCAATGCCGTTGGTAGCCCGGTACGTCACCGCCCTGTCAGTCCACAAGGAAGCCCAGCAGCGGCTCACGGCATCCAGGACAGAGTCCGCGCCCACCACGTTCAGGTAAGTGTCCTGTTGGCCGGCGAAACTCGCGAAGGGAAGGTCTTCGGCTGTTGCCGAGGACCTGACAGCGACGGGGACGTTCCTGCCCAGGGCGTCATAGGCGGACCGCACTGCTTCAGCGATGTCGGCCGGGACCCCGGCGTCGAGGACCAGGGAACGGGCCCGCCCGGCCAACCGGTTCAGCCCTGTAAGGTCAACCGTGCTTGTCGATTCCAGGGCCGCACAAATGTCACCCAGGCCGCTCGATGACAGCGCACGCCGATATGCATCCGTGGTCAGGCAAAAGCCTGGCGGCACGGGTAAGCCGGCGCCTGCAAGCTCGCCGAGGTTCGCTGCTTTGCCACCCACCTCGGGAAGCATGGGTCCACGAATATCCGTGAGCTGCAGCGTGAACACCGGCATCCCTTTTCCTGCGCCTTTTCCTACACCGCGCCGAGCATCGGACCAAACTTGTCGCGGTCTGCCAGACGGGGATCCTCGCGGTCCGGAACAACCAACACGGGTCCTTTCGCATGGTGCAGGACGCCATCCGATGTGGATCCCAACAGCATGCCCGCAAACCCACCGCGGCCACGGGTGCCCAAAACCACCAATTCCACGCTGCGGCTGGTTTCCACCAGAACGTCAACAGGCGAGCCGTCCCTGAGGTCCGTCTCGATGGTCAGTTGCGGGAAATGGCTCTGCAGCCAGGCAACCCCCGCGTCCAGCTGAACCTTGATATCGGCAAACAAGGCGTCCCGGTCCAAGGGAGCGGGGACCCAGGCCAGGGAACCGCTGTACTGCGGGACAGCGCAAATGACACGGAGCTTGGCTCCCATGCGTTGGGCCTGCTCAGCTGCTTCGAGCACAGCGACCCGCGCCTGCTCCGAGCCGTCCACGCCCACTGCAACCACGTTTTCCACGATGCGGGGGCCGGCCTTGGCGTGCTCGGCCTTGATGTGTTTGTCCTCGGTATTCTCGCCGAGGCGGTCAGCGCAATAGAGCGGGACAGTTACTGTGGGGCACTTGGCATGGGCGGGCAAGGCGCTGCTGACTGAACCCAGCAGACGACCTACGAAACCGCCGCGGCCACGGCTTCCGAAAACCAGCAGCGCTGCCTCTGCGGAAAGATCCAGCAGCACGCCTGCTGCGTCGCCGTTTTCGACGGAAGCATCAACGTCGATGGAGTATCGGGCGACCTTGTCCATGGCCTGCTTGACAATGGCTTCCGCGCCCTCGCGAATGACCGAATCGTCCACGGTGGCGTATCCGCCGTCGAGTCCTGAGGCGGCGAAAATAGGAACCGAGTACGCCGTGACGATGTGCAGCGGAAGCTGCCTGCGTTCGGCCTCACGTGCTGCCCACACCAGGGCGCACTGCCCGTGTTCCGAGCCGTCCACTCCCACGACGATGCCGCCCGGTGCCACTGTCAGGCCCTCGCCGTCCTGTGGCTCTTCACTGTGTCTGCCGTGCTGGTCCATTTGGGGCCCGCCTCTCCACCTACTGCTTGATGTTCCGGCCATTCTGCCAGAGGTTTTCCGCATCGGATTCCTCGAGGGCTCGATTGTCAATGGCCAGGGGCAGGGAAATCCGGAATTTCCCTGTCCAATGCCCACTATTCTCGGTCGGCAGGGCCGAATCAAGGTGGCTCGGCTGTATGTGTATAACGGTCGGGGCTCGGTTTCCGGACCCCGTTTTTGTGCTGCTGATGAACACACGGAACACGCTGTCAGGGAAGGCTATCCATGCGCGAAAAAGTTCGGTAGTGTTCGAGTCACCGAATGGCCGGCGAACGTGTCCTACAGCACACTCCGGCCATTTATTTGCGGCCGCTTGGGGAACTCGGACGCGATCCCACGCGATGCCGCAAGGCACACACGTCAAGGAGGAACCAAGCAGTGTCACACGCGCCTGATTCCGGCACGGAACGCACAACCACCGTGGTCATAGGAACCGGCTTGTCCGGCCTGGCAGTTGCCAGTGAACTCAGCCGCTACGGCGTGGGCTCCATAGTGGTGGATGGTTTCGGTGCCCTGTCAGCCACCGGCCCGGCGGTCCACACAGGCATGCTTCAACGCTGCGAGGTCACCGATCCCGCGTCCATCCAGGAACGCAACGAAATCCTCCGCCACTTACGCAATTACGCGGCCAGCCACCATCTGGACGTACGCAGCACCACCAGGGCCGTCCGCCTGGATTTCCTGGGCGCGGACCCAACCCAGCACATCGGGTACGGGCTCGCCGCAAGCATGACCCGGAGCGGTCTCCATGCCTCTGGCCCCCTCGAATCCGCCCCGCGCCAGTGGGCAGTCCACACCGCCAACGGGATTCTCCTGGCAGACCATATTGTGGTCACACGCTGCGCCCAGAGCCAGCTGCGCCGCATGCTGGCCGAACTTGGAATCGCCGTCGGGCAGAACCTGGTCTCCGCGATGCGGGCAGTGGGGATGCACCTGGTGGGCGTGGGCGAGCTCATTACGCCCAGCCCCAAGGAAGTCCTGCGGCAAGCCAAGGCAGTGGGCCAGGCAATCTCCACCAAAGTGGCGCTCCCGGGCGGCCCGGGCATCGCCATCGCCTAGCCGGCATCATTCACGGCAGCCGCAACACGAATTTTAAACGCCAAAGGCCGGTGTCCTCGAAGATGAGCTTCGGAGACACCGGCCTCTGCGTTGAAGCGTGAGGCTTATGCGCCAGCGCGTACGTACGTGATGGGACCAGTAGCGGTCAACCAGCTGATCGGGTGGATGCCCGTCTGGTTGCCGTTGATGCCACCGCTGATTGCCTGGCCGTTGCCGATGTAGATGGCGACGTGGCCGGACTGGACGATCATGTCGCCCGGCTGCGGGTCGCTGACAACCTTGCCGTAGTTCATGAACTGCATGGGAGCGAGGTCGCCAACCGGAATGCCGGCGGAACCGAGGGCCCGCTCAACCATGGCGGTGCAGTCCTGCATGATGCCGATCTGGGCGTAAGCCGAGGCAACCATGGCAGCGTTGACGCCACCGGCAGCGGGAGCAGCAGCTACAGGAGCAGCAGCAGGTGCAACAGCGGCCGGAGCTGCAACTGCAGCCTGGGCAGCTACGGGAGCCGCAGCTGCGGCAGCGGTAACGGCAGCCGGCTTGGCAGCGGGGGCTTCAACTACAGGAGCCGGCTTTTCGATGACCGGAGCTGCAACGGAAGCAACAGCCGGACGCTCGAAGTTGACGGTAGCCGTAGAAAGAGCGGTAACAACCTTGGTGGGGGCCTCGGAAGCGGTCTCGGCGACCGTGGCGGGGCTGGCATCGCGCTGGACCGGAGCCTCTGCAGCGTGTGCAGCGACAGAGCCGGTCAGAACGAGTCCGGAAGCTGCTGCGATAACAGCTGCCTGGCGGCCAGCGCCGGAAGCGTTGCTGGCAACTGCCTTGGAGATGGAGATGAACGGATTAGGACGTACGCTGTCCGCCTTACGACGGCCGCGAAGAATGCGTGAAGACATGAAAGAGCCTCTCCCGATGCCTGCGAGGTTAGCTGTCGGATTCGGATGGGAGTCACCCGGCCACTATCCCCCGCTGTTCAGCGGAAGCTTCGTGACTTCACCCCAAGGCACGCTCGAAAGCGGCCCAAAATGGGTTCCCCGTCTCTGCCGTAGGTTTGTCTGCGAACGGATTCCGGACTGCGGCAGAGCTAGGCAATCAGGCCGGAAGTGCCCGCTACGTGGAACAGGCACAGGTACTACCGTACGCGATGATCCCGTCGAAGTCACATTTAAGTAACGAGGACTGCGGCTTTGGCGTGTCGCGGTAACCGAACCGAGATATTCGCAGCTACGTAGAAAAGCCCGCTATTCCGCGGCTTCCGGGCGGTTTTCGTCATCCGAGCCGGCAAGTTTCCTGCGGGCTGTAACGGCAAGGAAGATCACGAGCGCAACCGCAACAACCGCAATGACAACAATGCTCCAGGGGAACGGCTGGGACGCATCTGCGGCGGGCGAACTGCTGGCTGTTCCCGGAGGCGCCGTACCCGCGGACGGCACCGTTCCCGAGGTGGCCGAAGCGGACGCCGAGGGGGCGGCCGAGCCGCTTGCCGCCGTCGTGCTTCCCGCTGTGGCCGTGAACTTGAAGGTGCCCTCGATGGGGTGCGAATCGGAGCTGACAACGCGCCACACCACCGTGTACTCCCCCGCCGGCGCGCCGGCCCGGAGCTTCTGCACGGCCTGGCTGTCGATGATCTCGACCGGCCCGTCTGCCCAGTTCTCGCCGCCGGAGGTTACGGAGACGCCCGATCCGATGGCCAGAGGCCGGTTGTTGAACGTAATGGAGACCGACGCCGGCACTTCAGCCACGGTTGCACCGTTCGCCGGCGCTGTGGATTCCGCGACGTCGTGCGCGGACGCCGGAGCCGCGGAAAACAGCAGGGCAGACGCGAAGGCAAGGGCGGCGACGACGGCGGCCAGAAGCGGGCGGATGGTACGCATGGGGCGGTTTCTCCTAGTGTTGGCTTCCTTACAGACTAGGGGAATGGTCCGAAGCTCCCACATTCAACGGCATAGGATTTGAGAGCACACTCCCCCCAATACCCGGAGACCTTCATGCTTAAACAAGGTTCTGCAGTGGACCGCTATTTCAAGATTTCCGAACGTGGCTCCACGTACTCAAGGGAAATCCGTGGCGGCTTCGCGACATTCTTCGCCATGAGCTACATCGTTGTGCTGAACCCGCTGATCCTCTCGGGGGCAGACTCCAGCGGAGCTTCCCTGGGCTTCACCGCGGTCGCAGCCACCACGGCGTTCGTCGCCGGCATCCTGACCATCCTCATGGGCGCCTGGGCCAAGCACCCCTTCGCTGTGGCTACCGGGCTGGGCGTGAATGCGTTCGTCGCGGTTACCGTGGCCTCGCACCCGCAGCTGACCTGGCCCGACATGATGGGCCTTGTTGTCCTCTCCGGTGTCACGATGCTCATCCTTGTGCTCACCGGCTTCCGCACCGCGGTTTTCAAGGCTGTGCCGGAGGCGTTGAAGACGGCGATCGTGGTGGGCATCGGCTTGTTCATTGCCCTGATCGGCCTGGTGAACGCCGGTTTCGTCCGGCGCATCCCGGACGCTGCGGGCACGACTGTTCCGCTGGGCCTCGGTGTTGACGGGAAGCTCATGGGCTGGCCCACTCTGGTGTTTGCCGTCGGTTTGATCCTGACCATCGCCCTGGTGGTCCGCAAGGTCCGAGGCGCCATCCTGATCGGCATCGTGGTCTCCACCGCTCTGGCTGCGATCCTCGAATTCACCCTCCACATCGGCCCCAGCTTCGATGGCAAGAACGTCAACCCCCGTGGCTGGTCCCTGGTGGCCCCCACTTTGTCGGAGTGGGGCGCTCCGGACCTCTCCCTGATCGGCAAGGCCAACCCCTTCGGGGCCTTCGAACACCTCGGCTTCATCGCCGCGGCGCTGCTGGCGTTCGTGATCCTGCTGAGCATCTTCTTCGACGCCATGGGCACCATGGTGGGCCTGGCCAATGAGGCCGGAACCGTGGACAAGGACGGCAACATCCCGAACGTGGACCGCGTGCTGCAGGTGGACGCCCTTGGTGCCATCGTCGGCGGCGGGGCCTCGGTTTCCTCCAACCAGATCTTCGTTGAATCCGGCGCGGGCATCGGCGAGGGTGCCCGCACCGGCCTGGCCTCGATCGTGACCGGCGTTCTCTTCCTCATTGCCATGTTCTTCACACCGCTGATCAACCTGGTGCCATTCGAAGCCGTGGCCCCCGCGCTGGTGGTTGTGGGCTTCATGATGGTGTCCCAGGTGGGGAAGATCGACTGGCAGGACTGGGGAGTCGGGATTCCCGCGTTCCTGACCATCGCCTTGATGCCGTTCACGTACTCCATCGCCAACGGCCTGGGTGCCGGGTTCATCTCGTTCGTGCTGATCCGCACCTTCCAGGGCCGCGCCCGCGAAGTCCACCCCTTGATGTGGGCTGTGGCCGCTGCGTTCCTGCTCTTCTTCGGCATCGGAACCGTTGAGGAACTCCTGGGCGTCAAGTAGGCATTCCGGTATTTCAGACACCCCGGACCCGGAACTGCTGGTATTGGCAGTCCGGGTCCGGTCTGCTTAAAGCATGGAAACACGCGCCGTAACTGTAGATGTCAGCCCCGCCCCGTGGATCGGCCGTTTCGACGGCGACGGCGTTGCGCACCGCCGCTGGTGGCAGGCCGTCACCCCGCACACGCCCGCAGCGGCCAGCACCGCCTCGCGTCCCGCCGTCGTGCTTGGGTTCTGCAGTGACGCCGGCGTTCGACGCAACAAGGGCCGCACGGGTGCCGCCGCGGCGCCGGCCGCCATCCGTTCGGCACTGGGACCGCTGGCTTACCACCTGGAACGGGACGTGTTCGACGCCGGCGATGTGGTTGTGGAGGGCGACTCGCTGGAGGCGGGCCAGGAGCGCGCCGGCCATGCCATCTCGGGATTGCTCGACGCCGGTAACCTCACCGTGGTGCTGGGCGGAGGCCACGAGACCGCGTTTGCCAGCTACTTGGGCGTCGCCGGCTCGGACGTGGTCCAGGGCAAGCGGCTGGGTGTGCTGAACCTTGATGCCCACTTTGACCTGAGGGATGAGCCCACACCGAGCTCGGGCACGCCGTTCCTTCAGATGGCCCGGGCGGAGGCCGCCGCCGGGCGCGAACTGCAGTACGCCGTCGTCGGAATTTCCGAGCCGAACAATACCCGGACCCTTTTTGACACGGCGCAACGCCTGGGCGTGAAGTATCTGCTGGACGAGCAATGCTCACCGGAAGCCGTGGAGGTTTTTGTAGCGGATTTCCTGGCTGGCGTGGATGTCCTGTACCTCACGATCGACCTCGACGTAATGCCGGCCTCGGTGGCACCCGGGGTGAGCGCTCCTGCGGCCTATGGCGTCCCGCTGCCCGTGATCAGCGCGGTTTGCCGGCAGGTTGCCGCCAGCGGGAAGTTGCTGCACGTTGATGTCGCCGAACTGAATCCGGAATTCGACGTTGATTCCCGGACTGCGAAAGTTGCAGCACGTTTGGTGAACACGCTCCTGGGATAGTCGCCCGCCCCTTTTCCCTCCGGCCTTCGCCGCTTAGCCTGTGTGGAGGGAAGGATGGCGATGCGCGCAGTTCCTGTGCAGGACAAGTGGGCCTGGGTCTCCGGGCTGCTGGCCGTCGGCCTGGGACTGGCGGCGCACCTGACGGCGGGCGGCAGCGCTCCGGCCCTTCCCGTTCTGCTTGGCTCCGCCGCACTGTCCTGCCTGGGGGCCCAACTCCTGGCCCGCTGGGTCCACGGGCCATTGATCCTGCTGCTGGTGTCAGGTGTGGCGCAGCAACTGCTGCACTTTGGGTTCGCTGCATTCGGCGGTTACTACCCCGGGAGTGGATGGGTGGAGCACCTCCACAGCGCCGCACCAGGTCCAGGTGATCCGCCGGCAGCGGCTGGCTTCAGCGGCGGTTCGCCACACATCATGCTCTATACGCACATGGCCGCAGCCATCCTGACT
Source organism: Paenarthrobacter sp. CC6 (assembly GCF_040560085.1). Taxonomy (NCBI): domain Bacteria; kingdom Bacillati; phylum Actinomycetota; class Actinomycetes; order Micrococcales; family Micrococcaceae; genus Paenarthrobacter; species Paenarthrobacter sp. CC6. Next base: position 2,886 of record NZ_JARDAN010000036.1, on the reverse strand, counting down.
CTTGTGGTTGCTGCCGGGGTCACAGGACTACTCAAACGCGTGTCATTGACGGCAACCAAGGGCAATACTGCGTAGCCGCGCGAAAGCCCGCGTAGCCCTGCGAAAGCCTGCGCAACGAATGTTGTAAGCCCCTGGCCCACGCACCTAGTGTCGACTGCACGTGGTGTACCCAAGAGGCCAGGGAGCTGCCTGCAAAGCAGCGTACGCGGGTTCGAATCCCGCCACCACGTCCAATCGGTCCCGGCGATCGTCCGCCGAGTTGGCAGTTAATGAGGGTGTTTAGTCCAAACATTGGCATTAACTGCCGCCTCGGCGCGCCTGAGACCCAGGTCACTCCGCTGCCAGTCATCTTACAAATAATGGGCAAGCTCCGACTATGATTGATGGGTCGCCCTCGCATGCGGCAAGTAATAGGAGGCCCCCAAATGACCCCTGCAATGACTGCAGAACGCGAAATCCGTCTGTCCTTTTCCAGGGCGGACGAAATCCACGATGGACTCGAGCAAGCCGTGGATGCATTGATCAAGAACGCAGCGGCAGACGCCAACTGCGGCATTCTGGTGACCAGGCACGAGCCCGGCACCTACACCGTGGCGCTGGACGAATCCGTTCCCTTCGGTCAGACCCACGAAGTACTCGCTGCCTGATTGCCACCCCTGACGGCATCACTGGCAGCGACGCCAAAAACCGGGGCCCGTCCCCTTCCGCATCTACTACCCGCGGAAGGGGACGAGCCCCGGTTTCTGTTTAAGCTACGCCCGGCGGAGAGTGACGCCGTCGGACTTCATGAACAATTCCTTGCCCTCTTCGGTGACGCCGGGCCCTGAGTGCTCAAGCCACACAACGTTTCCGCTGCTGGAAACCTCCTCAACCCGACCGGCTGCGATGACGTGGGCGTACTTGACCACTTCCACCGTGTCGCCGGCCTTCAGCGTCTTCCAATCGGAAACCGTAGCCGAGTGAGCGTTTCGCCTGGACAGGACTGCTCCGCGTGCCTTCATTGAACTTCTACCCCTTTGTGGATGTTCTCTGTTGTGTATTGAGTTGTGAACGGTTGACCGTCAAGCCCACGACATCTTCGGCGTGGACGTGACGTACACCATAAGTTCTACTACATTTGCCACGCCCCGGTGCCTGCGTTGCGAACAAAGACCGGGGCGTGACAAATCTGCCCATGAAATGAGCGTTTTATTCGACGTCAGGCCAAAATCCCGACGGCGGATTCGGCGGCCGCACGGACCGCGCCGGAGCCAACCAAACGGTCAGCCGCTTCGAGTTCGGGCGACAGGAACCGGTCGGTTCCCGGTCCCTGCACCACTTCGCGAAGCACCTCAAGTACTGCCGTGCCGGCAGGACCCGGGGTGAGTTCACCGTCGGACATCTGCGTACGCATATCAATGGCGCGTGCGCTGGTGACGAGTTCGACGGCGAGCACGCGGCGAAGGTTCTCCACGGCCTTGCGAAGCTTCCGGGCTGCGTGCCAGCCCATGGACACGTGGTCTTCCTGCATGGCGGAGCTCGGGATGGAGTCCACCGATGCCGCAACGGCCAAGCGCTTGTTGTCCGAGACCAGGCCTGCCTGCGTGTACTGGGCGATCATCAGGCCGGAGTCCACTCCGGGGTCTCCGGCGAGGAAGGCCGGGAGTCCGTGCGAGCGGGCCGGGTCCAGCATGCGGTCCGTGCGGCGCTCGGCGATGGAGCTGAGGTCCGCGACGGCGATGGCCAGGAAGTCCAGGACGTACGCCACGGGGGCGCCGTGGAAGTTGCCGTTGGAGGTGACGCGGCCGTCGGGCAGGACCACGGGGTTGTCGATGGCGGCAGCAAGTTCGCGGGACGCCACCAGCGCGGCGTGGTCCACGGTGTCGCGGACGGCGCCGGCAACCTGTGGGGCACAACGAAGCGAGTAGGCGTCCTGCACCTTGGTGTCGTTGATCCTGTGGGAGGCAACGATCGGCGAGTTGGACAGCACACGGAGCATGTTGTCGGCGCTGGCGGCCTGGCCGGGGTGCGGACGCAGTGCTGCGTGGAGTTCCGGCAGGAACACCTGGTCGGTGCCCAGCAGTGCCTCGACGCTGAGCGCTGCGGTGACGTCCGCCGTCGCGAGCAACAGGCGGATGTCGGCGATGGCCATCAGCAGCATGCCAAGCATGCCTTCGGTGCCGTTGACGAGGGCCAGACCCTCCTTCTCAGCCAGTGTGACGGGCTCGATGCCGTGCTGCGCGAGCAGCTCTGCAACGGGCGCCTTTCCGGCAACGCCGTAGAGCACGCCGTCGGGACCCGTTGCTTCACCTTCACCCATGAGGACCAGCGCGCAGTGGGACAGCGGTGCGAGGTCGCCGGAGCAACCGAGCGAACCGAACTCGCGGACCAGCGGGGTGATGCCTGCATTGAGGACGTCCACCATGGTCTGCAGGACCACCGGACGGACGCCGGTGCGGCCCGATGCCAGGGTCTTGGCGCGGAGGAACATGATGCCGCGGACCACTTCGCGTTCCACGGCCGGGCCCATGCCGGCGGCGTGGCTGCGGATCAGCGACTTCTGCAGCTGCGTGCGGAGGTCGTTGGGGATGTGGCGGTTGGCCAGGGCGCCGAAGCCCGTGGAAATGCCGTAGGCGGGGACATCGCTGGTAGCGAGGTCATCGATGTGGGCGCGGACCTTGGCGACGTTGTCCAGGGCTTCCTGGGAGATGGTCACCTTGGCGTCGTGGCGCGCGACGGCGACCACGTCTTCCGGGGTCACGCCGCTGGAGCCGAGGGTGACGGTCAGGGGTTCGTGGGTAGTAATAGTCACTTTTGTTGCCTACTTCTCGTTCATGGGGATGCGGACGCCGCGTTCGTTGGCGACGTCGATGGCGCGGTCGTAGCCGGCGTCGACGTGGCGGATGA
>NZ_JARDAN010000035.1:0-28409 GCF_040560085.1 Paenarthrobacter sp. CC6 | reverse complement strand
AGAGGGGGCGGTTATCCGGCAGCGCGCGTCCAAGGGAGGAACGACCGAGCGCGCAGAGGATGACCGCCCCCTCCGCGCCGGCCACCCCTCCGCGCCGGCCACCCCTCTCCGACAGCCACCCCTCCGGGACCGCCGCCTCCCCGCCGGCCACCTCTCCGCGACAAGCCCACCGGCCTGAGGAACTGAACAACCCGCGCTTAAACACAAAAAAGGGCCGGCAACCATAACGGTCGCCGGCCCTTTCAGAGCTTCGTGATTACCAGGAAGACTTGGTGATGCCCGGGAGCTCACCGCGGTGAGCCATGTCGCGGAAGCGAACACGGGAGATACCGAACTTCTGGAGCGTGCCGCGGGGACGGCCGTCGATCTGGTCGCGGTTACGCAGACGGATCGGGGAGGCGTTGCGGGGCAGCTTCTGCAGGCCGAGGCGTGCAGCTTCGCGTGCTTCGTCAGTCGCGTTGGGGTCAACCAGGGTCTTCTTCAGTTCGAGACGCTTGGCAGCGTAACGCTCAACAATGACCTTGCGCTGCTCGTTGCGAGCAATCTTGGACTTCTTTGCCATGTGTTTAGCGCTCCTCTCGGAATTCGACGTGCTGGCGGATCTTGGGGTCGTACTTCTTCAGGACCAGGCGGTCCGGGTCGTTACGACGGTTCTTGCGGGTTACGTAGGTGTAACCGGTGCCCGCAGTGGACTTCAGCTTGATGATCGGACGTACGTCCTTGTCCTTTGCCATTAGAGCTTTACTCCTCGTGCCAGGATGTCGGCGACGACTGAGTCGATGCCGCGTACGTCGATGGTCTTGATGCCACGGGCTGACAGGGTCAGCGTGACATTACGGCGCAGGGACGGAACCCAGTAGCGCTTCTTCTGAATGTTCGGGTCGAACCGGCGCTTGTTGCGACGGTGCGAGTGCGAAATGCTGTGTCCAAAGCCCGGCTCGGCTCCGGTCACTTGGCAGTGTGCTGCCATGACTCTCCTCCAAAGATTGAATGTAACGGCGTGCAGATGTTCCTGCGTTGCCGTGCGACAGGCAGTGTTCGCATCCGGGTCCACACCATTTCGGTAGTTTCCGCAGCAAGTGCGGCGAAGAAGGCTGGCCTCAGGACCGCAATGATTCAGGTCCTGGGATACCGGGCGAATACAGGAATGCACGCAACTTGAGCCCCTAACTACCGGCCAACGGGATGTCAGTCAGACTGACTTCACCACCAACCGGAGCAATTGCACACGATCCGCACTACCTAGCGCCTAACTATTCTACGGGCCAGGCCAAATTAAGACCAATCCGGCATCATACGCCCTCAAAAGCTCTTTCACAGCAGAATGAAAGGAAGCCGGGCGAGTCTTGGGATATGACCTCGTTACTGGCCCCTGATTCTCCGGTGGACAACCCGTCGTCGCCCGGCCCGCGGACAGCACCTGCCGCCGTCGAGCGCTTCCGTCCGCAAGCACGACGGCGGCTGGCCCGGGCCGATGTCCTGGCTTTCGTCGGGTGGTTGTCGCCGGTTGCGGCGGTGACGCTGTGGCTTGCTGACGGCGGTGCCAGCGGGTTCTCGTCGTTCGCGGCCACCATGACATCGCTGGGGATCGTTGCCGGCTTGATCGGCATGGACCTGGTGTTGTTGATGCTGTTGCTCGCGGCCAGGATCCCGTTCGTGGACAACACAATCGGCCATGACCGCGCCTTGGAGGTGCACAAGAAGCTGGGCAAACCGGCTCTTTACCTGCTGCTGGCGCATGGTCTCCTGCTCGCGATCGGCTACGGAGCGGCGGAGGGCCTGGATCCGGTCAGTGAGTCGGTCTCGCTCTGGGTCAACGTCCCGGACATGTGGCTCGCGTTCGTCTCCATGGCACTGTTCGTTGCCGTGGTGGTGACGTCGCTGGTGGCCGTCCGCCGGAAGTTCCCGTACGAATTCTGGTACGCGATCCACCTGCTGACCTATGTGGCCGTTGGCACCGCCATCCCGCACCAGTTCAGTGTGGGCGGGTTGTTCGCCGAAGGGACGTGGCAACGCTGGTACTGGCTGGCTATTTGCATCGCGACCGGCGCCGCACTTCTCCTCTACAGGGTGTACCTGCCGTTGGCAGCGACATTCCGGCACCAGCTCACCGTCAGCCGCGTGGTCCGGGTTGCGCCGGACGTTTTCAGCATCGAAATGACGGGCCTTCAGCTGGAACGCCTGGCCGGTGCCGGGGGCCGTTTCTTCTTCTGGCGGTTCCTCGCTCCGGGACACTGGTGGCAGCCGCACCCGTTCAGCTTGTCGGCGGAACCCGTGTCCGGCGTCGGAAGCAAACCAGGGAGCTTGCGCATCACAGTGCGAAACCTGGGTGAAGGCTCTGCCCGGCTTGCCCGGATCAAGCCCGGCACCAAGGTCGCCCTTGAGGGCCCCTACGGCATGTTCAGCACGGCGGCACGCACCCGGAACAACGTGGTGATGATCGGCGCGGGGATCGGCATCACGCCGTTGCGGTCGCTCCTGGAATCCACCCCTTTCGAACCCGGCCAGGCCACGGTCCTGCTGCGGGGACACGATGAGTCGGAGCTTTTCCTCGGCAAGGAAATCATGGCGTTGTGCCAGGCACGGGGCGCCACCCTCTTCCACCTCACGGGGCCCCGCTCAGCCGGCGTCCGCTCCTGGCTCCCCCAATCCGCGACGACGGCCGGGTTCACCATCGCCTCCTACGCACCCGGCATCGCAGACGCCGACGTTTACGTTTGCGGCCCCACCCCCTGGGCCGCCTCCGTGATCAGGGAAGTCCGTGCAGCGGGTGTCCCCTCGGAACAAGTCCACTACGAAAGGTTTGACTGGTGAGAATTCGAGCAGCCATGGCAACCGCGCTGGCGTCGGCGGGCATCCTGCTAGCGGGCTGGCAGTCGGGCGCGCACATCGCCGACACCGCAACCACGACAAGCCTGGGCAGCAGCGCCAGTGCCGCCGGCGGCACCACCACGGGCACCAGCGGAAGCAGCAGCGCCACCAGCAGCGGAACCAAGACAACCACGACGGCGGCAACGTACGACGGCACGGCCGTCCAGACCCGCTTCGGTACAGTCCAGGTCCGGGTAACCATCCAGGGCGGCAAGATCACCGAAGTCACGGCCCTCCAGCTCACTGACGCCGAACGCAAGTCGGCCCAGATAAGCAGCCGAGCAGCACCCGTGTTGCGGTCAGAAGTCCTCCAGGCGCAATCCGCGGACGTGCAAACCGTCGGCGGCGCAACGGTCACCAGCGACGCCTACCTCACCTCACTCCAGGCAGCCCTCGATGCCGCACACTTCTAGCACCACGCAGCTGCGGGCCCGGACATTCCGCACCATGGGCACCGTAGTGAGCCTGACGGTGGCGAGCGGCCACTACGCCCAAACAGCCGTTGACGAGCTCGAGTCAGCAGCCGCCGTCGTCGAGGATAAGTTCTCTGAACTGGACCTGAGCTTCAGCCTGTACCGGAACGGCTCCGAAGCGAGCAGGCTGGCCCGCGGTGAGCTGACCCTGGCCTACGCCTCCGAGTCCATGCAGGCCCTGTACGCAGAAGCGTCCGAATGGCGGTTGGCAACCGGCGGGGCTTTCACGGCTGAGCGGCCGGATGGCACGTTGGATCTTTCCGGGATCGTGAAAGCACACGCGGTGCGTGAGGCGGCGTTGTCCCTCGAAGCCCTGGGTTTGCGGGACTGGTGCTTGAACGCCGGCGGCGATGTCCTGGTGAGCGGGTCCCCCGAACCGGCGACGGAGGAGCCGTGGCTCGCCGGCATCGTTGACCCGCAGGATCGGCAAGCCTTGCTGGGCGCGTATCCGATGTCGGCCCTGCGGGCACTCGCGACGTCGGGCACGGCTGAACGCGGCCAGCACATTTGGGCCATTGGAGGTGCGGCAACGGAGTTCGACCAGGTTTCCGTGGCCGCCGCCGACATCGTTACCGCCGACGTCCTTGCAACCGCCATCGTCGCCGGCGGGACAAGGACCCTCGATCAGGCTGTTGAAAAATGGAAGGTGGAAGTCCTCGCGGTACGTCGCGACGGGACGCTGCTGGCTACCCCCGGGTTCAGGAAACCGGCCTGATCAAGAAACCGGCCTGATCAGTTCTGCGTACTTGGGACTGAGGCCATCGCCGGAAGACACGCCCCGGAGACGACGGGACACCCACGGCGCTGCCGACTCCCGGAGCCAGCGCGCGTTTGCCTTCAGGGCCTCCACCCTCCCCAAAAGCCGCGCGGGCGCGAGCTCGGGAACGTCGATCACATGCTCGTGTTCCAGGACGTCCAGGACGCGCTTGGCCATGTTGATGTGGCCGGCTGTGGACATGTGCATCCGGTCCTCGCCCCAAAGCCGCCAGTCGTCGTATTCGTCGAAGCGCCAGTAATCCACCAGGAAGGCGCCATGGTCCTCGGCGATCTCCCGCACGAGTTCGTTGTAGATCGCAGTGCGGCCACGCATCGCGCTGAACACTTTCGAGCCCTTCGCGTCGAAGCCCGTGAAGAGGAGGACCGTGGCACCGGTCGCACTCAACTTGGCGATGCCGGCGTCGTACTCCTCCAACAGCGAGTCGATGTCGATCTTGGGCCGCAGGATGTCGTTCGCCCCGGCGTAAAGGGTCACCAAGGTGGGGTTCATGGCCACGGCGGCATCCACCTGCTCGGCCATGATCTGGCGGAGTTTCCGGCCACGGATGGCCAGGTTGGCGTAGCCGAAACCGGGGTTGCTTTGGGCCAATTGCCCTGCCACGATGTCAGCCCAGCCGCGCACCCCGTTGGGGCGGGTGGGATCGTCGTCGCCGACACCCTCAGTGAACGAATCCCCCAGGGCAACATATCGGGCAGAAAAATCCATGCCGCCAGTCTGCCACTTCAGCGCTCACAGCCACAAAGCCGCTGTTCTGCGCCGGAGAAAGCACTAGGAATCGCGGAGAATCCAGTGGTTGTTGTCCAACCGGGCAACGATTTTCTCGCCTATCCGTGCGAGGTCGGCGACGTCGTCGGGGCTGAGCGAGTCGAGCATCAGCGTCCGCACCGACTCCACATGGGCTGGCGCCAGAGAAACAATGGTGGACATGCCGGCGTCGGTCAGGTGCGCCACCGTGACGCGGGCGTCGCCGGGGTGGGCCTGCCGTTCCACCCAGCCGCGTTTCTGCAGTTTGGTGACCACGTGCGAAAGCCGTGACAGGGAGGCGCTTGTCCGGGCGGCGAGCTCGCTCATGGGCAGGTACCGGCCCTCCGTTTCGGAGAGCATGGCGAGCACGTTGTAGTCGAACAGGGACAGTTTCCCGGCCGCCTGAAGCTGGGTGTCCAACGCCGAGGGGAGCAAAGTATTGATGCTCAGCAGGGCAAGCCAGGCACGGCGTTCGTCGGCGTTCAGCCACCGGGGTTGATTCATGGGTCCATCTTATGAGAATCCGTCGGCTTCCCGGGTCCAGGCCTGCTGCCCTGGCGATAGGCTGGCTGCATGTTCGTAGTCTCTTTGACCTACAAAGTTCCGGACGAAATCGTCGACTTTCACCGCCCGGGCCATATGGCCTGGCTCAAGGACGCGTTCGACGGCGGGATCTTCCTTGCGTCCGGACGTCGCGTCCCGGCCACGGGAGGCGTGCTGCTGTCCAAAGTGGACAGGGCAACGTTGGATGCCTCGCTGGCCGAGGATCCGTTCTACAGCAACGGGGTGGCCGACTTCGAAATCATCGAATTCACCGCCACCAGCGTGGCCGAAGGCTACGAAAACCTGCTGGACAGCTGAGCTGTCACGGTTTTCGCCGCGCTGGTTCCGAGCCGTTCGGGCAGCACCACCGGCATGAGTTCCGGCCAGCGGGCACCCAGGTGGTCACCGCTCGAAACGCCGCGGACCCGGCGTGAAAACCAAGGCCCGACGTCGCGCCTCAGCCAGGCGACGTCGTCGGCGATGTTTTCGGTGAGGGACTTCGAACGCCACGGCGCCATGACCGGCTCAGAGAGCGAATGCGGCGCTCCCAGGACCTCCAGGACTTTCCTGGCCATGTACCTGTGGCCCGGCGTGGACATGTGCAGCCGGTCGGGAGCCCACATGCGGGGGTCCTGGAACTTTTCAAAGCACCAATAATCCACCAGGAGCGTCTGGTACTTCGCGGCAATCCGCCGGATGTGGCGGTTGTAAATGGCAGTACGGACCTTCAAGGGCTCCAGCAAGGGAGACAACGGGACGTTGTAGCCCGTGAAAAGAACGATCGTGGCACCGCTGGCTTTGAGGCGCATCACGGCGTTTTCGTAATCCCTCATGAGCCGGCCCAGGTTGAGCCGGGCCATGAGGAGGTCGTTGCCGCCGGCGTAGAAGCTGATGAGTGTGGGATTCAGGGCCAGTGCGGGTTCGAGCTGCTCGTCGACGATCCTTTGGAGGCGGCGGCCCCGAACGGCCAGGTTGGCGTAGAGCGTGCGGTCATCGTGCCGGGCGAACTCCTCGGCCACACGGTCAGCCCAGCCACGGCAGTTGTTGGGTAGCCTGCGGTCAACGTCTCCCACGCCCTCAGTGAAGGAGTCTCCCAACGCGACGAATCTCCGCGGCATGGTCATTGTGCTGCCTCCCGGTTTTCCATGAGTTTCTTCAAACCACCCTTGCGGGGGACTTTGACCGGATGCGGCCAGCGGGGTTGCAGCGAATCGCCCAGGGTGACACCGCGCAGTTTGCGCCCGAACAACGGCACCACCCAGTCGTTGACCCAGCGGCGTTGGCGGCGCTCCCATTCACGCAAGGTCAAACGGGTAGGCGGTTCCCATTCCTTGGCCGGGATCTTGTGCGGGACATTGAGATGGTCCAGGACCTGTCCGGCCAAGTACTTGTGGCCGGCCTTGGACATGTGAAGCCGGTCCGGGGACCACATCCGCGGGTCCTTGTAAGCATCGAAGCACCAATAATCCACCAGAACGGCGCCGTACTTGGCCGCTATCTCCCGGACTCTGTGGTTGTACAGGGTATTTCGTTTCTTGAACGGCTCCAGGACCGCGGAAACCTTGACGTCGAACCCCGTGAAGAGCACCACCGTGGCCCCGGTTCCACTCAGCCGCGCAACCAGGAGTTCGTAGTCGGCAAGAAGGGCGTCCATGTCCGTGCCGAAGTCCAGGATGTCATTGCCGCCGGCGTACAGCGTGATGAGCGTGGGCTCCATGGCGAGCGCGGGTTCGAGCTGTTCATCGATGATGTGCCGGAGCCTCTTGCTGCGAACTGCCAGATTGGCGTACTCCCACCCCGGTTGCGCCTTCGCCAGCCTTTCGGCCACCCGGTCGGCCCAGCCGCGCACCCCGTTCGGCAGGATCTTGCTCGGGTCCCCCACGCCCTCGGTGAAGGAATCCCCGATGGCGACATACCGCCGTCGAGCGCTGTTCCCGTCACCGAAGTCGTCCCGCACCCCACCGAAGCTACCCGCCCCCGGTTAAGGCCGAGCCAACCCCAAGTGAACAAGCGTCCGGACCAAGCACGCGGGAAGTGAGCAAGCGTCCGGCCCAAGCACGCGGGAAGTGAACAAGCGTCCGGCCCAAGCACGCGGGATGTGAGCAAGCGTCGGAAGGTGACGCGGGCACGAGCCGCAGCGGCGGTTTTGCGAAGGAGCGCATCGCGGCCCATCGTGGCGAGGAGGTCGCTTAGCGACCGGAACGCCACCTATGGGTTGTGTCTAAGCGACGGCAAAACCGGCGCTTCGGCGGACTCAACGATGCAGCAGGGGCTCAGCCCTCCGCCTTGCCGCGACGCCAGTAGCCCATGAACGCAACCTGCTTGCGGTCAATGCCAACGTCCCGCACCAGGTAGCGCCGCATTTCCTTGATCACGAACGCTTCGCCGGCAATCCAGGCGTAGAACGGCAAGGCGCCTGCGGGCAGTGTCGGGTTCTTGGTGGCTTCGATGGCTGCCGCGTCCATGCGCTGCGGGGTTTCCCAAAGAATGTCCTGGTCCACGTTGACGTCTTCGGGCTCAGGACCTGCTGCGGTTCCGGAACCCTTGATGCCCACCCAACCCGGGACGGGAACTGCCTTGGCCACGGCTTCCTTGAGGAGTTCGCCGTGGGGACGGGAGCGTCCGATGGCTGCGCCGCGGGCAAGCCAGGTGATTTCGATGTCGGCGGCGGTGCTGATGTCCTGGAAATCGCCGGCTTCGGGCACCTCGAGGAAGGCATGTCCGGTCATGTCGGCGGGCAGGCTTTCCAGGATGGCGCTGATGGCGGGCACTGCGGTTTCGTCGCCGGCCAGGAGTACGCGCTGCGCCAGTCCCGGCCGCCATTCAATGCCACCGTAGGCGCCGGCGGTGGCGCACTGTGCAGCCCTGTTGTTGGGACCGATGATGGTCAGTGCGTCGCCCGGTTTCGCAGCAAGCGCCCAGTTGGCCGCAGGTCCGCCGTGCCCGGCGTCGTCGAAGTGCATGACGAAGTCGATGTCGATTTCGGGGTACACGGCGTCGAGCCGTTCGGAGCGGACGGTGTAAGTCCGCATGTCCCCACGGACGGACGGGTCCATCGCCAGCCATTCCTGGTACCAGCCGGCCTCTTCCATTTTGAAGGGGGGCAACGGAATGACATTGCCGTCTGCGTCAAAGGACGGAATCATCAGCTTCACGCGCAGGTCCAGGGTGTCGCCCGCGACGCCGAAGTCGCGCAGCGAGTAGCCGCCGAACGTGATCCGGCGGAAATTGGGGCTCAGTTCCTGCACTGCCGTCACGGTGACGTCGAAGGCGAGGGTCATGGGCTCCACGGCGGCGCTTGCTTTGGCCTGTGTCGGTTGTGCACTCATGAGGCGATCTCCAATTCGTTGCTTACAGCGGGGCTTGCGTGGTGCCGTCCAATGGGAACGATCAGTGGTGTGCCTGAGATGGGGTCCGGAACCACCCGGGACTCCAGGCCGAAAACGTTGAAGACGAGTTCTTCCGTGACCACGTCGATGGCGGGCCCTTCAGCCACGATGCACCCGCCCTTCATGGCGATGACGTGGTCTGCGTAGCGCGCTGCCAGGTTCAAGTCATGGAGCACGATCGCCACAGTGGTCGCGCGGCGGCGGTTGAGGTCCGTGATGAGGTCGAGGACTTCCACCTGATGCGCGAGGTCCAGGTAGGTGGTGGGCTCGTCCAGCAGCAGGACGTCGGTTTCCTGCGCCAAGGCCATAGCAATCCAGACCCTCTGGCGCTGGCCGCCGGACAGTTCGTCGATGCTCCGCTCAGCGAGTCCAAGGGTATCGGTGGCTTCGAGCGCGCGCTGCACCGCGGCGTCGTCGGCGGCGCTCCAGCTGCGGAAGAAACCTTGGTGCGGGTAGCGGCCGCGGCCCACGAGGTCGCGCACGGTGATGCCGTCCGGAGCGGCAGGGTGCTGCGGCAGGAGGCCCAGCGTGCGGGCCAGTTCGCGGGCCGGACGGGTGTGGATGTCCTTGCCGTCGAGCGTCACTGCACCGCCGGCCGGCTTGAGCAACCGCGACAAGCCGCGCAGGAGCGTGGATTTGCCGCAGGCGTTGGCGCCGACGATCATGGTCACTTTGCCCTCGGGAATCTCGGTGGAGAGCCCCTCCACCACCTTGCGCTGCTCGTACTGGAGCGTGAGGTCCTTGGCATTAAGGATGGCCATGTCAGGCTTCCTTTCGGTTGGACGTGACCAGAAGCCACAGCAGGAAGGGTGCACCGAGCGCACCGGTGATGACGCCGACCGGGAGGACGGTTCCGTCCAGGACGACCGGAGCAATGTTGGAGGCGAAGAAGTCGGCCAGCAGCACGATCAGCGCGCCGGTGAGGGCCGACGCCGGAAGGCTGGGTTTGCGCACGATGCGGCGGGCGATCGGCCCGGCGAGGAACGCGACGAAGGCTACCGGACCGGCGGCGGCAGTGGCGACGGCGGCAAGTCCGACGGCGGTCAGCACGAGTCCCAGCCGCGCGGCATTGACCCTGATTCCCAGGCCGGCGGCAGCGTCGTCGCCCAGTTCAAGGATGCGCAACGGTCCGGCGAGGACCACGACGGCCGGCAACAAGACAAGCAAGGAGACCCCCAGAACACCGGCCCGGTCCCAGGTGGCTGAGTTCAGCGAGCCGTTGAGCCAGATGAGGGCGTCGGCGGCAGTCCGGATATCCGCACGGGTCATGAGGAAGTTGACCACCGCGTGGAGTGCTGCGGCGATGCCCACGCCGGCCAGGATGAGGCGGTTGCCTGCAGCGTTGCCCCGGCTGCCCCCGCCCGCGCCGGAGCCGGTGCCGCGGGAGATCGCGTAGATGATGGCCGCGACACCCAGTGCGCCGCCGAGGGCTGCCCCGGAGACGACAGCCCCGGATGCGCCGAAGATCACGATGGCCGTCACTGCCGCGGCGCTGGCACCGTAGCTGATGCCGATGATGTCCGGGCTGGCCAGCGGGTTGCGCAGCATGGTCTGGAAAAGCGCGCCGGCGAGCCCGAAAGCGAGGCCGATCATCGTTCCCACCACAGCGCGGGGCAGTTTGTGTTCCATCACGATGAAGCTGGCGCCCGGGATCTTTTCGCCGCCGGTCAGATGGTTGATGACGATGGTGAAGAAGTCGGGGATGGTCACGGTGTAGCTGCCCAGGAGCACGTACACGGCGAACATCACCAGCAGCGCGAGGCCCAGGAAGAAGGTGGGGCTCAGCACGCGCCGAAGTGGCAGATGATGAGGGTGTTTGGGGGAATTATTGGCATTAAGTGCCGTCTCGGGCGCGGATTTAAGGACCGTCACAGTCCGGCCCCCTTCCCACGGCGAATCAGCCAAACGAACACCGGCGCTCCAACGATCGCGGTCATGATGCCTGCCGGAACTTCGCCCGGGAGGAGGATCACGCGGCCGATGATGTCGGCGGTGATGAGCAGGATGGGAGCCGAGACCAGGGAAAACGGCAGGATCCACCGGTAATCCGGGCCGGTCAGCAGCCGGACGGCGTGGGGGATCACCAGGCCAAGGAAGCCGATGGGGCCGGCCAACGCAGTCGCCGAACCACACAACAGCACGATGCCCAGTGCCGTGATCCCGCGCGCGAGTCCGACGTTCTGGCCCAGGCCGCGGGCAATGTCATCGCCCAGGGCCAGGCTGTTCAGGACGCGCCCGCCGCCCAGGACGATGACCGCGCCAACAGCCAGGAACGGCAGCGCAGGCAGCAGCACGGACCAGTCCCGCCCGCCGATGCTGCCCACCTGCCAGAAACGGAAACGGTCCAGGGTGTCCTGGCTGGAGACAAGAATGACGTTCATCAGGGAGAACAGACCCGCGCTCAGCGCCGCACCCGCCAAGGCGAGCTTGACCGGCGTCGCGCCGTCGCGCCCCCGGGACGCTATGGCATAAACGACGACGGCGGCTGCCGCGGCTCCGATGAAAGCGAACCAGATGTAGCCGGTCAGTGAGCCGATGCCAAAGACGTAGATGCCAACAACCACGGACAAGGCCGCGCCGGCGTTGAGACCAAGGATCCCCGGGTCGGCCAGCGGGTTGCGGGCGACGCCCTGCATGGCAGCCCCGGCGAGGCCAAGTGCAGCGCCGGCGAGGAGGCCCAGGACGGTGCGGGGAATCCGGGCGATCACCACAGCGTGGTTGCCGTCAGTCGGATTGAAGTTGGTGAGGGCCTCCCACACCGTGGTGAGGGGAAGGCCGCGCGCGCCGATCGCCAACGATGCGGCACTTACTGCGGCGAGTACGACGACGGCCAGCAGCAGCCAGGCGGTGCGCTTGCCTGCTGCGCTCCGGGCCCCGGTTCCCCTACCGGATGCCGAAGCGTCAGGGGAGATGCCTCCCGGGCCAGCCGGCACCATGCTGCCGCTGCCCCGCCCCTGGACGGCCGTCGTCGTACTCAGTTTCATTGCAGTTACTTGCCTGCGGCTTCTGCGGCCTTACCCAGCTGCGGCAGGAACGTATCCAGTGCCCACGGCAGGCTCAGCGGCGAGGAAGCGGAGATGGAGAGCGTCAGGGTCTGGTCCGAATCGGCAACCAGTGCGCCCTTCTTGATGGCCGGGATCTGGCCCAGCAGCGGGTCGGCCTTGATGGCGTCGGCCGTTGCAGCCTCGGGAACCCAGGTCACGAAGATGTCGGAATCAAGCTCGTTGGCCTTTTCCGCGGACCACGGGATGAAGAATTCCGTGTTCGACTTGGTGTTTTCCGTAACGACGGGGGCCAGCTTCATGCCGATTTCGGAGAGGAACCGGGGGCGGTTGTCGATGGCGGTGTAGACGTTGGCGCCGTCACCCTTGGCGGGCTCGAGGTTGCCGTAAATGAAGGTCTTGTCCTTGATCTGCGGGTACTTGGAAACCTTGTCCTTGATGGTGGCTTCGGTGTCTTCGACCAGCTTCTTGGCTTCGGCTTCCTTGCCCAGCGCCTTGCCGATGATGGTGGTGCTTTCCTGCCACGGCGTACCGTAGGCCAGTTCCGGCTGCGCCACGACGGGGGCGATTTCGCTGAGCTTCTTGTAGTCAGCCTCTTCCAGGCCCGAGTAGGCAGCCAGGATGACGTCCGGGTTGAGCTTGGCGATCTCGGTGAAGTTGATGCCGTCTGCCTCGGAGTACTGCACGGGAGCCTTGTCGGTGCCGAAGCCGGCGCCGAGCTTCTCCAGCGCTGCGTCCTTCCACGGGGTGGAGCCCTTGTCGTTGTTGCCCCACTCGTTCTTGGGAACGCCAACCGGAACAACACCCAGGGCGAGTGCGACGTCGTCGTTGACCCACGAGACGGTGACTACGCGCTTGGGCTGTTCCTTGATGGTGGTCTCACCGAAGACGTTCTTGATGGTCACGGGGAACGCGGCGGACTCGGCCTGCTCGGTTGCCGGCGTCGACGTGGCCGGTCCTGTGGAGCAGCCAGTGAGGGAAAGGGCGACGGCGGCCAGGGCGGCCGTCGCGGTTCCTGCTGTTTTCAGCAGGGCGCGGCGTGGGAGAAGGGATACCACGGTACTCCTTAGGTAAGTGATGCGAACCTAAGTAAGGCTAGCCTACCCTCCCGATAATTACGAAACGTTTGCGTCACCTAATCTCCACGCCTGGGCAATGCGGGCTGCTTTTGATTGGGGTTAGGATGGTCGATGGCGGAACACCGCTTCCTGGAAAACGACGAGGGGATGAGCGTGCGCACTGTTTCAGTTGCTGCAGCCATGGTTGGCGAGGTGGCCGTTTTGGCCTGCTTGGCACTCCCCTGCACGTCGGCATCTCTCTAGGTTTCCGGGCACAGCAAAACCCGGCCGCAGGGCACTTTCCTTGCCTTGCCATTTCCTCGTTTGGTGACCGACGACTCCTGCCACCCCGCAACACTGCCCGTGGCCGTGCCGGCAGAGGCACGCCCAGGCACGCGGACGTCGACCACTTTTCGAAAGAAGCTTTGCCATGCAGAAAATTACTGCCCAACAGATCCGTTCATCCTTCATCAACGCCAGCCGCTCCGAGGCAGCAAAGGCCAATCTTCCCCGCGATTTCGACACCATCGACTGGGACAAGCTCGAATTCCTGGGATGGCGCGATGAGAAGATGCCCCAGCGCGGGTACCTGGTGGTCCCCCACCGGGGCAAACTCACGGGGGTCATGCTCCGCGCCCCCGAGGGAGGCTCCGGCAAGAAGCGTGTGGTGCTGTGCGAACTGTGCCGGGACGTCTTCTCCAAGGACGACGTCTACCTCTGGGTTGCCAAGAAGGCCGGACAGTCCGGCAAGGACGGGAACACCGTGGGCACCCTGATCTGCGCCGAATTCGGTTGCAGCGCCAACGTGCGCAAGGAACCACCGGCCAATGAGATCAACCCGGACCCGGCCGTCGTCGTGGTTCGGCAAATCGCAGGCTTGGAGTCCAGGATGGAACAGTTCCTGGACCGGGTCCGCGACGTGTCAAAGTAGCGCCCTGGAGCAACGCGGGGTCACTTTTGGCCCATAAAGGGCCTCCCAAAGGGCCATAAGTGACCCCGCGTTGCTTTCTAGCGGAGGACGATGTCCACCGGGTTGGCTTCGGATCGCCATGCGCCGGGCTCACCCGGCCCTGCGATAACGGGAGCCGTGAGGACGCCCGAGCGGTTGGTCCGCTTGTCCCGCAGGATCTCCGTGACGGAGCCGAGGTGCCGTGACAGGTCAATGACGTTTTCGGGCGCGGCCAGCAACAGCTGGAAGCCGAATTCGTGGAGTGCCTTGATGCCCGCACCCGCGAACTCCTCCGAGGCCAGCACGAACGCTTCGTCCATCATCACGGTGCCGTAGGTGGTGAAGCCCTGCTCGGCGATGCCCAACTGGTAGCTCAATGCAGCAGCCATGATGAAGGCCGTGAACCGTTGGCGCTCACCGCCTGACATGGAGCCGGTGTCGGCGTGCATGAAGACTTCGGTTTTCTTCTTGCCGGTTTTGGATGCGCCGGCCTTCCCTTGCTTTGCCACCTCGCGGTGTTCCTTGCACTGGATGAAGACGTGTCCGCGGACGTCCAGCACTTCGGCACGCCAACGTCGATCCTCCGGCGTTTGCGATCCGAGCCGCTTCACCAGCGTTTCCAGCGATTTATACCGGGCGGTGAGCTCGGCGTCGTCGTCCGTTTCGGCGGAACCAGCGGCCGAAGCGCCGCGCGAGGGCCGTGTGTGTTTGGTTTTCAAAGCGTTCTGGATGGCGTCCTTGAAGACCTTGGCCGTTGCCGGCAGCGTCTGCTTGATGTCCAGTTCCAGGAAGCTTCCCTCGTGGAAATTGACCTCGGACAAGATGCCGTTGAGAGGGAGGATGCGGCTGGTGATGCTGCGCCGTTCCTCATCGAGAAGGTGCAGGAGAGTACTGAACGACTCGTGCGTGCGTTGGTTGAAGAACAGCCTGAACTCGGCCTCCTGTGCGGGCAGGCCATCGCTCACGATCGCGTGGTAGCGGGCTTCGAAGTCGCCTGCGGCACCAATTGAGGTGCCGTGGTCGGCGCTGATGGCGCTCCCCCAATCGCGGACGAACGCTTCGAACATGCGCGTCAGGCGTTCGGCAGTCGCCTGGCTCCGGGATTCGGCCGCGTGCAACTCGTCCAGGAGTTTGTTCCGGACGCTGTTGGCCAGGTTGTCCAGCTCATACAGTTCGGAGACGTCCGCGACGCCGTCGAAGTACGGTTCCAGCGCGGTGACGGTGGAGGCCGACGGCGGTGACTGCTCAAGCTTGAGCCTCGCCGCATCCAGCAGCCCGTCAGCCGTGGTCATCTTGTGGTCGAGCGCTTTGTATTCGCTCTGCAGCACAGCCGCCACCCCTGTGGAGGACTGGTGCTTTTCCCTGACGGCTTCGATGTTGGCACGCAACGGCTCGAGGTCCGCCTGGGCGGCCAAAGCATCCACCAGCCGTTGCTCTATCCGTGCCAGCTCGTCCGCGGCAACGGCAGCTGAAACCTGCTCCCACGGCCGCTCGTCTTCAGCCACGCGCCGCAGGGCTTCCAGTTGGCGGGCCATGCCTTGGTGCGAATCCTCACGGCTTTGGGCCAGTTCGGCAGCCTTGGCCAGCTCATTCTCCAGCTCGCCCACGCGGGCAGCGACGAGCTCAAGCTTGGAAGCGTTATCGAAGCCGAGGACGTAATCCTGCCGGCTGGTGAATCGGTCGTCCTTCTCAACGGTGTGCCGGTTCCGCTTCACAACGCCGCCCAGGCTCAGGCCCTTGTCCATCGAGGCAAGCTCGTCCGGGTCCTCGACACACGGATACGCAAAGTCCAAGGCGATCCGCTCACGGATCCATTCCCCGGCGTCGGCGTTTGCGCCCGAGGTGAGGATGCTCAACTTCGTCAAGAGGTCGCCGTCGGACACGTCCTCCACAGCCAGCGCCCCACCGGCAAGCGGCTTGGAGACGTCCACCGCGCGCAGCGCGCCCCGAACAGTGTTGTCGTTCAGGTATCGCGTGACGGCAGCAAAGTGCTCCCCAGGAACCAGCAAGGTGGTGGCCAGGTTGCGCAGGGCCCGCTCCGCCGCGGGCCGCCACTGGTCCTGCCCCTCGGCGAGGTCGATCAGCTCGCCGCCAAACGGCATCCGCTCCTCCGGTACGCCCGTCGCGGCGGCGATGGCGGCCCGGTTTTCAATGCTCGACGGCGGCAGCAGGGACTTGCGCGACCGCAGCGACAACAGTTCCTGCTGGGCCGCAGCCAGCTCACGCTTCTTGGTCGCGTGGCCATCGAACGCCTCGAAACGGAGTTCTTTCAAGGCCTCCGAATCGTCTTTCAACTCAATCGAACGGGCGGCGGCCTGCTCGTGCGCCTGGTCCCAGCCCTCGGCGGACCATTCCAGGTTCAACCCGGCGTCGGCCAGCGCCTTCCTGGCCGAGTCCTCAACCTGCTGGCGCAGCTTCAGGCCAACCTTGGCGTTCTCCAACGACTGCTCAATGGCCGAAATGGCGTTGCCACCGCGGTTGTTGTAGTCCAGCTCAAGGTCGCGCAACTCCTTGGCCAGGGCATCGCGGACCACACGCTCGGCGGCGAGTTCCTGCGCCTTGGACTGTGCCAACTCCTTGAAGCGGGCCAACGTCTTGGCGTGCACCGTGACAGCGAGCTGCTGCTTGTAAGCTTCAAACTCTTCGCCGGCCAACTCACGGAGGCGGTTGGCGTCCAACAAGGCCTGGGCGTATTCCTTGTTCAGGCCCGGCACCGGAGCCAACTGGTCGCGCTGCAGCCGGACATCCTCCAGCCGCTGCCGGATCGACATCAGGTTGCTGAATTCCTCCACGACGTCGTCCGCCGCAGCCAGCGTGGCCGGGGCATCCAGCACCTGGTCCCGGAAGAATGTGTTGACGCTGCCGCCCAAGCCCTTGCCGGCCTGGATAACGCGCAGCAGCGGAAGCGCCTGGTCCGAGTTGATACCCAGGAGCCGCCGGAACCGCTCGGCGAACGCCTTGTGGACGTCGAACACCTGACCGTCCGGGAAGATCGACTCCAAGGCACTCCTGGTAAACCGCTTCTGCGCGATCCCCTCGATCGCTTCGAGGTCCAGGGGCTTGCTGTCGATCACATAGAAACGCCCAACGCTCGACTCCGTGCCGTTTTTCGGCAGGTCGAACAGCGCCGACACCGTCACTTTGGTGCCGGCTGCGTTATCAAACGTCAGCGCGACGGCGGACCAGGTGGCACCGGGGCGCTGGAAGGCACTGGCCGAACTATCCCCGACCGCCTTGTCACCGACCTTGCCGCGCATGTAGGTGAACGTGGTCCTCTTGTCCTCCACAGCCCCGCCGGACCGCTGGGCAGCAGCCTCGTTCGACCGCGGGCGGGCATCGAAAACGCGGAGCATGGCATCAAAGAGTGTGGACTTGCCGACACCGGAATTGCCGGTCAGCAGCGTGCCCTTGCGGTCCACGTGCATGGTGTGGGCGCCATGGAAGGTGCCCCAGTTGACCACCTGGACGAGGGCCAAACGCATCTGGCCCGGATTCGTGAGCTCGCCGAGCGGGAGCATGCTTGCGATGGTCACTTGGCTGCCTCCTCTGCTGCTGGGTCACTGTCCGCGGCGGTACCGGCGTCGTCGTCCCCGTCTTCGGAAGTGGGGCTGGAGTCAGCTTCCATATCCAGCAAAGGCTCCGTGCCGGATTCGTCCGCTGCTACTGCCACGAGGGCCTCTATGTGGGCCGGGATGTCGCCGATGTTTTCGAAGGGGAGGGCCAATGGGAGGGCGTTGCTGATGGTGTACGTGTCATCCAGCGGGGTGGGGAGGAGAAGTTGCCGGGCGAGGAGTTTGGTGATGGTGCGGGTGACCACGTCGGAGTCGCGCAGGGCATCCTGTTGGCCGGCGGGGGTGTAATTCGCTACGAGGTCGGAGATCTCTTCGCGGGTGATCGTGGGGTCGGTCTGGGCTGTGACGTGGCGGTCCAGGAGGAGGCGCAGCCGGAGCAGCACGATGGTTTCGACGCGGCTCAAAGCACGTTGCTGGCGGAGGATGCTGGAGCGGGAGCTCGCCCCGATGATTTCCGGATCAACGGGTCGCAGGACAGCGATCTTGCGGTCGTGGTCCAACTGGAGCGTCAGGAAGAGTTCAGAGAGGCGGCTCCGGAGAATCAGCTGGTTGTCCAGGAGGGTCGTCCACAGCTTCTCGTCGCGGGCACCATCAACGTAGGGACCTTTAAGGAGCTTCACCAGGGCATGGCGGACTTTCATCGGGAGCACGCCGGTGTCGCCGGGGAAGAGCGCGGCACCGTCCACGAAAGTGTCCCGCGGCGTGATCCGGAACGGGTCCGGGTGCTGGGCGGTCTCATCGGGCACCTCAACGGTGTCCTGCTCCGCAACGGTGACGTCCTCCGCAACGGTGACGTCCTCCGCTTCGGTGATGTCCGTCGTGATGTCCTCAGTCATTGGAATCCTCATTCAGCGTGACGACAGGCAGGTACGCGGTGCGGATGCTGCCGTCGATTTGTTCGAAGTCGATGTGTTCCCAGGCGGCGCGGTCGAAAGCCGCGCCGGTCTGCAATGCCATGGACAGGAGGGTCCGGACGCTGTTGATGTGCCGTTCTTCCGCGGGCAGGTTTTCCCAGGCCTCACCCAACGTGGCCGAGCCCGCCATGGCCGCCCGCACAACATCGGGGCGCGCTTTTCCGGTGCGGGCCGAACGGACCCTGTCCGAGTCGCTGAACGCTATGGGGTCGGCCAGGCGCGGGGGCGTGGCGAACTCGTCCGGGTCGAACAGCTTGACCATGGCCAAGGACTCGAAACCGGCGTTGAAGAGCACAGGTCCAGGCACCAGGCCGGGCCGGTCGCGTTCGTAGGGCAGGGAACGGATGGCCTGTTCGGCTTCGGCCAGCACTTTGCGGAGACTAACCGACTGCCGGACGTCGTCGCTCTGGATATAGGTGTTGAGGCTTTCCGAGAGCTTTCCGTAAATCCGCTGGATCTGGCTGTGCTGGTACCGCAGTTCCGCGACGAGGTTTTTCAGCGTTTCGCGGTCCTCGTGGGAGAGATCGTCCGCAAACTGCCTGCTCAGCACCTCGCCGATGGCCGAGCGGAAACGCAGCTGCTGTTGCGGATCCTCAAGGAAGGCGGTGAAGGAGCGGAAAGTACGTCCTTCGGGGCTTTGCCGAAGCCGTTTGTCGGCCTCCAGAACCTGGGCCATGGTTGCGCCCTTGCTCAACGACTCTTCGATGATCTGGTTGCGGAGCTCCCCCACCAGTTCCTCGATACGGTCACGCATTTTCTTGTAGTCCGCGGGCAGGCTTGCGGCGAGGTCAAGGATGTTACCGGCAGCTTCAACGGCTTCTTCGTCGTCAAGGAGGCCGTCGAATTCGCCGGAACTGATGTCCTCCACCAGCTGCTGGCGCTCGTGGATTTCCTCTTCCAGGGCCTCCAGGCGCGCGCTCTGGTCCGGGTTTGTTTCGTTGGCCAGCTTCTCCACGTCGCCGAGCAGCGTGCCGAGCCTCGAACCGTTCAGTGTGGAACGTTCGCTGGAGAGGCTGTCGAGGAAAGCGAGCACACGCGCTGCGGGCTCGGTGACCTCGTACACGATCCGGCCCGACTGGTTGCGTCGCGTCAGGAACTGCTTGCGCGTCCATTCGTCACCGAACAACTTGCCGTTCTGCTGGCCGCCAAGCGCGGGATCCTGGCGCCGGAGCTGCTCTAGGAAAGCGTCGACGTCGGCGTGGAATTCTTCGAGCGGAAGCTGCGGCCTGGTGCGGGTAAAGGAGGCCTGGAGGACAGCGATGACCCACGGCGCCGAGCGCGTCAGGGCCCACGCGGGACCCTTGGTCAGCTGTTCGAGGTCGCGGAGCCTCGCGCCGATTGCGTCGGCGGAGGACATGGCTGAACGGGACAACTACTCTCCTTCAGCTGCTGCGAAACCTGGCTGGCAGCGGAAACTGCCCCGTACAAGGTTAACGCAGAGCGTCGCGGAGGCGTCGAGCGGGCCGGAAGTACCGCCGTCGGGGGCTTCAACGCAGGCCGGCCGCAATCATTCCGTGACTTACGCTCCGGTACGGTTTCGATCGCATATCAACGCCGCAATGACGCGCGTCAGCACTGGCCGGAAAGCACCCCCGCCCCTAATGTCAGATCATCGACGCCGCCACGCCGCGTCGACTCACGCAATGTCGCTCCGGGGGGAACCATGGATTTCGATTTCACTGCGCTGGAAACAGGCACATACGTAGTTATTGGAACGCTGTTCTTCGCTGTAATCCTGGCCGCATTCATTGCGGCCGCAGCAATGGCAACGATCGTCCTGATCGGAGCCATGGGGACGGCCTGGTACATCGTCAAAGCCGTCCTTGGTGGCCTTGTCCACGGCATTAATTTTGCCTGGGACAGCCTGGTCCACCACGCCGGACAGGTGGAAATTCCGGCGGAATTCCAGCCCCAGGTTTCCTCTGGCACGGGTAGCTACCCGCGGGTAGCATTGAGGGACAGCTGAAGGGTTCCCACCCACGGCGGACCCTGGCTCCATCCGGCACAACCGGCTAGAGGAGTTTTCCCATGACGTCCGCTACAGACAGCAGTCTCACCGCCGCAAGCGTCAATGCCACAGCAGAGGAAGCCCGCGCCGTCGCCGAGGCTGCCCGCGAAACTGAATGGAACCGGCCAAGCTTCGCCAAAGGCCTGTATCTGGGCAGCTTCGACCTCAGCCTGATCCACCCCTGGCCACAAGCCAAAGCGGACGACGTGGAACGGGGCGAGGAGTTCATGGCCCGGTTGCTGGCGTTTGCCAAAACAATGTCCGGCCGGCAGATCGAACGCGACGCCAGGATTCCGGACGAGTATCTGGCCCGGCTCGCTGAGCTTGGCGTGTTCGGCATGAAGATTCCACGCGAATACGGCGGACTGGGCCTTTCCCTGGTGTACTACGGCCGGGCCCTCGCCCTCCTGGGTTCAGTCCATCCGAGCCTGGGTGCGCTGATTTCCGCCCACCAATCAATCGGCGTCCCCGAGCCCGTCAAGGAGTTCGGCACGCCGGAGCAGAAGAAGGAATACCTGCCGCGCTGCGCCGCCGGCGCCATCACGGCGTTCCTCCTGACAGAACCCGACGTCGGCAGCGACCCCGCGCGCATGGGCGCCACTGCCGTACTTTCCGACGACGGCGGTTCTTACCTTCTGGACGGCGTGAAGCTCTGGACCACCAACGGCGTGATCGCTGAACTCGTTGTGGTCATGGCCAGGGTCCCGGCCCACACCGATCCTGATGGAACCGAGCACAAGGGCGGCATTTCCGCTTTTGTGGTGGAGATGGACTCGCCCGGCATCACGGTGGAGAACCGGAATGCCTTCATGGGCCTGCGTGGCATCGAGAATGGCGTGACGCGCTTCCACCAGGTGCGGGTGCCGGCCGCAAACCGGCTCGGGCGGGAGGGCCAGGGGCTCAAGATCGCCCTCACCACCCTCAACACGGGGCGACTTTCCATCCCCGGTCTCTGCGTCGCTGCCGGAAAGTGGAGCCTGAAGATTTCCCGGGAGTGGTCCAACGCCCGGACGCAGTGGGGCCGCCCAGTGGGCAAGCACGAGGCCGTGGGCAAGAAGATCGCCTTCATCGCAGCCACCACTTTTGCGCTGGAGGCCGTGTTTGAGCTCTCCGCCGAGATGGCCGACGCCGGCCAAAAAGACGTCCGCATCGAGGCCGCGCTGGCCAAACTGTGGTCCACCGAATTGAGCTGCAGGATCGCCGATGAACTGGTGCAGATCCGTGGCGGCCGCGGCTTCGAAACCGCCGATTCCCTGGAAGCCCGCGGGGAACGGGCAGTGCCGGCCGAACAACTCCTCCGGGATCTTCGCATCAACAGGATCTTCGAGGGTTCCAGCGAAATCATGAAACTCCTGATCGCGCGCGAGGCAGTGGACGCACACCTCGCCGCCGCCGGCGACCTCGCCTCGGCGGACGCGAGCCTGCAAGACAAGGCGAAGGCCGCCGTTGGGGCCTCCGGCTTCTACGCCCGCTGGTTGCCCAAACTGGTTGCGGGCGCCGGGATGGACCCTCGGTCGTACGCCGAGTTCGGGCGGCTCGCCAAGCAGTTGCGCTTTGTTGAACGCTCCTCGCGCCGCCTCGCCCGGCAGACCTTCTACGGGATGGGACGCTGGCAGGCCAAGCTTGAGCACAAGCAGGCGTTCCTGGGCAGGATCGTGGACATCGGGGCCGAGCTGTTCGCCATGGCCGCGTGCTGTTCACGCGCCGAGTCGCTGTTGCGGACCCGCCCGGAACAGGGCGCGGCTGCCTTCGAGCTGGCTGAAGCCTTCTGCGAACAGGCCCGTGTTCGGGTGGATGAGTACTTCGACCAGCTTTGGCGCAACACCGACGACGGCGACCACGACCTCTCGCGGAAAGTCCTCGACGGCGACTATGCCTGGCTGGAGGCCGGAATCCTGGACCAGTCCGAAGGAACGGGCCCCTGGATCGGCGACGCCTCCCCCGGCCCCTCGACCAAGGAAACCCTCCACCGCAAATACCGGTGAGCTATTGGAGCACGTCCCCGTCCACGTAGTACCAACGCTTGCCTTCCCGCACGAAACGGGAGAGTTCACGCTGGACGCCGCGTTCGCCGTCGGACCTGTAGTGCGCCGCGAACTCAACGGTGCCCGCCGAGTCGAGCGGGCCGCCGTTGCTCGTGGAAAGGATGTCCAACCTGCGCCACTGCAGGTCCGGGTCCAGGTCCATGGAATCCGGGCGGGTGGAGGAATGCCACGTCCGCAACAGATACCCGGGCTCAAGGACCACGAAGGCCGAATACCGGGACCGCATGAGTTGCTCTGCGGTGGGCGCCTCGGCCTCCCCGCGATGGAACCGGCCGCAGCATTCGTCGTATTGCTCGCCGGAAAGGCAGGGGCAGGCACCGTTGCGGAGCCGGGTGTGGTCAGGGGTCACGACGCGCCAATCTGGGCTGTAAATGAGAGCTGGGCAACATATTTTCGCATGCGAGATAACAGGTTCGAAACAACCCTGCCAGAGTGGGCTGCGGCGCGTGATTCCGTCGGTGCGGGACCTTACGCTAGATAAGCAAGCTGGGTGGGCAATGCGCGCATCACAAAACGACAGCCAGGGGAGGCTACGTGGAGGATCCGACAACACTCGCCATCAACCTGACGTATTTGGGGACGCTGGGCCTGGCTCTGCTGATGTTCCTCGGCCTCGGGTTGATTGTCATCATCACTCTGGTGGTTGCCGGAGTGGGACGGCTGGTGTCTGTCATCCTCCTGGCGTTGATTGGCGTCTTCCCCAAGAAGGACACCACTCCCATCGTGCACCTTCCCGCTCGGCCCGGGTACGTGCCGGAACCGGTCGTCGGCGCGGACGCAGTTGACGGCGCAGCTGAGGAATCGGCCCTTGTTGCGGCGCCGATCGCGGCGCCGGTTGCCGCGGCGCCTCCCGCTGCGCCCAAGCGGGACTTGCTCGGAGTGACCCGACGCCGGATCTCAGGTGCGTCGGCCGCCGTCAAGGACGGCGCTTGGAAATCAAAGGTGGACCCGCGGAAGCTGCCCAAACCGGCCGAGGTCAAGTCCGCCGTCGAGCACCAGACTGCGCACCACCCGATCGTCGTGGCCGCTGCCAAGGAACCGCCGGTCCTGTCGAAGGACTGGGCGGATGCGGTTGCTGAAGCCGACCGACGCGAGGCCGAACGGGCCAAGGCCCAGCAGCCACCGCCCATCAAAGTGACGGTCCGCGACCTCGACGAGCCCACGCCGTCGTCAAAGAGCCCGGCACCGGTCAACCCGCCAAAGAAGCAGGGCCCCGGGACGCCCCCGAAGGGGAAATCCCAAGGCCCCACCAAAAAGGGATCCCTCAGCGGCGCTGCCCGAAACTCCTAGCTCGGCGTGCCGGGCTAAGCGGCCAACTGACGGAACGCTGCACCATGGTAGATCAGCGGCTTGGACTCGAGGTTGACGGTGGTTGCCTTGACCTCAAGAACCACGATCGCGTGATCCCCGGCGGGCGTTTCTGAAACTATTTCGCATTCGAAACCCAACACGGCCCCATCGATCAGCACCGCGCCCGAGTCGCTGACACTCGTGTCCAGCCCGGCGAAGCGGTCCCTCGTTTTGGACGAGAGCTGGAGGCAGGCAGCTTCCTGCCCCTCAGCCAGGACCGAGACGCCAAGCCGCTGGGCCTGGCGCAGTTTGGGCCACGTTGTGGACGAGTTCTGCACTGCGAACATGACCAGCGGCGGCTCCAGTGAAACGCCCACGGTGAAGGACGACGCCACCAGCGCTTCCGGCGTGAAATCCACCATCGCGCTGAAGGCGGCAACTCCGGAGGGGAACTGCGCAAAAGCCGCCTTGATGGCCGCCGTTTCTTCCACTGTGGTCTGTGTCATCCCGCTGTCCCTTTCGTGCGTTTCCTAAGTTCCTTTCCCATAATTCACCCGCTTGGAAGAACGGCAATATTTGTTGATCCGCAAGACATTTGTGTTGCCGTGTGTCAAGAAATGTCGCGAAGTAAGGCCTCTTCCATTACCCCGCAAGACGAAAAACGAAGAACTTCTACCATTTGCGTTTATGCCTCCGGCGGCCGTGTGTAGCCTCGATTGAACATCCCGTCCACGCCGCTGACCCAGGCGTCGACCCAGCACTATCCATCCACAGGAAGCCGACATGAGCCTCAACGAGCTACGAACGCTTGGACGCACTGGCGCCCTGATCAGCCCGCTCACCCTGGGCACCCTGAACTTCGGCACCGGTGCCGCGCCCACAGGTCCCGCAGAGAGCATCCGGATCATCAAGGCCGCGCTCGACGCCGGTATCACCAGCATCGACACTGCAGACATCTACTCTCAAGGGGAATCCGAAACCGTGGTGGGCCAGGCGATCCACAGCCGGCGCGACGACGTCTTCCTCGCCACCAAGTTCCACGGGCAAATGGGATCCAACCCCGCGCACGCCGGCAACTCCCGCCGCTGGATTGTCCGGGCTGTCGAGGACAGCTTGCGGCGTCTGAACACGGACAGGATCGACCTCTACCAGGCACACCGCCCGGACTACAACACCGACCTCCTGGAAACCATCACTGCCCTCAACGACCTCATCCGCCAGGGCAAGATCCTCTACTACGGCACGTCCGTGTTCAGCCCGGCCCAACTCGTTGAGGCCCAGTGGATCGCCAACACCAACCACTTGACCCCGCCGGTCGTGGACCAAGTGCCCTATTCGCTTCTGGTGCGTGCCAACGAACGCGACGTCTTCCCCATCACCCAGCAGTACGGCGTCGGGGTCTTGAGCTACGGACCCCTCGACGGCGGGTGGCTGGCAGGCGGTTACCGGGTCGGGGCCGGGCAACCCGAGAGTTCGCGTTTTTCCGCACTTCCGGGCCGCTTCGATGTGAACGCGCCGTTCAACCAAGGCAAATTGCACGCCGCGGACGCCCTGGCCCAACTCGCGGCACGCCACGGATTGACGCTCATCCAGTTGGCAGTCGCCTTTGCCCTGAACCACCCCGCAGTGACCAGCGTGATCATCGGCCCCCGCACCGAGGAGCACCTGACCGATTACCTGAAAGCCGCGGACGTGGTGCTGAGCGAGTCCGTTCTGGATGAAATCGACGACATCGTGGCGCCCGCGGTCAACTTCCTCGAACGCGACGCCGGCACCGTGGCCCCGCACCTTGAGTACCCGGAACTACGACGCCGGTAGCCACCTTCCGTTGTGGGGCCTACTCTGCGTTCTTTGCGCCTGTTTTAGCGCGCAGAGCGGGCCTCGCAACGAGGTATTGACGCAGGTTCGCCCCGGCGTGATCCTTGTCCTAAGTGCTGCGGCACTCCGCAGCGTTTAGCTTCCAGTAGAACGCCGCCGTCCCATGTCCAACGATCACCTCAAACAACGGGCCACGAAAGCCGTCGTCACCGGGCAGCCCACCGATGGACCCCTGACCCACGAAGAGTTGCAGCTTTCCGGGCGGAACCATTCGATGCCGTTGGAGGCCCTGCACGATGACATCACTCCGGCCGGCCTGCACTACCTGCTGATCCACTTCGACATCCCGCATCTGTCACCTGAGACGTGGCGGTTGCGACTGGGCGGCGCTGTCGACCACACGCTTGAACTCAGCCTCGAGGACATCAAAGCGCGGCCGGCTGTCACCATGCCCGTCACTCTCGAATGCGCGGGAAACGGCCGCTCGCTTCTGGAACCCCGCCCCTTGAGCCAGCCATGGGTGCTTGGCGCGGTGGGCACAGCCGAGTGGACCGGAACTCCATTGGCACCCCTGCTGGAGGAGGCAGGGTTGGCGGGTGACGCCGTCGAACTTGTTTTTACCGGTGCCGACAACGGTGTCCAAGGCGGCGTCGAAGAGCCTTATGCCCGCAGTCTTTCTGTCGCCGAGGCCATGCACCCCGAAGTGATGCTGGTCTATGCCATGAATGGCCAGCCCTTACCACTGCAGCACGGATTCCCGTTGAGGCTCCTGGTCCCTGGCTGGTACGGGATGGCGAGTG
The DNA here is from genome assembly GCF_040560085.1 of Paenarthrobacter sp. CC6. Classification (NCBI taxonomy): domain Bacteria; kingdom Bacillati; phylum Actinomycetota; class Actinomycetes; order Micrococcales; family Micrococcaceae; genus Paenarthrobacter; species Paenarthrobacter sp. CC6. The sequence continues at coordinate 2,155 of NZ_JARDAN010000035.1, read as the reverse complement.
TGAAGTGGTTGACGTCGATCGAAGCAGTGACGTCGCGGTTCATGGGATGGCAGCAGTCCGTGGCCTATCACTATCTGCAGGGTCCGGATGGGCCCGGCATTCCTGTTACCCATATCCGCGTGCGCTCCCTGATGGTGCCGCCGGGGATCCCGGAATTCTTCACCCGGCGACGGATCGTAAACGCCGGCCCGGTAATGCTGCACGGCCGTGCATGGTCCGGACACGGTGAAGTGGAGCGGGTGGAAGTGGGGATCGACGGCGAATGGATGCCTGCGCACTTGGATCCGGCGCTGGGGGACTTCGCGTGGCGGTCGTGGTCCATGGTGTGGGTGGCCAGTCCGGGCGAGCATGTACTGCGGTGCCGGGCCATGGATACCTCAGGCGCGCTGCAGCCTACCGAGCAGGTGTGGAACTATCAGGGCATCGGGAACAACATGGCGCAGCGGGTTGAGGTGACGGTGCGGTAGTTGCTTTCGGTTCCCTGGCGCCCCTGAGAACGCCGCGACGGTGCGAGTTCGCCGGAGCGTTCCAGCGAACCCGGCACCTTTCCCGCGTTTAGGACTTCTTCCAGCGTTCTCGTCGTGCACGTGACGCCCGGTTAGACTCGTTCAGATCATGAGTATTCCGTCGTCATCCCCAGCAAACGTCCGCGTTGATGCCTGGTTGTGGGCGATCCGAGCCTACAAAACCCGCTCCGCCGCCACAGCCGCCTGCCGTGCCGGGCACATCCGGATCAACGGGAACCCGGTCAAGGCATCGCAAAGCGTGATCATCGGCGACACCATCCGGGTCCGGGAATCCGGCTGGGAACGGATCCTTGAAGTGCGACGACTCATCGCCAAACGCGTAGGAGCCGAGGCCGCGTCGCATTGTTTCACCGACCACACTCCGCCGAGGCCCGTCGCTCCGAAGCTTGGACTCCCCCAGCGCGACCGCGGAGCCGGCCGGCCCACCAAGAAGGACCGCAGGGACATGGAGAAGCTGCGGGGCTGACCTTGCGGTGTACCACGCAAATTTGCTGGATCATCAGGCTGGGCGCCGGCCAGAAACCGCGGATTTCCAAGCCTTTTGCGAAATCGACGTCCCGATCATCCAGCAGAAATTACCTGGCACTTATCCACAGCACCATTTCTCTGACGTGAGTCCCCCCGCGCACGCTGCTTAGACTGGCCGCCACACCGTCGAACAGCTGTTGGGGAGCTTGTCATGTCACGCCTTTCGTCTGCCGCTTTGTTGTCCATCCTGGCGGCGGTGCTTCTGAGTGGTTGCCAGGGCGGGTCGCCAGGTACGGGCTCTTCGGAGACAAGCTCGACGACGGCGTCGCCCACCTCAAGCGCTTCGTCACCCGCTGCTTCGGCTGCTCCGTCTTCTTCCGGGGCCTACAAACCGGCGGATGCGAAGGGGAAAGCCCAGAACGTACCGGTGCCTGTGATGCCCGAGCTGGCGAAGGAAAACTCCAAGGCGGGACTGGAGGCGTTTATTCGGTACTGGTTTCAGGAACTTAGCTACGCATATGAGACCGGTAATTCCACGAAGTCCTTGGAGCTGTCGTCCAGTGCCTGTGCGCTCTGCCAGCACCTGGCAGAGTCCATCGAAGCCAATTACGCAGAGGAGCGCTGGCTTACCGGGGGAACAATTCGAACCCCTGTCATAGAAGTCGCGTGGGATCCCGCCGTATCGACCCAGCAAGGCAAGTTGCAAGTGATTCAGCAAGAGATTCGCTACTTCGAAGAGACCGGATCCGAAAGTCGGGAATTCACTGCATCTACGAATGACGCCGCCGCTTTCTTTGCTGAATACCGCCAGGGAGCTTGGCTCATCACTGACGTGGGCATTATTCGATGAAGACCCGTTGGGCCAGGTACACGGCTTGGGCAGCCTACATATTTCTGATGCCCCTGAACTGGCCGGCTTCGACGATCTTGCCTGGGCTGGGGACAGTGAACATCTCGAATACGGTTGCTCCTCCTGACGCCGGCTTTCAAGAAGGTTCAGCATTCGTGGGCGCTGTCTGGGAGTTTCATCCCGAAACTGGTAAATCCACACCCATACCCGGCGCTTTCCCAACCACCGAAGATCCCTACCAATATAAGCCGGACTTTCGCTGCACTCTCGGCGGCCCCGGCGCACGCGAAATGGGCTGCCTGACCCTTGA
>NZ_JARDAN010000034.1:0-29361 GCF_040560085.1 Paenarthrobacter sp. CC6 | reverse complement strand
CCCCAGCCAACCGGCTAAACCAGCTGCTACAAGCGGCCTAACCCCCAGCGTTGCTCCCACCAATTGACTTTGCCTCGGGAACATTGGCATTAACTGTCACTCGGCAGGCGTTAAACCACGACGGCGGGGTGCGGCTTCACGTGGAAGCTGCACCCCGCCGTCGTGGTTGGCTGCTTAGGCGGAGACCAGGCTGTGCCAGTCGTTGACGAGGGGCAGGTTGTGCGCCTCGGAAACGGAGTGGTGTGCCACGTGGCCTGCGGCGATGTTGAGGCCTGCGGCCAGGGCGGGGTCGCGGTCGAAGGCGGCCTTGACGCCCAGGTTGGCCAGTGCCACGGCGTAGCGCAGGGTGACGTTGGTCAGTGCGTACGTGGAGGTGTTCGGAACGGCGCCAGGCATGTTGGCAACGCAGTAGAAGATCGAGTTGTGGACCTTGTACGTCGGTTCCTGGTGGGTGGTGGGGTGCGTGTCCTCGAAGCAGCCGCCCTGGTCCACAGCGATGTCCACCAGGACCGAGCCCGGCTTCATGCGGGAGACGAGTTCGTTGGTGACCAGCTTGGGAGCCTTGGCGCCCGGGATCAGGACGGAGCCGATCACGAGATCTGCGTCGATGACTGACTTCTCGATCTCGTAGGCGTTGGAGGCAACGGTCTTCAGGCGGCCCTGGTAGAGGGCGTCCAGTTCGCGCAGCCGGTTGATGTTGATGTCCATGATGGTGACATCAGCACCGAGGCCCAGCGCCATGGCAGCGGCGTTGGTTCCCGCAACGCCGGCGCCGAGGACAACAACCTTGGCCGGGCGGACGCCCGGTACGCCGCCCAGGAGGACACCCTTGCCGCCGGCCGGAGCCATCAGCGAGGAAGCGCCGACCACGACGGACAGGCGGCCCGCGACCTCGGACATGGGGGCAAGCAGCGGAAGCGTGCGGCCTTCCTGCACGGTTTCGTAGGCGATGGCCGTGACGCCGGAGTTGATGAGCTCGGCGGTGAGCTCGGGTTCTGCGGCGAGGTGCAGGTAGGTGAAGAGGATCAGGCCCTTGCGGAAGCGGTGGTACTCCGCGGCGATGGGTTCCTTGACCTTCATGACCATGTCCGCGCGGCCCCACACGTCATCGGCTTCGTTGACGATTTCGGCGCCGGCGATCGAGTATTCCTCGTCGGTGATGCCCGAGCCGAGGCCTGCGCCGCGCTCAACCAGAACGGTGTGTCCGTGGGTGCGGAACTCGTGGACGCCGGCGGCCGTGATGGCTACGCGGAACTCGTTGTTCTTGATTTCTTTGGGGACGCCGATGATCATTTGCTGGCTCCATCGTTAGCGGCCTGTTCGGCCGAATATTTGCTGCGGGCTGTGATTCCAGAATAAATCCGGCTGTGAGGCAGGCGACATGGATTCCCGATCGGCCCGGGAGCAAAACCCCGGAAATTCAAGGAACTCCTGCCGTCAAGCTCGACATTTGTCGAGCACCAAGGCGTCAGGTGTCGCCTGCTGTTGGTACGCTTTCCGGATGCAGCAAGACGTGGAACAGATCGTTGAACGCGTAGCACTGAAGCTCGGCCGCGGACTGTCCTTGGAGGACCTCGACGGCGTTCTTCTCGCCTACAGTTCCAACCAATCCCACGCAGACCGCGTCCGGGTGAATTTCCTGCTCAGCAAGCGCGTCCCCAGCGACGTCAGCGCCTGGCAGCTCTCGCACGGTATCTCCACCGCCGTGCGCCCCGTGGTGGTGCCCGCCAACGACGAACTCGGGATGCTCGGCCGCGTCTGTGTCCCCTTGTTGGTCCGCGGTTTCCGTGTGGGGTACTTGTGGGTGCAACAGGACCTTGAGGAGCAAAGCGCGACGGCGATCCTCGCCCAGTTGCCCGGCGTTCGGGACGAACTGGACCTGTTGGCGGGCTTGCTCCTGGACTCGAACACGGCCGAGTCCGAGTTCCGGCGCAGGCGTGAGCAGGAGTTCCTCTCGGCCTGTGGCGGCGAATCGAACGCCGTGGCGGCCGTTGCGGGGTGGAAGGAGATCCAAGGCCGCGGCCCGTGGCAACTGGTGACGATCCTTGACGCCGAAGGTGCCCGGTCCGACGTCGATCCCATCGCGGCAACCCTCACGCACCGCTCAGCCGCGCTGCAGTCCACTATCGGCGTGAACGCGGCTTTGTTCAGCGCGGGCACGGAAACCCACTCGGTGGTCCTGTTCCGGGAATCCGGAGGACGGGCAGACCACGCGCAGGTCCTGGTCCATTACCAGCTTGAGCTCGCCAAGCGTGCCGGCCGGACCGTGGACCGCGTCATCCTGGGGATCAGCGAACCCTTCCAGGTGATCAGGCAGCTCGCGGGGGCGTACCGGCAGTCCAAGGTTGCTGCGCAGGCGGCGGCCGTGGATGCGCAGCTCGGGGAACTGGTGGACAGCCGTTCCGTGGGCGTGTACCAGCTCTTTGACCGCCTGCTGGCACCGGGCGGCTGGGACGATACCGGCTCGGTGCATTTCCGGACGCTTGAGGACCAGGACAAAAACGGCGAGCTCCTGCCGGTCCTGGAGCTTCTCTACGACAACGACAGTGCCGTGCAGGATGTCGCGGCGAAACTTCACCTCCACAGGAGCAGCATCTACAACAGGCTCGGACGCATCCGCCAGCTCATCGGTGCTGATCCCTTGAACGGTGCCATCCGGCTTGAATTGCATGCTGCCTTGAAGGCGCGGCGCTGGGCCGGCAGGCCGCGGATCTGAGCCGGACCGCGGATCTAAGCACCGGCAAGACTCAGCGTAAGAAACAGATAAGGCAGGTACCCGCGCGGGTACCTGCCTTGTCTGATGCCAATGCGCTTGCCTGGCCGTTCACGGGGGAACGCGTCAGGAGCGCCTCAGCCGCTGGCAACTCCAGCGGCCCAAACGGTGCCGGAACGTTGCCGTGCGGCTGCTGCTGCAGTACCGCCCGTGCCAGCCGGCGTGCACGTTGGTGCGGGGCAACCGCGTGCTCACTGCAGTGCCTTCTGTGCGGCGTCAAGGAGCGATTCCAAGGTGGACGCCTGCGGCTGAGGCGACGTGCCTGCGGTGGGCTTGCCGGTGGGCCGGGGCTTTGCCGTTTGCGTTCCCGTCGGTGTTGGCGTCGGGGTCGGCGTGGGAGTGGTGGTCGGCGTCGGCGTCGTGGTGGGCGTCGGTGTTGCCGGCGGCGTCGTGATCGTGTCCGAGGGCACGTCGCCGGGCGCCGGCGCAGGTTGGGTCGGAGCCGGAGTGCCGGCTACGGGGGACGGCGCTGCGACTGCCGGGGCGGACGCAGAAGGGACCCAGACGGGGTCTGCCAGTGAGACGTGCGGTGAAGGAACCGACGACGGCGAAACCGCCGCAGGTGCCTCCGGTACCGTGGCCGGTTGGCCTGCTTCGGATGACGATTGACCCGACGACGACGGGGAGGACGCTGTGGTGTAGGAAGCCCGGGGCGCAGGGGCTGCCGAGCCCGGTTGGCGGTCCTCGCCACTCTGGCCGCCGCTGGCTTCCTGGGCCGGACTTTCCTGACCGAAGAACGGAAGCTCCAGTGCCTGCCCGACGGTTCCCGCAGTCAGTACCAGGCCCAGTGCTCCGGCAACCACTGCCATGCGCTGGCTCATGTGCTTCACCGACGCGGCTTTCCGCAGAACAGCTTGGGGTTCGCGGCCAAATGAGGAGGTGGTGCCGAGGGTTGATGCCGTCACCGGCGGAGGTGTCTTGCGGGATGCCGCCGGGGCCGGGGCAGCCGCTTCGGCTCCGGCTTCCCCGCGGGTGGCTGCCTTGCGTGCGGCAACCACGGGAATGGCTGACGTGGGAGGCCCTGGTGTGGTGGATGCCGGAGCTGCGGCCCGCGCGGCTTCGACTACCGGAATCGCTGCGGTTGCCGGCTCCGGGCCTGCGGTTGCCGGCTCCGGAAGCGCAGGGGCTGCCTTCGGCTCGGCAGGGGCGATCACAGCCCTTGCCGCACGCTCACGCTCAGCGGCCCGGGCCGCAGCCCGCGTGGTGGGCGCAGCCGTAGCGGGTGATGCCGGAGTGGGTGCCGTTACGGTGGGGATCGCCGTCGTGGCTGGTTCCGGGGATCCGCTGGGTTGGGCCCGACGGCGTCCGGTTGGCTTGGTGCGCTCGCGCTCGAGTTGCGCGCGGCGTGGGTTATCCATGGTTGGGGACATGGTTGTGCCTCTCAACGCCTGCGAGGTTAGCTGTCGGGTTCGGACGAGGCCGTCCGGCCGCGCGTGGCGGCTTCACCCCAAGGGCTTGCGGAGAAAACAAGCCCGGGAAACTGTGGGTCCCCCGTCTCTGCCGCGGGTCTGGCGGATCCTGGATTGCGGCAGAGCCCGGCGTCAATCCAGAAGCGGCCCAGCGGAGATCGGGTCGCCCTACGACCGTACAGGAGGCGGAAAGTAAAGTCACATTAATGTAACGGGCGGTAGTTCTGCCCCCGCGGGAGGGTGCTACCGCTTAGGCTTCGGGGCCGGTGCGGGGGCGGGGATTTCGTGTTCGATTTTCCGGACCTGGTGGGCTTGATGTGTGGCAGGGCGGAAGACTTCGTCTGCGATCCCCAGCATGCCGCCTGCTGCGGCCCGCCGGACGCCGCGCTTGTTCTCCCGCGCAATCCAGTACCAAAGCGCGCCCATGAGCGCGGGAACTCCGAGCACTGCTGCCAACACGGCCAAGATGTCCATCCGCCAACACTAGCCTTGGGCACGTACTGGCCGGTAGACATGAGCTATGGACCTACCAGTGATGCCGCCCGTTTCGCCCATGCTCGCCAAGTCCGTCCCGAACATCCCCGACGTTGGGCATTACGAGCCCAAATGGGACGGATTCCGGACCATCGTCTTCAAGGACGGGGACGACATCGTCCTGGGCAGCCGCAACGAGAAGCCCATGACCCGCTACTTCCCGGAGCTGGTGGAAGCGCTGAAGAAGAACCTTCCGGACAAGTGCGTTGTGGACGGCGAGATCATCCTGATCCAGGGCAACAGGCTTGAGTTCGAGGTGCTGCAGCAGCGAATCCATCCCGCGGACAGCCGGGTTCGGATGCTTGCGGAGAAGACGCCGGCGTCCCTGGTGGCGTTCGACCTGCTTGCCCTCGGCGACGAGGATCTGACCGGCCGGCCCTTCGCCGAGCGGCGCGCGGCCTTGGAGAAAGCCCTCGCCGACGCCCGGCCTCCTGTGTACGTAACGCCTGCGGTGACGGACCTGGGGCGCGCCAAGGAATGGTTCGTGCAGCTTGAGGGAGCAGGCCTCGACGGCGTGCTGTCGAAACCGCTCGACGGCACCTACCAGCCGAACAAGCGGGTGATGTTCAAGACGAAGCATGAGCGGACAGCCGATTGCGTGGTGGCCGGGTTCCGTTGGCACAAGACCGCGAAAGTTGTGGGGTCGATGCTCCTGGGGCTCTACGACGACTCCGGCCGGCTTCATCACGTCGGCGTCGTGGCGTCATTCCCCATGGCAAAGCGGGAGGCGTTGGTGGCGGAGCTTGAGCCCTATCAAGTGGAGCTCGGCGACCATCCGTGGGGCGAGTGGGCCAAGCAGGACGATTCGCCCGGGGGGTCACGGATGCCCGGGGCGCAGAGCAGGTGGAGCGCCGGAAAGGACTTCTCCTTTGTGCCGCTGCGCCCCGAACTGGTGATCGAGGTGGCCTACGACTACATGGAGGGTGACCGGTTCCGCCACACGACGCAGTTCCGTCGGTGGCGGCCGGACCGGACTCCTGAAAGTTGCACGTACTCGCAGCTGGAAGAGCCTGCGGAGTACGACCTTGGGGAGATCCTGAGCCTGCCGTAGTGGCCCGGCGGGGAACTACTCCTCGTGCCCCTGGTCGCTGCTCATGCTGCCTTCGGCGGGCGGGGTTTCTCCCGGGGGCACGCCGCCGCCTGGCTCGAGGCCTGTGACGTTTCCATCCAGGGGGTCGGGATTGGCCGAGGAAGCGGGGTCGTCGTCCTCGTCCTGGCGCATGTCGGGATCTTCGTGGATGCTGTCCGCGTCGGCGGTAGTGTCGATGGGTCCACTGGCGCCGCTCACGCCGAAGGTCCGGGGATCGTCTTCCGGGTCATAGCTGGTCATGGTGAGCCCTTTCGTAAGTAAGCTTACTAATTAGCTTGCTCCGCCAGCCTATCCGGGACGGGCCGCGCCAACAAGGCCGTCCGTAGAGGTGCCCGTGCCGGTGCGGCTCCCTGCGCCTCGGCGTCCTGCTTGCTCAGCGGTGCCGGGTGGTGGCGTTGACGAAGCTGCGGATGGCGTCCGCCACGGCTTTGGGGCGCATGTGCTGGGCAACGTGGCCGACGCCGGGAATTTCCACCAGACGCCCTTGGGCCACCGCCCGCGAAAGCCTCAAGGACCAATCCGGTCCGGCAACATGGTCGCGGCTTCCCCGGAGAACCAGGACCGGGACATCGATGCCGGACAGCCGATCCAGGGTCGGGTACTTCATCATCACGGGCAGTTCGGTGACGTACCAGCGCGGTCCGCACCGGAAGTAGTCCCCCATGACGATCCAGTTGGACGAAGGACTCTCGCGGAGGATGCCATCCAGTGTCAGGGCAATCGACTGCTGCATCACGTTCTTGTGCCGCGAATCGACAACCGGCCCCATGAGCACAAGCTGCCGTGCACTTTCCGGCCGGTGCAGTGCAGCCTCAATGGCGAACTGCACCCCCATGGAGTGGCCTACCAAAATGTAGGAGTCGATGCCGCGGGATGCCAGGGCCCCGGCAATGAAGGCACCGTAGTCCTCGACCTGGAGTTGCCTGCCGGGTCGGGGAGTGCCGGCGAAGCCCGGCAGGTCGAAGGAGTACGTGGGCGCATGCGCCGCCAGCACGGCGTGCAGTCGTGCCAGGTACCGGTGGGAAACCCCGATGCCGTGGATCAGGATGTAGGCAGGCTTCTCTGCCGACCCGGCCCCGGCCCCGGCCGCGGACCCGGGTTCGGGAGACCCCTCGGTCCAGAAGATGCGTCCGGTGAGGCCATGGGCCTCTATGTCGGAGGACAGTAGCGCGCTCATGCAGGACAAATGACGGAAAAGTACCTTGAAGCCATACAGCTATTGAACAGCATGCTGTCGGTTTCGGAGGGCTCGCCGGTGCGAGCTAGTCCCGCGCAGCGTCGTCCGATTCATTGGAGTCGGCCGGCCGCGCATCAGCTGCCTTCGCAGCGTCAGCCGCCTCCCGGCGTCGTGCGATTTTCGATTCGGTCCACATGGTGACCGCCACGAACACCGTGCACGCGAACATGAAGGTGGCCACAAAGTTCAATCCCATGGCTGAGCCCAAGGGTATGGCAAGGGCAAGCGCAGCCAAACCGGCCACGATATGCCACCCTTTGAAATTGCCCACCGATCAAGCGTAACCCCGGGCTTTACAGGTCCCCGCCTGTTGGCTGGGATCGTTGCTTGATCCTTATCACTCGGACGCTTTCAGTCGCTTTCCGCAGCCTCCGCAGCGGCGGTTTCGTCCTGCTTCCGCTTCTGGGTTTCCAGCCACGCAATGATCGCCGCCTGCCGGATCCGACGATGCGTTCCCCGGTATTCCACCGGAATCTCGCCACGGTCGGTCATGTTCCGCAGATAGGTGTGCGAGATCCCGGCAAGCTCCGCAGCCTGCGAAGTCGTCAGCATTTCCTCCACGCTGCTGACGGTCACCGTTTCGCCCCGCCCGAGCCTCGCAAGGAGGTCGACGACGGCGTCCCGCGCCTGATCGGGCAGGCGGTGGACCGTGCCGTCCACGAACACGGTGATGTCGTCGCTGTCGTTGAGGGAGCGCGCCAGGTTCCGGGCGTCGTCGGCGGGGAGGCCCGCTGTGACGCGGGGAGCTATCAATGCCATGGCAGAAGCCTAGCCTGCGGCGTGGAGGAAGAACTTACTCCGCGTCCAGATCCGTTTCCAGCAGCTTCACCAGTGCGTCCAGCGCGGCATCGGCACCGTCCCCCTCGGCCCGAAGCACCACCACGTCACCCTTCGCAGCGCCGAGGGTCATAAGCGAGAGGATGCTGGCCGCGTCCATCGCTTCGTCCTCGGGCTGGCCCTGCATGGCGATGGTGACATCTACCGGCTGCTCGCCGGCTGCCTCAGCGAACAGGGCAGCGGGCCGGGCGTGCAGTCCGGAGCGGCTGGCTACGGTTGCTGTGCGTTCTGGCATGGTTTCTCCTTGCGTTGGTGCGGGAAGGGTTAGAGGCCGAGCTCTTCGAGCACGGGGAGCTTGGCGCGGACCCAGTCGCGTGCCTCGGTGGCGCTGGGGGCGGACAGAGCCAGGCGTGCAAGTTCCTGCGCCTGCTCCAGCGTGACGGTCTTCAGCACGGTCCCGACCGCGGCCAACGAGCGCGCGGTCATGGACAGTGTGGTGACGCCCAGTCCGGTGAGGACGACGGCGAGGGCGGGGTCCGCGGCGGCCTCGCCACAGACGCCAACGGGCTTGTTGTTGCCCTCTTGTGCCGAGCCTTCCACGGTGAGCTGCACCAGCCGCAGCACCGCGGGCTGCCACGGAGTGTTCAGATCCGCGAGGGGGCCCAGCTGGCGGTCGGCGGCCATGGCGTACTGGGTGAGGTCGTTCGTGCCCAGGGACGCGAATCCCACTTCACGCAGCACGGTTGCGGCCGTCAGCGCGGCGGAGGGGACCTCCACCATTACGCCTGGCGTCCGGATTCCCGCTGCTGCGCAGAGCGAGGCAAAGCGTCCTGCCTCGGCAGCTGTGGAGATCATAGGAGCCATGACCCACACATCGGCCTCGGATTCCGACGCGGCGCGGGCGATCGCCTCGAGCTGGCGTTCCAGGACGCCCGGGGTGGTGAAGTCGGTGCGGTAGCCGCGAACGCCCAGTGCAGGGTTGGGCTCGGTGGCATCCGTGAGGAAGGGGAGGGGCTTGTCGGCGCCGGCGTCGAGGGTGCGGAGGACCACCTTTTTGCCCGGGAACGCGTCAAACACGGCTTTGTAGGCGGCGGCCTGCTCATCCACGGAGGGCTCGGTGTCGCGCTCCAGGAAGCAGAATTCGGTGCGGAACAGGCCAACGCCCTGGGCGCCCAGCTTCGCAGCTGCCACGGCATCCTTGGCTCCGCCCACATTGGCGAGGAGCGGGACCAGGTGGCCGTCCGCCGTCGTGCCGTTTCCGTCGAAGGCTGCCAGCGTGGCGGAAGTTTCCGCCCAGGCGGTGGCAAGTGCACGTTGTTCCTCGGTCGGTTCGACGGCGACGAAGCCGGCAGCGCCGTCCACATAAACCTCTGAGCCGTCCGCGATCCCGTCCACGCCGTGGGCCGCAACGACGGCGGGCAGGCCAAGGGAGCGCGCGATGATCGCCGTATGGGACTGCGGCCCGCCGCCTGAGGTCACCAGCGCCAGGACAACTGCGGGATTCAGGGTCGCAGTGTCGGCGGGAGCGAGATCCTCGGCTACCAGGATGAAGGGTGTTTCGGAGGACGGGATGCCCGGTGCGGGGACACCCCGGAGTTCAGCAACAATGCGTGCGCGGACATCCAGGACGTCGGTGGCGCGCTCGGCCATGTAGCCGCCCAGGTTGTGCAGCATTTCGGAGACCGATGCGCCGGCTTCCCAGATGGCCCGTTCTGCGGAGGTTCCGGCGTTGACGAGTTTGCCCGCCGATTTCAGCAGCATGGTGTCTTTGGCCATGAGGGCGGTGGCCTCAAGGACGGCCTTGCCGTCGCCGGAGGCAGTTTCCGCGCGCGCCTTGAGTTCGTCATGGACGGCTTGCGCGGCTGCCTTCAAACGCGCGACGGCGTCTTCCGGAGCGACGTCCGCGGCCAGGCGTTCCCCCGACGGCGGTTCACTCACCGGCTTGGGCATCTGGCGGACGGAACCGGTGATGCGGCCAGGGCTTACCCCAACTCCTTGGAAATTCTGCACTGAATCCTCTGTTCCTGCTTGTTGTTTCAGACCCGTCGGCGACGGCACCGGGAGCCTCTGTAACCAGCCTACAAAATTCCTTTGTGAGCCACTTCATATAGCAACGCTATAGGTGCTAGGGTAGCGGTTATGAGTTTCGATGACCAGCTTCCGCCTAAAATTCGGTTGCTTCGCGCAGCTGCCGAATTGCTGGCGAATTCGGAGGGGTCAGCGGTCTCAACGCGCCAGATCACCAAGCTTGCCGGTGTCACGGCGCCTACGCTCTACCACCACTTTGGTGACAAAGAAGGACTGTTCGACGCCGTCGTATCAGCAGGCTTCGAAGAGTACGTGGCGGGGGAGCGGGACTTTGCGCCGTCCGGGGAGCCCTTGGAAGACGTCCGGCGGATGTGGGACAACCACGTCCAGTTCGGACTGACCCAACCCCATCTGTACTTGGTCATGTTCGGCAACATCAGGCCGGAGAGCCGCCCGGCAATCGTGGCCGATGCTGAAGCGCTCCTGGAAGAGATGTTGAACAAGGCCGCCATCGCGGGTCAGATCAATGTGCCGCCCCGCGAAGCGGCGCGGAGCATCCTGGCGGCCAACGTGGGTGTCACGCTCATGCTGATCGCTGAACCGGTGGAAGAACGGAACCTCGAGCTCTCAACGATGACCCGGGATTCCATGATTTTTGCCGTCTCCACGGAAACCGCCCGTGGCGCCGCAGCGGACGACTCCGGTAAGTCGTCGGTAGTTGTTGCGGCAATCGCCCTGAATGCGGCACTGCAGGCCTCGCATTCGGACCAACTTTCCAGCTCTGAACTGAAGCTTTTCCTGGAATGGCTTCACCGCATTTCTAGCAGCTCCTAGCTGCTCTCTCTCGATCTCTATATCGACTGACCCCGCGCCGCCGCGGGAAACACGTTAGGAATTCACATGGCAACAGAGACAGTTGCGAAGCCCCGCACCAGCGCCCGCGTTGGCGTCCAGAAGTTCGGAACATTCCTGTCCGGCATGATCATGCCCAACATCGGCGCCTTCATCGCCTGGGGCCTCATCACGGCCCTGTTCATCGAGAAGGGCTGGATTCCCGTGCCGGAACTCGGGGGCTATGGGACCAACGCCGAGGGTGTTGCCAACGTGGGCCTTGTGGGCCCAATGGTCAACTACCTGCTTCCGCTTCTGATTGCCTACACCGGTGGCCGGATGGTCTATGACGTCCGCGGCGGTGTGGTGGGTGCCATCGCCACCATGGGTGTCATTGTGGGCACGGGTATTCCTATGTTCATAGGGGCCATGATCATGGGGCCGCTGGGCGGCTGGACCATGAAAAAGATCGACAGCATCTGGGACGGCAAGATCCGTCCGGGCTTCGAAATGCTGGTCAACAACTTCTCCGCCGGTATCTGGGGCGGAATTCTGACCCTGCTCGGGTTCTACGGCCTGACCCCCGTAGTCAAGGCCTTCACAGCCGGTGCCGGCTCAGTGGTTCAGTTCCTGGTGGACAACGGCCTGCTGCCCCTCACCAGCATCTTCATCGAGCCTGCCAAGGTCCTCTTCCTGAACAACGCCATCAACCACGGCGTACTGACACCGCTGGGCATCCAGCAGTCGCTGGACCAGGGCAAGTCCATCCTGTTCCTGCTCGAAGCCAACCCCGGCCCTGGCCTGGGCATCCTGCTGGCCTACATGTTCTTCGGCCGTGGTGCTGCACGGGCATCTGCTCCCGGTGCTGCGATCATCCACTTCCTGGGCGGAATCCACGAGATCTATTTCCCGTACGTCCTGATGAAGCCCATCCTCATCCTCGCTGCCATCGGCGGCGGCATGACGGGCATCGCTACCCTGGCCATCACCAACTCCGGTCTCGTGGCTCCGGCTGCTCCGGGTTCCATCATTGCCGTCATAGCCCAAACCTCACGTGACAGCTACGTGGGCGTGGTCCTCGCTGTCGTGCTTGCCACCACTGTGTCCTTCCTGATCGCCTCCCTGATCCTGCGCACGTCCAAGAACAAGGGCGACGACGATCTCAGTGAAGCCACGTCCCGTATGGAAGCCATGAAGGGCAAGAAGAGCTCCGTCTCCTCCGCCCTCGTGGGAGACAGGCAAGCAGCTCAGGGTGAAGGCACCGTCCTGACCCGTCCGGTCCGGAACATCGTGTTTGCCTGCGACGCCGGCATGGGCTCAAGCGCCATGGGTGCCTCCGTCCTCCGCAACAAGATCAAGGCGGCCGGCTTCCCGGACGTCAAGGTCACCAACTCGGCCATCGCCAACCTCAGCGACACCTACGACGTCGTGGTCACCCACCAGGACCTCACCGAACGTGCACAACCGCGCACGTCCAGCGCCGTGCACTACTCGGTAGACAACTTCATGAACAGCCCCAGGTACGATGAAATCGTTGACTTGGTACGTTCGAGCAACAGCGCAGACGCTCCAGCAGCGGCTGCTCCTTCGGGGGCCGTCGAAGAAGCCCCCGCCCATGGTGCCCATGCCGCCGAGCCGGCTGCCGCCGTCGAAGGCAAAGGCGTCCTGCTTCGCGAAAGCGTGATCCTGAACGGCACCTCCCGCGACCGCGACAGTGCGATCGACGAGGCCGGAAAGCTGCTGCTGGACCGTGGCGCCGTGGATGTCAGCTACGTCCATGCCATGCACGAGCGTGAGGAATCCGTGTCCACCTACATGGGCAGCTTCCTGGCGATCCCCCACGGCACCAACGATGCCAAGGAACACATCAACCACTCGGCCGTGTCCATCATCCGGTACCCCGAGGGCATCGACTGGGGCGGCAAGCAAGTGAAGTTCGTAGTCGGCGTGGCCGGCATCAACAACGAACACCTCCACATCCTCTCTTCCATCGCCAAGATCTTCACCAACAAGGCGCAGGTTGCCCAGTTGGAGCAAGCAACCACGGTGGATGAAGTCCTGGAGCTGTTCGGAAAGGTCAACGCATAGTGAAGGCAGTCCATTTTGGGGCAGGCAACATCGGGCGGGGTTTCGTGGGGCTGCTGCTGCACGAAGCCGGGTATGAGGTGGTGTTCGCCGACGTCGCGGATGCACTCATCAGCCAGCTCGCGGAGGCCAGCAGCTACGACGTCCATGAGGTAGGCGAAAACCCGGCGGTCAAGACCGTCGAAGGCTTCCGCGCCTTGAACTCGGCCGCACAGGAAGCCGCCGTTGTGGAGGAAATCGCGACGGCGGATGTGGTCACCACCGCGGTGGGGCCCCACATCCTGAAGTTCGTGGCGCCGGTGATCGCCCGCGGGCTGGCCGCCCGGCCCGCGGACCTCCCTCCGCTGCAGGTCATGGCCTGCGAGAACGCCATCAATGCCACGGACCTCCTCCACACGGAGATCCGGGCTGCCTGGGACGATTCTGCCGGTGACCTGGACGCCGTCGCGGTTTTTGCCAACACCGCAGTGGACCGGATCGTGCCCAACCAGGCACCAGGCCAAGGCCTGGACGTCACGGTGGAAACGTTCTACGAGTGGGTCATCGACCGTACGCCGTTCGGCGGCAATGCGCCGAGCATCCCCGGCGCGACGTTCGTGGACGAGCTGGGACCGTACATCGAGCGCAAGCTGTTCACGGTTAACACCGGCCATGCGTCGGCTGCGTACTTCGGCTACGGTGCAGGGCTTGAGAAGATCTCGGACGCCATGGCCGATCCTGCCGTGGCCGCGAAGGTCCGGGCCGTGCTGGAGGAAACCAAGGAACTCCTGGTTGCCAAGCACGGTTTCGTGGAGGCCGAGCAGGAAGCGTACGTCCAGAAAATCCTGCAACGCTTCAGCAACCCGCACCTGCCGGATACCGTGAACCGCGTGGGCCGTGCGCCGCTGCGGAAGCTTGGCCGGCACGAGCGGTTCGTTGGTCCGGCGGCCGAGCTGGCAGAGCGGGGCGTCACCCCGGTGGCCCTGCTCGAGGCGATGTCGGCAGCCCTCCGTTTTGACGACGGTGCCGATGACGAAGCCGTGGAGCTTGCCAGGATGCTGTCCGAACTGGACGCGGCCGCCGTCGTCGAACGCGTTACGGAACTGCCGCCGACGCACCCGCTGTTCCCCGCCGTGCAGAAGCTGGTGGAGGACCGGCAGGCGGAAGCCTGATCCTCTCCAGGATGGCCGGCGCCGACGTCCGTTAGGACCCGTCGCCAAGCGAAAGAGCGTATATGGGGCTGCCGTGCAATTCGCACCGCACAGCCCCATATACGCTCTTGGCGCGTCCGGGCTACTTTGTCGCTGCCGAGGTTTCCGCTTTCGACATCGCCTTCCACTCAGCCACGCGGGCCTGGTGGAGCGGAGACTTGCGGACTACTGCGTACGCGACGCCGAGGATTGCGAACCAGATGGGTGTCACCAGCAGTGCCGTGAGGGTGTCGGGCTGCGTAGTGAGCGCCCAGACAAGGAATGCGAAGAAGGCGAACACTACCCACACCATCGGAACGCCGCCGGGCATCTTGAACGGCGAGGCCGCGTGCAGCTCGGGGCGGCGCTTGCGGTACACCAGGTAGCTGGCCAGGATGATGGACCACACGAACATGAAGCAGACTGCGGACACGGTGGTCACCATGTCGAATGCCACGCCAACGTCCTTGCCCGCGTAGAGAAGTGCGACGCCGGCCAGCAACAGGACGCAGGAGAGGAACAGCGCGTTCTGGGGTACTTTGCGGCTGGAGAGCCGGCCGAAGAGTTTGGGTGCGTCGCCGTCATTTGCCAGGCCGTAGACCATGCGGGACGTCGAGTAGATGCCCGAATTGGCCGAGGACATGGCAGAGGTGAGCACCACCAGGTTCACCACAGTCGCTGCCATGCCCAGGCCCGCCAGGGAGAACATGGCGATGAACGGGCTCTGGCCTGCCTTGAATTCGGTCCACGGGGTGACCGACATGAGGATGATCAGGGCGCCTACGTAGAAGAGCATGACGCGCAGGGGAATGGCGTTGATGGCGCGGGGCAGGTTGTGCTCCGGGTTCTTGGTTTCTGCAGCGGCAGTGCCCACCAGTTCGATGCCCACGAACGCGAACACGGCGATCTGGAAGCCGGCCACGAAGCCCATGAATTCCTTGGGGAAGAAGCCGCCGTGGCTCCAGAGGTTGGTGAAGCTGGCGGTGCCTGCGTTGGACTGGAAGCCGGTGAAGATCATGACCAGGCCCACGACGATCAGCGCGACGATGGCCACGATCTTGATGAGCGCGAACCAGAACTCGGTCTCGCCGAAGGCTTTGACGGTGGGGAGGTTCAGGAGGAGCAGGATGATGATGGTGGCCAGGCCCGGGATCCACAGCTGGATTCCCGGCCAGAGCTCGTTGGCGTAGCCCGCAATGGCGATCACGTCCGCAACGCCGGTGACTACCCAGCAGAACCAGTACGTCCAACCGGTAAAGAAGCCGGCCCACGGGCCCAGGAGGTCGCCCGCGAAATCGCTGAAGGATTTGTAGTTCAGGTTGGACAGCAGGAGCTGGCCCATGGCGCGCATCACGAAGAAGAGCATGAAGCCTATGATCATGTAGACGAAGATCACCGAGGGCCCGGCGACCGAGATGGTCTTGCCGGAGCCCATGAAGAGGCCCGTTCCGATGGCGCCGCCGATGGCCAGGAGCTGGATGTGGCGGTTGCTGAGTGAGCGTGAGAGGTGGGGCTCGCTGTCCCTGCTGGAGGCGCGGAGCTGCCCCTGTGTTGTCTGGTCGGACATTAGTTCAAGAACCCTTCGGAGGAACCGTCAGAATAGTGACGGCCGTTACAAATCTGTTCGATAAAGCTATAGCTAATGTCTGACCAATGGCCAATCGGTCTGCATGGCGAAAGCTCCCTTGTGGAAAAGGGAGCTTTGGCCGTTGGATCGGGCTGGGTTTCAGAACACGGCCGCTAGGCGTTCCGGCGCTTGTAAGCCGCCGTCGCGAAGGCGTAGGAGACGACGAGGATTCCCAGGCACCAGGCCAGTGCTACCCAAATATCCGTTCCGGCCGGTCGCTGGGCGAACAGGTCCTGGATGGTGTTCACGATGGACGTCACCGGTTGGTTCTCGGCGAACCAGCGGACCGGACCGGGCATGGTTTCCGTCGGAACGAACGCCGAGCTGATGAACGGCAGGAAGATCAGCGGGTAGGAGAAGCCGCCGGCGCCGTCCACGGACTTCGCCGAAAGGCCCGCAATGATGGCGATCCACGTCAGCGCCAGGGTGAACAGTGCCAGGATTCCAGCTACGGCCAGCCAGTCCAGCACGTTCGCCGAAGTCCTGAAGCCCATGAGCAGTGCAACTCCGACGATGATCACCAGCGAGAGTCCGTTGGCCACCAACGATGTCAGGACGTGTGCCCACAGGACCGAGGAGCGCGCGATCGGCATGGATTGGAACCGCTCGAAGATGCCGCCCTGCAGATCCGTGAAGAGGCGGACCGCCGTGTACGCGATGCCCGAAGCGATGGCTATCAGCATGATGCCCGGGAGCAGGTAGTTGACGTAGTTTTCAGTGTTGGTCCGGATGGCGCCGCCGAAAACATAGACGAACAGCAGCATCAGGGCGATCGGGGTGATCGCGGTGGTGATGATGGTGTCCACGCTGCGGAAGATGTGCCGCATGGAACGGCCCAGCAGGACCGAGGTGTCTGTGAAGAAGTGGGTGTTCATGACCTGTCCTTTACTGGCTCGCTTGTTACGGTGCTTCCCACGAGGGCCAGGAAGATGTCCTCCAGGCTTGGTTGCTTCTCCACGTACTCCACCTTGGCGGGCGGCAGCAGCTGCTTCAGCTCCTGGAGCGTGCCGTTGGCGATGATACGTCCCTCATGAAGGATGGCGATTCGGTCTGCCAACTGTTCGGCCTCGTCGAGGTATTGCGTGGTGAGCAGGACCGTGGTGCCTTTGTTGGCAAGGTTCTTGACGATCTGCCACACCTCCAGGCGGGCTTCCGGGTCGAGTCCGGTGGTGGGCTCGTCCAGGAAGATCACCTTCGGATCGCCGATCAGGCTCATGGCGATGTCCAACCGGCGACGCATGCCGCCGGAGTAGGTTGCCACTTTGCGGGAGCCGGCATCGGTGAGGCTGAACCGGCCCAGCAACTCGTCGGCGATCCCGCCGGGATTCTTCAAGTGCCGCAGCTTCGCCACGAGTACCAGGTTCTCCCTGCCGGTCAACACCTCGTCCACTGCGGCGAACTGTCCGGTGAGGCTGATGGACTGCCGCACCTGGAGCGACTCGGTTGCGACGTCGAAACCCTCGACGGCGGCCTGCCCACCGTCCGTTGTGAGCAGCGTGGACAGGATCTTCACCATGGTGGTCTTGCCGGCCCCGTTGGAGCCGAGAAGGGCGAAGATGCTGCCTGACGCTACCTCGAAATCCACCCCGCGGAGGACGTGGAGATCTTTGTACGACTTCTCTATGCCCTGCACCCGGATTGCCGTGGAAGTCATGATTCAGCTTCTTTCGCTTTGTCGATTGCCTTGTTGAGGCGCTCGCGCTCCTTGTCGATCCAGCGCTTCCCGCCGTACGCCTGGGCAAAGGTCTCTGCGAATTCGATGGGATCGTCGCCGACGATCCCGCTCACGGGCGTACCGTCGATGGCTGCGCGTTCCCAGAGGTCCGCCAGGTCCGTGAACATCTGGACCATGGTGTCGCCTTCGGTCACGCCGCCGTAGTACATCAAGTACCGGTTGAAGGCGGTGGCTACGGTGAGGTACGGCTCGGGCAGGGCATCCAACCGTGCCTTGGCTTGCTTGTACTGCTTCTTCTGTTCGAGCGATCCGGTGACGAGCTCGATCCATTTTGCTGCCATGTTATTTTCCTTCCTTGCGGAGCTGTTCAAGCCGTTCGGACAAGAAGCTCCAGGTGTTCCAGAATTCGTTCAGTTCTTTTTCGCCCTGGGGGTTGAGCGTGTACACCTTGCGGGGTGGCCCCTTTTCGGACGGCCGCTTCTCGACGTCCACCAGCCCCTTTTGTTCGATCCTGACCAGCAGCGCGTAAACGGTGCCCTCAGCGATCTCGGTGAAGCCCTGCTCCCGGAGCAGCGTGGTGATTTCATACCCGTACGCCGCCTTTCCGGTCAGGAGGGCCAAGACGATGCCCTCCAATGTGCCTTTGAGCATCTCTGTCATTTGCTTGCCCATTGGACACCTCCCTCGCTACTCAGTATTACTAGCTACCACTACATAGTAGAACTAAGTACCAGTACTTAGCAACACTAAGTTCCGAGAAAGTGGCATGCTGGGGTCGTGACTACGGAACCTGCCGCCGCGCCCGCTTTGATGACTGCCGCCGTCGAGGGTGGAACGTTCTCCCTGCGGCGCGCCCGCAGGGGCGATCTGCCGCGGATTCTCACGCTGCTCGCCGACGACCAGCTGGGTGCCGTCCGCGAAAGTGCCGACGATCCGGCGCCGTACGAGCGGGCCTTTGACGCGATCGACGCCGACCCGGCCCACCTTTTGGTGGTGGGGGAACTCAATGGCGAAGTGGTGGCCACCTTCCAGGTCAGCTACATTCCAGGCTTGTCCCGCAAGGGGTCCTGGCGCTCGCAGATCGAGGCCGTGCGCGTGTCCGGGGAGCTGCGTGGGCAGGGTGTCGGTGCGCTCATGATCCAGTGGGCCATCGACCAGGCCCGGGAGCGCGGCTGCCCGCTGGTCCAGCTCACGACGGACAAATCCCGGGTTGCGGCGCACCGCTTCTACGAGCGGCTGGGGTTTGTTGCGAGCCATGAGGGTATGAAGCTCAAGCTCTAGGTGCAGCTGCCCTCCGCGTGTGGGCAGCTGCATCTTGACTATTAGGGTCCCTAACTATTAGGCTACCTAAATATGAACGGTTCTCCTGATTCCCGCCTCACGGACCTCGCACAGGACTTTCGCGAAGCACTGCGCCTGGGCGTCTACATGTTCCGACGCCTGGACCCGGAGGGCGAGCTGACGGCTGCCCAGCTGAGCCTGCTCTCAATGATCTCCGACGGCGGCCTCCGCGTGGGTGACATCGCCAAGAACCTGGGGATCAAAGTCCCGAGCGCCACAGAGCAGATCATCAAGCTTGAGCGTGCCGGCCTGGTCACCCGTCGACCCGACCCCGACGATTCCCGCGCCGTCCAGGTGGCCATCACCGACGCCGGGACTGCCGCCGTCGAATCGGCCAACCAACGGCGGAATGCCATGGTGGCCGAGCTGCTGCAGGGCCTCAGCGCGCAGGAAATCGAGCAGCTGGCCGCGGCACTTCCCGTCATCAGCAAAATCAACAGCTCATTCCAGAACTAACACGAATTAACGCACCGACAAGGAGCAATTGAATGTCACGCCAATTGGCTGACGCTTCAGCAAGCGCCGAAACAACCATCGAAACCACCCTCGAAGCGGAGAAGGCTTCCCTGCTCAAACAGCCGAAAGCGGTGTGGGCCACGGCCCTCGCGGCTGTTTTCGCCTTCATGGGCATCGGGCTCGTGGACCCCATCCTCCCGGCAATCGCCAAGAACCTGCAGGCCTCCACCAGTGAAGTGTCATTGCTGTTCACCAGCTACTTCCTGGTGACTGCGGTGGCGATGTTGATCAGTGGTTTCGTGTCGTCCCGGATCGGCGGCAAGAAGACGCTTCTCATCGGCCTGGCGATCATCGTGGTGTTTGCGTCGTTGTCCGGCCTGTCCGGCAGTGTTGAGCAGCTGGTTGGCTTCCGCGCGGGGTGGGGACTCGGCAACGCACTGTTTGTCGCAACTGCCCTGGCCGTGATCGTCGGTGTGGCCAGCGGTGGTACCGGCACAGCGATCATCCTGTACGAGGCCGCCCTGGGCCTGGGCATCTCGCTCGGCCCGCTGCTCGGTGCCCTGCTTGGCGGATGGCAGTGGCGCGCCCCGTTCTTCGGCACGGCGGTCCTGATGGCCGCAGCATTTATCGCACTGTTGGCATTGCTCCCCAAGACACCTGCCCCGGCGAAGAAGTCCCGCCTCCGGGACCCGCTCCTCGCACTTGGCCACAAGGGCCTCCGCACCACCGCAGCCAGCGCGCTGTTCTACAACTACGGCTTCTTCACCATCCTCGCCTTCACTCCCTTCATCCTGGGAATGGATGCCTACGGCATCGGGGGAGTGTTCTTCGGTTGGGGCGTTGCCGTAGCCGTGTTCTCGGTATTCGTGGCTCCCGTCCTGCAAAAGCGCTTCGGTGCCGTCAAGGTCCTGACCGGAACGCTGGCTGTCCTGATGCTCGACCTCGTCGGGCTGGGACTGGCTGCCGGGCACTCGGTGACTGCCGTCGTCGTGCTTGTCATCGTGGCTGGTGCCCTGCTGGGCATCAACAACACGGTCTACACGGAACTGGCCATGGGCGTCTCCGATTCGCCGCGTCCCGTCGCGTCGGCGGGCTACAACTTTGTCCGCTGGATGGGCGGCGCGCTGGCTCCCTTTGCCGCCGCGCAGCTCGGCGAGCACTTCGGGCCGCAGGTGCCGTTCTTCGCTGGCGCAGTTGCCATGGTGATTGCCATCCTGATCGCGTTCAGCGGCCGCAGCTTCCTGTCGTCCCACGAACCGCACCTGGTGTAACAAGCCACCAAGCAAAAGAAGCCCGGCGGATATGATCCGCCGGGCTTCTTCGTCTGCTATTTGCCTTCGTCCGAGGTGACCGGAAGCGGCGCTACCGGCGCCCCCTTCGGGACGAACAGCGTTTCCGCCTGTTCCAAGGACATGCCATTGGTCTCGGGCACCTTGAACATCACAAAGAAGAACGACGCCGCGGCGAACGCTGCGTACATGGCGTACGTCAGGGGCAGCGAACCTGCCGCCATGATGGGGAAGCTGAGCGTGATGGCAAAGTTGGCGATCCATTGCGCGGCGGCTGCCAGGCCCAAAGCGCGTGCGCGGATCCGGGAGGGGAAGATCTCGCCCAGCAGCACCCACACGAGCGGTCCCCACGAGGCGCCGAAGCTGATGACGAAGATGTTCGCCGCTACCAGCGCGATGGGTCCCCAAGCACCCGGAAGGGTGATCTCGGAGCCAGTGCCGACCGCGGAGGAGAAGGCCAGCGCCATGACCCCGAGCGATACTGCCATGCCGATGGAGCCGGTCAGCAGGATGGGCCGGCGGCCAATCCGGTCCACCAGTGCGATGGCCACGAGCGTCACCAGGATGTTGGTGATGGAGGTGGCCACGGAAATGGTCAGGGAGTCCTTTTCCTGGAATCCAACGGCCTTCCACAGAGTGGTGGAGTAATAGAAGATCACGTTGATGCCGACGAACTGCTGCAGCACGGACAGGATGATGCCGATCCACACCACGGGCAGCAGGCCGAAGCGGTTGCCGCGCAGAGAGCCCTTCTTGGTGGAGAGCTTTTCCTGCTGGATGGATTCGCGGATCTCGCGGATGTGCCGGTCGATGTCGTCGCCCGGAATGAGCTTGTTGAAGATGGTGCGGGCCTGGTCTTCCTTGCCGTTGAGTACCAGGAAGTGCGGCGACTCGGGCAGGCGGAAGGCGATCCAACCGTAGATGGCAGCAGGCACGGCGCAGGCGATGAACATCCAGCGCCAGGCTTCGATCCCGAACCACAGCGTTCCGTCCGCGCCGCCGGCAGAGTTGGCCAGGACCGCGTCGGAGAGCAGCGCCGCAAAGATACCCGTGGTGATGGCCAGTTGCTGGAGCGAGGCCAAACGGCCGCGGACGTGCCGCGGGGAGATTTCCGAAATGTAGGCGGGGGCAATCACGGATGCGAGCCCGATGCCGAGGCCACCTACCAGCCGCCAGAAGATGAGGTCCCACACGCTGAAGGCGAGGCCGGTTCCGATGGCGCTGACCAGGAAGAGGAGTGCGCCGATCTTCATTGCGGGGATGCGGCCGTACCGGTCGGCAACTTTACCGGCCAGGTAGGCGCCCACGGCACAGCCGAGCAAGGCCACGGCGACAGCGAAGCCGGTGAGAGCCTCGCTCATGGCGAACTCGCCCGCCATGGCATCCACCGCACCGTTGACTACGGACGAATCAAAGCCGAACAGGAAGCCGCCAACTGCGCCGGCGACAGCCAGGCCGATCACCTTCCGGGAAACGTGGGGCGCGCCTGCTTCGGTGCTGGGACTGGACATGGGTCTCCCTTGGGAAAGATGTGTGGGAATGCGGTGCGTGACGTCGTCGGCTGTTCCGACGGGGACGCCGGTGCACTCGCGCTACACAGTGTGGCACGTCATATCCGCCAAGTTCCAGTCAGGTGATGGACGTGACATGCATTCACTTTCTTAACCCATTCAGCCCTGATCACGGGCTGTGTGTTCGCTGGGAGTCCGTGAACGGTGCTCGTCCGGACCTCCAACCCTTGTTTTGAGTCCACAAATTGAACACAAAGCACGACGACGACCCTTAAGGATGGTGCCATCCTCAAGGGCCGTCGTCGGACGCTCCAGGCTGCGGTTGAGACGCTAAGAGAAGGACGTCAACGCCTCCGTCAGCAGGGTTCCGGGCTTGCCGAGCCGGGTGTGGACGCCGTGGGAGGCGAGAAGCTCGCCGCCGATGACGACGGCGGTGACGTCGCTGGCCGTCGCACTGAACGCCAACTGCAGCGGTCGGGACCCGGCCGTACGGGTGGAATCGGGATCCACTGCCATGAGATCGCAGACGGTGCCCACCTCAAGCGCCGCACGGGCAACCGGGGTGGCCATGGACCGGTTGGCCCCGGCAGTCGCCGCCTGCAACAGTTCCTGGGGCGTGAACCGCCCGCGCTGACCGCTGCCCAACCGCTCCCCGTGTTCGAGGGTGCGCATTTCCACCCACGGATCGATCACGGCGTGCTGGTCAGTCCCGAGGGCAATGGTGGCTCCTGCGTCGGAAAGTTCCCGTGCCGGACCGATCCCGTCCGCGAGGTCGGCCTCCGTACTTGGACACATCACCACCGTGGCGCGTGCTTGTCCGAGAGAGGTGATGTCTTCGGGCGTCAGATGCGTGGAATGGACAGCTGAGAGCCTGTCGGTCAGCAATCCGTGGCGCGCCAAGAGACCGGTGGGAGTGGTGCCGTAAGCCTCAAGGCAGGCTTGGTTCTCCGCAGGTTGTTCGCTCAGGTGGATGTGGAGGGGAATGTCTCCAGGCAGTTGGGCAGCAACAACCTTCAGATCCTCCTCAGGTACTGCGCGAACCGAGTGCAGGGCAGCTCCGACGCTCACGCGATCGGCCGGAAAGTCTGCCGCGATGGCGGCACGGAGCGAAGCAAGGCGGTGCAGCCAGGCGTGCACGTCAGTGTCGCCGAACCGTGCCTGCTCGGGGCTTAGCGGTGATCCTATTCCGCCGGCGAGGTACAGGGTGTCCAGGAGGGTCAGCCGGATACCGGCGGACATCGCCGCCCGTGCCAGTGCCAACTCCATGGCATGGGGTTCGCTGTAAGGAGCGCCGTCGAGCTGATGGTGGACATAGTGGAACTCCGCGACACTGCTGAATCCTGAGGCAACCATCTCCGCGAAAACGGCAATTGCGAGTTTCTCGTATTTCCCGGGTGTCAGTTCGGAGGCACTCGTGTACATCTGCTCGCGCCAAACCCAGAAATCTCCGCGCCCTTCATGGGTCCGGCCACGCAGTATCCGGTGGAATGCATGCGAGTGGGCATTTGCGGCGGCGGGGAAGACGACGCCCTCCAGTTTTGTGTCGCCGGCTTCCGGCCGCGTATCGGGCATGATGGCAGTGATCACGCCGTCATGGGCTTCCAGGCGGACCCCGCGCGCAGCCTCGGGCGACCCCGAACCGCGGAGCGAGGCGATGATCGCGGTTTCGCACCAGAAAGAGCTCACAGGAGGCCCTCCAAAACGTCTGCAAGGGCAACGGCTCCGATGGAGGCATCTTCGTCAGCAACGTATTCTTCGGGGGAATGCGAGATGCCGCTCGGGTTTCGGACAAAGAGCATGGCCGAGGGTACGTAGCCGGCCAGTACCCCTGCATCGTGCCCGGCGCCTGTTGCGAGCACCGGCGCCTCGGGAAGGAGGCTGCCGATCCGTCGGCTCAACCCCGTATCAAAGTGGACCGTTCCGCTGTAGGACTCTTCGGTGAGGGTCGCGGTGCAGCCTTCGGCCGCGGCGGCTTCCTGCGCTGCGCCGTAGATCGCCTCGATGAGGCGGGCGGTCACGGCGTCGTCCGGGTGGCGGGCGTCAAGCCATAGATCGACGCGGGATGCGATCACATTGGTGCCACCAGGCACCGGGGTCAAACGGCCCACGGTTGCCCGGGCATACGGTTGCTTGGCTGCGGTGTCGCGGACGGCCAGGACGATGTGGGCCGCCGCCACCATTGGATCGGCGCGATCTGCCATGAGCGTCGTACCGGCATGGTTTCCCTGGCCGCTGACGCTGAGCTTCCATCGCCCGTGGCCCAGGATCGAACTTCCGACCGCGATGGCCGGGCCGTCCTGTCCCAGGCCCCTGCCTTGCTCCACGTGCAGTTCGACGAAATCGCCGATGCGGGCCAGGGCTTCGGGATCGGCGCCGACATGCCGGGGATCCAGTCCGTTGGACCGTGCGACGTCGGCGAACGTTCCGCCGTCGGCGTCGCGCAGATTCAGGGCCTTGTCGACGTCGATGGCACCTGTCAGGAGCCTGGACCCGAGACATGCGACGCCGAAGCGGGATCCTTCTTCCTCGGGGAAGACAGTTACAGCCAGCGAGCGACGTGGCTGGAGTCCGCGACCCTTGAGGATATCGACGGCGGCCAGCGCGGAAGCGACGCCGAGTGGCCCGTCAAAAGCGCCCCCTCCGGGCACTGAATCGAGGTGGCTGCCTGTGACCAGTGCGCCGTCCTGCGGCTCGCCCCACCATGCCCACATGATGCCGTTGCGGTCTGTCTCTACGCCCAGGCCGCGTTGGGCGGCCTGTTCCTTGAACCATTCCCGGAGATCGAGCTCGGGTGTCGAGTAGACGGCCCTGGAGTAGCCTCCGCGCACACCATCCCGGCCTACGTCCTTGATCGAGTCAAGGAGCTGATTGACGGTTTCCACGTGTTCCTCCGATTTTGGTGACTGCCACCAAGTAAAAAGCAGATGCCATCACATGGCAAGGGTCTGAGGGGTGGTTAGGCGTATTTAACGGGGCGGAAACATGGGGTCACGTGCCTGTGATCCGGGGCGACATATTTCCCGGAATCCCGGGAAATATGTCCCGGACTATTGCCATGCTTTGAAAATTGCTTTTTACTAAGTGGCAAGACATGGTGATCCAGACCACTTGAAAGCAGGCCTAGCAATGGCAGCAGATTCCTCGACACGAACGGTTGAGCGTGCGCTCGCCCTCTTGGGAGCTGTGTGCTCCGAGGGAGCCATCGCGCTGAGCGATGCCGCACGGGTCGTGGACCTCTCGCCGAGCACGGCCCTTCGTCTACTCCGGACCCTTGAAGGCAGCGGTTTTGTTTCGAGGGACGACGGCGGCAACTTCCGCCCGGGGGCCAGCATCATCCAGCTGGGCGCACTGGCGCTCGGCAAGGAATCACTCGTCTCGTTGTGCACTCCGGCCATGAAGCGGCTCGTGGCGAAAACGCGCGAGTCCTGCTATCTGAGCATTCCCGGGGTTGGGGACACGGGAATCTACATCGCGATCGTCGAGGGTACTCACTCGATCAGGCATTCCAGCTGGGTCGGGCGGAGTATCCCGCTCGAAGGAACAGCTTCCGGCCAGGTACTCAAGGGCGAACAGCCTGAGCGTGGCTTTGCCGTGGTGCGCAGCGGTGTGGAGGACGACGTAACGGCCATTGCGGCGCCGGTGGTGCTGGGAGGACGGACGGTGGCTTCGCTCAGCGTCGTCGCGCCCAGCTATCGCGTGGACGAGCTGAAGGCCCTCAAAATTGGCCAGCAATTGGTGGAGGAAGCTGACAACGTCCTCACTTGGGCCACCGACAACCATGAGCTACCCCAGGAAAGCATGGAAGCAAAATGATCAAGTTTGAAAATGTCACCAAGGCCTACCCCGATGGCACCGTCGCCGTCGACGGCCTCAACCTGGAGGCGCCCACCGGCAAGCTGACCATTCTGGTTGGTCCGTCCGGCTGCGGCAAAACCACTTCGCTGAGGATGATCAACCGCCTCATTGAACCCACCAGCGGCACCATCTACCTGGATGACCAACCTACGTCCGGGATGGACGCAGCGTTGCTTCGCCGCAGGATTGGCTACGTCATCCAGCACGCAGGCCTGTTCCCGCACAAGACAATTGTGGACAACGTCTCCACCATGCCCGTCCTTTTGGGCGAAAGCCGGCAAAAGGCCCGGACCAAAGCCCTCGAGCTGATGGAGCGGGTCGGGCTTCCTGCAAGCTTCGCCAAGCGCTACCCCTGGCAGCTCTCGGGCGGCCAGCAGCAGCGCGTCGGTGTGGCACGCGCGCTCGCCTCAGACCCGGCGTTCATGCTGATGGACGAGCCCTTCAGCGCAGTCGACCCCGTGGTCCGCGGCCAGTTGCAGGAGGAGTTCCTGCGCCTGCAACGCGAGATCGGAAAGACCATCATCATGGTCACGCACGACATCGACGAAGCACTCAAGCTCGGCGACCAGGTGGCCGTGATGCGTGTTGGCGGCAAGCTTGCCCAGATGGCTTCACCTTCAGAGCTCCTCACTTCGCCCGCCGACGAGTTCGTGGCCGATTTCGTGGGCCGCGACCGTGGCTACCGTTCCCTCGGATTCACCAAGACCGCAGGGGCAGTAGCGATCGGCGAAGAAGCTGTGGTCCAGCTCGGCGCCTCCGCTGAGGAGGCCCGCGCCAAGGCGTCGGGTGCCTGGGTGTTGGTGGTCGACGGCGGCAGGAAGCCGCTCGGTTGGGCCCAGCCGGAGCTTCTCAACGGTGAGGTGAAGCGGGAGAACCTTAACCTCAGCGGAATCCCTGCCGCAGCTTCCGGGACGATGCGCCAGCTGCTGGATGCGGCTCTCTCCTCGCCCAGCCGACGTGGTGTCGTGGTCAACGAGCACGGTGAGCTGATCGGTACGGTCACTGCCACGGACGTGGTCAAGGCCATCGAGGCTGAACCGCACTTGGAGACGGCGCGATGAACTTCGAATGGCTGGGCCGCCAGTCCGACAACATTGTCTTCCTGCTCGGCTGGCACGTCCTGCTGGCCGTCACCCCCCTGATCCTGGGGCTGCTGATCGCCTTGCCCCTTGGCTGGTGGGCACACCGGAGCCGCCGAATCTACCCGCTGCTTGTGGGCATCGCGGGCCTTCTTTACACCGTTCCGTCCCTGGCACTTTTCGTCCTGCTGCCGCTGGTCTTGGGCACCAGGATCCTGGACCCCCTTAACATCGTTGCCGCACTGACGGTCTACACCGTGGCACTGCTGGTGCGCGTGGTGGCAGATGCCTTGGATTCCGTCCCCGAGGACACGGTCCAAGCGGCGAAGGCCATGGGCTACCGCGGCTACCAAAGCCTTTTGAAGGTTGAGCTTCCCGTGGGTGTCCCTGTCATCTGCGCCGGTCTGCGCGTCGCGGCAGTATCCAATGTCAGCCTCGTGTCAGTGGCTGCCTTGTTGGGCATCCCGCAGCTTGGTTCTCTCTTCACGCAGGGCTTCCAGCTCCGGTTCTACACTCCGATCATCGCCGGCATCGTGCTCTGCGTGGTCCTGGCCATGATCCTGGACGGGCTGATCATCCTTCTCAACCGGTGGCTGACGCCGTGGACCCCCAAGGTGGTGGCATCGTGAACTACTTGTTCGACCCCGCGCACTGGAGCGGTGCCGACGGCATCCCCACACTGATCGGCGAGCATCTCCTCTACTCCCTTATCGCACTGGCCGTAGCTGCCATCATCGCGGTGCCGCTTGGCATTTACATTGGTGTGACCGGCAAGGGAGTGTTCATGATCGCCGGCCTTGCCAACGCGCTCCGTGCCCTTCCGAGCGTCGGTCTGCTGATCCTCCTGGTTCTGCTCATCTCGCCAGCTTTCCCGTCCCGCATGGGTTACGTCCTTCCGAGCCTCATCGTGCTGGTCCTGCTCGCAGTTCCGCCGATCCTGACCAACACATACGCCGGCGTTCGCGCAGTGGATGCTGCCGCCGTCGACGCCGCCAAAGGCATGGGCTTCCGCACCATGAAGATCCTCACGGATGTCCAGCTTCCTTGCTCGCTGCCACTGGTCCTGTCCGGCGTGCGGAGCGCGCTGCTGCAGATCATCTCGACCGCAACCATCGCCGCATACATTTCGCTCGGCGGCCTTGGCCGACTGCTGATCGACGGCAAAGCGCAGAACGACTACAGCCAGATGGTTGCAGGCGCAGTTCTGGTCGCTTTGTTGGCCCTCTTCTTCGACCAGCTCCTTGCCTTCATCACCCGCCGTGTTGTCTCACCAGGACTGACGCGGCGCACCATCAAGTCGGCTCCTGCAGCCGAACCCGTGAAGACCCCCGTCACGGTCTAGCCACACACAATTTGCATCTCCCCCCACCCCCACCTGGCCGCCGCATGCCTTGCGGCGCCCGATCCAGGAGAGTTGATATGAAGAAGTACCTCACCGGTTTTACTCTGGCGGCAGTTGCCGCAATCACCCTTAGCGGCTGCGGAGGCGGCGACCCCCTGAGCTCCTCCAATAGCGCGGCCGCGGCCTCGGGTGACAGCATTATTGTTGGTTCCGCCGACTTCCCGGAAAGCCAACTGATCGCCAAGATCTATGCTGAAGCACTCAAGGCCAAGGGCATCGAGGTCACCGAGAAGCCCAGCATCGGCAGCCGGGAAGTTACCATCCCGGCCCTCAAGGACGGATCCATCGACCTCATGCCCGAGTACGGCGGGGCGCTCCTGCAGTACCTCGATTCCGCCACCAAGGCTGTTTCTTCCGAGGACGTTGCCAAGGAATTGACCACCAAGATCCCTTCCGGCCTGGCTGTCCTGACTGCGTCCGAAGCGGAGGACAAGGATGTCCTCACCGTGAAGAAGGACATTGCCGATCAGTACAAGCTGAAGACCATCGAGGACCTGCAGCCGGTTGCCAAGGACCTTGTCCTCGGAGGCCCGCCGGAGTGGAAGACCCGCCTCAACGGCGTGGCCGGCCTGAAATCGGTCTACAACCTTGAGTTCAAGGAATTCTCAGCGCTCGACGCCGGTGGGCCGCTCACGCTGAACGCCCTCCTTTCCGGTCAGATCCAGGTAGCGGACCTCTTCAGCACGGATCCCGCACTGGCGGAGAACAACCTGGTGGCACTCGAGGACAACAAGAACCTCTTCCTCTCCGAGAACATTGTTCCGGTCATCAACCAGAAGAAGTCCACTGACGCCGTCAAGGAGACCTTGGACAAGGTTTCGGCTGCCCTGACCACTGAAGACCTGATCAAGATGAACGGCCGCGTGGCCAAGTTCGAGGACATCGGTGAAATTGCCAAGGAATGGCTCAAGACCAAGAACCTGGGTTAGTCCCTGCCGTTCTGCCGCATTTTAGGAGTAAAGAATGACTGCCGATTTCACTACTGGTGCCCGTCCGGTCAAGGCCGCCCGGGGTACTGAGCTTACTGCCAAGTCGTGGCAGACCGAGGCGCCGTTGCGCATGCTGATGAACAACCTCGACCCCGAGGTCGCCGAGCGTCCGGATGACCTGGTCGTTTACGGGGGTACGGGACGCGCAGCGCGTTCCTGGGCTGCGTTCGATGCGATCACCCGGACCCTGGAAACCATGGAGAA
>NZ_JARDAN010000033.1:0-29481 GCF_040560085.1 Paenarthrobacter sp. CC6 | reverse complement strand
AACACTCCAATGGGACACCCCAACTGAAAGACTGACCAAACTAATCGATGGTGTTGCACTAGCAAGCTGAAACCGCCACCCCGGGACTGTCATTAACTGCCACCTCGCGACGTGGTTAGCGCAGGCCCTTCAGGATGTTCTTAGGGCGCTGCATCTCTCCGTGCTTGGCACCGAGAATGATGACCCAGGCAGCGAAGGCGGGAATGGCCCACTGAAGGGCCTTGAGCTGGGTCTGTGCCGACTTCAGCTCATCGGAGGCACCTGCGCGCGGTTCCGTGGCTCCTTCGGCGCCTTCGCCGGAGAGCTCGTCAACCTTCTTGCCCACGATGCCTGCGTAAAGTGTCACCGCAGCTCCGGCCAGGGTCACCACAGTCTTGTAGACGGTGTTGGCGGCCACGTTGTCCTGCTTGGCGATGCGCCCCTTGTTCTCCCAGGCGATGGCGAGGTCGGAGGCGAGGTGGCCCGCGAAGGCCGCGGTCTGGATCGGAGCCCATTTGCCCCAGCCCTTGCTGGACAAGCGGGTGCGCTCGGTGGGGTCCTTGGCTTCTGCGGCGGCTCCGTTGAGCCCGATGGCCCCCATCAATGAGCCGCCGAACCATGCCGCAGCGGTGAGGTCGTGGATGGAACGGGCTACAAGATTTCCTGCCATGATGTGCTTCCTATCGTTGATGCGGAAAGTACCTGATGTGGCTGCTTGATCCTGTTGCGGAGTTCAAGTGTTCCTCCATAGTAAGCATCCTTACTATGGGCTTGCCAGTTCGTGGCCTTTCGTTGAGCAGGCGGCGGCGCTCCCACACCTATGATGAAGTGGACTGGCGCCTGAACATTTGGCGCGGAAATGAGGATGTTTTCGATGTTCGCCGTCCCGGCACCCCCGGTGCGCCACCAGCAACTCCTCGTCACGATCTTTGGCCTCTACGGCCGGAACGCGGGCGACGCCTTGCCGGTCTCAGCACTGATTTCCATGCTGGGTTCCCTGGGATATGACGCTCCGGGAGTGCGTTCTTCCGTGTCCAGGCTCAAGGCCAAGGGCGTGCTCAAGAGCGTGCGTGAAGGTGGCATCGCCAAGTACAAGATTTCCGAGTCCGTCAGCGATGTGTTCCGTGAGGGCGACCGGAGGATCTTCGCCCCTGAGCAGGCCGCCCCCGTGGACAAATGGGTACTGGCCGTGTTTTCAGTGCCGGAGTCCATGCGCAACCGCCGGCACCAGCTGCGCTCCGCACTGCTGGGGCTTGGCTTTGGATCCGTAGCCAACGGTGTGTGGATCGCACCGGCGGGCAAGCTTGAGCAGGCCAGGGAGCGGCTGACAAGCAGTGGCTTGATCGAATTCGTGGACCTTTTCCGCAGCGACTACGTGTTTGACGGCCCCATGCGTCCGAAGATCGCCGAATGGTGGGACCTGAACGAACTCGACCAGCAATTCACCGAGTTCCTGGAACTCTATGAGGGGGCCGAAGGGCAGTGGACGCGGCGGGTTGGAGATGATCCCGAGGCCGCGTTGGCCGGTTCCACCGAGGAGTTGCGGCGCGAAGCCTTCCGTTACTACATCCCCATGCTCACCTTGTGGCGTAAGTTTCCGTACAAGGACCCGAACCTGCCCGCGGACTACCTGCCGCCGGAGTGGCATGGGCCCGCTGTCCGCAGGACCTTCCAAGCCGTTCACCGCTTGGCGGCGCCGCTTGCCGCAGCGCACGCACACGAGGTGATCTCGGAGGCGTTGGATCCCGCCGCCGCCTGATCGTGCAGCCGGACCGCTTAGTTGTTCGTCCGGGGCGCGTCGATGATGCCGAAGGTTTCACCTTGCGGGGCCCGCACGATGGCCGTGCGTCCCAAAGGGCTTTCCGCGGCCGGTCGGATGAGTGTGGCGCCGAGCTCCACCGCCTTCAGCGCGGTGGCTTGGACGTGGTCGCTGGCGAACCACGTCATCCAACGGTCGGGCAAAGAGGCCTCGGCATCGTGGAACACTCCGCCGACTTCCCTGCCGTCCAGGGGCCTGCAGATGGTGGAGTACACGTAGCCGTCGTCGTGGATTTCCTGGAAACTGACGTCGAAGACGTCCGTGTAGAAGGACCGCGCCGCCTCCTTGTCGCGGGTGTGGAGTTCGTTCCAGCACAGCGCACCGTGTTCATTGACGCGTTCAGCCCCGATGTGGTTCCCGGCCTGCCAGATCCCAAACACCGAACCGAGACTGTCTGAAGCCAGGGCCATCCGGCCGGAGTCCATCACATCGAAAGGCGGCGCGATCAGTTGACCGCCGCTGCCCACGATTCTGCCGGCCGTCTGGTCAACGTCATCTGACGCCAGGTACGTAGTCCACGAGGCCGGGGCGTCCTTGTCCTGTTGAGGGCCGATTCCAGCCACCGCGCGGCCCCGGAGTTCCGCCAGGACGTAACCCCCGGACTCCGGGCCGCCGGAAGCGAAGGTCCACCCAAACAGATCCGCGTAGAAGGCCTTGGCCGCGTCCAGGTCATCCACTCCCAAATCCACCCACATGGGCGTCGCGGCGGGCCAAGCGGAGATTTTGGTGGACATGGGGCTCCTTGGTGTAGGGCTGCGCTGAGTGGTGCAGCTGCCTCCCCGGAAGCCCTATGCGCCGAGCATCCGAAGAGGCAGCCACCCATAAAGTGCAGTCACGGCCCGGTTCATGACACGGTTTCGTCCTGCAAATCCTCCAGGACCGCCATGGCGGCGTTGTGCCCGCCCAATCCACTGACTCCGCCCCCGCGGCGGGCACCTGCCCCGCAAA
Source organism: Paenarthrobacter sp. CC6 (assembly GCF_040560085.1). Lineage (NCBI taxonomy): Bacteria > Bacillati > Actinomycetota > Actinomycetes > Micrococcales > Micrococcaceae > Paenarthrobacter > Paenarthrobacter sp. CC6. Next base: position 26,735 of record NZ_JARDAN010000033.1, on the reverse strand, counting down.
GGAAGATGTTCGGGTACCCCGTTGCGACGCCCCACCGTTCAGCCGGGGAAGCCCGGGGCTCGTCGTCCTCCAGGAAGGGCCACTGCAGCTTGCCGTGGAAGATATTGCCCCCGGACATGTTCAGGGCATGTTCAAGGTCAAGGGTGGTCTTGGCCTCGACGCACGGGTTTCCGTCGGCGTCCGTGAGCAGGAGGTCCTCGATGGGTTCGGCCAGGACCGAGTTGAGCGATTCGAGGACGGCGGCCTGGAGCTTGGCACGCATCATGTGGTTGTTTTCTTCCGTCACCAGCCGGTCGGGGGTGTGCAGCCCGAACACCGTCAATGTGTGCGCTCCGGCGGCTGCAAGCTCCCCGGAAAGGATGCTTGGATCAGTCAAGGAGTGGCAGTAGATCTCACAGGGGAGTGGGCTGGGTATCTGCCCGTCGGTGGCCGCACGGTGCGCGTCGGCAAGCTGTTGGTACCGCTCGTTGATGTGGAAGGTCCCGCCGAAGGCGGCTTCGGGAGTGACCGTGGCATCCCGGAGCTTCGGAAGGCGCTTCAGGAGCAGGTTCACCTTGATCTGCGCCCCTTCGGGCCGGGCGACCTCCTGCGGTGACGGTGCTCCCAGAAGGTCCTGCAGGACCCATGGCGAAACGTTGGCGAGGATACGCCTGCCCTGGAACACGCGTTCGCTGCCGTCGCGCCGGAACCGGACTTCGCCGTCGTCGGAAATGGCTGTTACCTCCGCCGATGGCAGCAGCACCGCCCCGGCCTCCCGGGCCGCCCGCTCGAGTTCGCGGGAAACGGACCCCATGCCGCCCAGGGGAATGTCCCACAACCCGGTCCCGTTGCCGATCACGTGATAGAGGAAGCAGCGGTTGGCATCCAGGGAGGGGTCGTCGAGCGAAGTGAAGGTGCCGATCAGGGCGTCGGTGGAAACCATGCCCCGGACCAGATCGTGGGTGAGGCGCTCTGTGATGACCTGGTCCAGCGGATTCTCGATGAAGGAGTTCCACAGCTTGTCGTCAGCCACGAGGGCCCGGGCTTCCGAGCGGCTGGGCAGTGGTTCGCAAACGGTGGGGAACAAGGCTTGCGCGAGCTTGCCGGTGTCGGCGTAGAAGCCTTCCAGCGCGTCAAAGTCAGCTCCCGCACCCACATTTTCGAAGGATTCCCGGCTTGCGTGGGAGTCGCCGCCGTCGATGAGGAGGCCCTTTTCGGGGTTTTCCGGGTCCGGTGTGTAGGAGGAGTACCTGCGGCGGGCCAGCGCTATGTCCAAGTTCAGCTCCTGGATAATCCGCTGGGGAAGCAGGCTGACCAGATAGGAGTAGCGCGAGAGGCGGGCATCGACGCCCTTGAAGGCGGCCGCTGAAACAGCCGCGCCGCCGAAGTGGTCGTCCCGCTCCAGGACGGCTACGCTCTTGCCCGCCCGAGCCAGGTACGCGGCCGCTGTGAGTCCGTTGTGGCCGCCGCCAACAATGACTGTGTCGTAAAGGGTCTTTTCCATAGGGCGAGACTAGACGGCGGGGGCTGTTGCTTACGGATACTACTTCGAATGGTAAGAGGAACTTGGCCTTAGCTTGGATGCTGCCGTGATGAGCACCACCTCCGCGCGGTGATGCCCGACTGTTTCCACGACGTGCGACGGCGGACAGACGCAAGCCGCCCGCCCGCCGTCGTGCGCTGTGGTTCAGGTGGTGCGGTTCGCCTTGGCGAGGTTCTCCCGAAGTTCATCCGCGTTCTGCCGGATGACATAGGCGGGACGGTCACGCTCGACGCGCCAGCTGTCTGCAAGGGGCCCGATGTTGACGGTGTCGAAACCGAATTCGTCGTAAAGCCTGGTGACGAGCTCCGCTGCTTCCGGGAAGTCGCTGGCGGTTGCCAGGGCACGACGGTTCGGCGTCCCCGCGGGAGTGCCGTCGGTCGTGATGTCCTTGGCGAAGATGTGGTTGAAGCCCTTCCCCACCTTCGAGGTGGGGAGGTGCTTCTGGAGCAGGCCGGACGTGGTTGCTTCACCGTTGTCCAGCTCCGGAATGCGTCCGTCGCGCTCCCAGTAGTAGTTGTTCGTGTCGATAACCACCTTGCCTTCGAGCGGCTGGGCGGGAACGTCCCGGTAGTTCTTCAGGGGAACGGTCACGACGGCGAAATCGCCTGCCGCTGCTGCTTCGGCCGCCGTCGCGGCCCGGGCGCGCGGCCCCAGTTCCGCGACGAGGTCGCCGAGGGTCTCGGGTCCGCGTGAGTTGCTGATCACGACGTCGTAGCCGAGTTCGACCGCCTTGCGTGCGACCTGGCTGCCAATGTGTCCTGCACCGATAATTCCGATTGTTGTCATATCCACGCCAACAAGAAGTTGCAGGCGCCTATTTCCAGCGTTACGGATTATTTCCGATGGCTTATACTAAGTAGTCTTACTAAGCTGTTTTTCATCGAAAACGAGGAGGTAGCGATGGCCGGCCGTTTGGAACTGGTGGAAACGCCCGATGGGGGATATCGGATTTTGATGGTGGATGGCGGGGATTGCCTGATGGGTTTGTCCAAGCGGTTCTCCACGGTGGATGACGCCGTTGAAGGGGTGGCTGCGATCCGGGAAGTGGCCGGCACCGGCCTGCTGCAAACCGGCTCTGCGGAGCGGTACGCCGTATTGATGTTGGAAGAGCCCGTGATTGATTCCGCGCTCGCCGCCCAGGGGACGCGGACACAAGCGAAGGTGGTCAACTGTGGCAACTGAGGCGACGTCAAAGAAGCGCGGTGTCCTGTTCGACGTGGACGGCACCCTGATTGATTCAAGCTACTTCCACGCCATGGCGTGGTGGCAGGCGTTCCGGCGGGAAGGGTTGGACGTCGAAATGTCGGCCATCCACCGGCGAGTCGGCATGGGAGGCGACCGGCTCATCCAGAGCTTGGTGCCGGAGCCCTCGGACGACTTGCAGGAAAACCTCAGGTCCTCGCACAGTGCGGTTTTTTCCACCTTCTGGCCCGCGCTGCGGACCTTCGAATCGGCCCGGGATCTCCTGGCCGCCTGTTCGGAAGCCGGGCTGGCGGTCGGATTGGCGTCCTCGGCGCAGGATCGCGACCTTGAGGTCAGCCGCAGGCTCCTCGACGCCGGATCCTCCATTGATGCGTGGACGAGTTCCAATGACGCGAAGGAGAGCAAGCCCGCGCCCGACATCCTGGAGGCGTGCTTGGAGAAGCTCCACCTGGAACCACAGGACGTGGTTTTCGTGGGCGACGCTGTCTGGGACGTAAAGGCCGGCTCTGCCATTGGCGTCCCGGTGATCGCGCTGACCTGCGGCGGAATCAGCGAGGCCGAATTGCGCGACGCAGGTGCCGCGGAAGTCTATGACAATCCGCGGCACCTGCTCGAAAACCTCGAAGGCAGCCTTATCGGGAAGCTGGCCTAGCTTTCCCGGCTGATTCCCTTGTCCCGGCCGCGCCGGTTCCGCAGGGTCCAAATGATTAGCGCGATGATGATGACGGCGGCAACGCCCGCCAGCACCCACGGCACGGCGTTGGTGCGGGTCTGCTCCTGGGGTTCGGATTCTCCCGTGCCGGGGTTGGCTGGTCCGCTTCCTGCGGGGTTAGGTGTGCTGGGCGCACCCGAGGATGGCCCGGGGTTGGTGGGTGTCTGCGTTGACGGGCCCGAGGGGTTGCTTGCATCCGGCGAAGGCGTTGCCGTGGTGGCTGCTACGCTGCCCTGCGCGTGGACGGTGGTTGCAGCTGCCGCCGGGGTTGCGGCGTTTGCTGCGGCGTTTGCTGCGGCGGTGGTGGATGCCATCGACCCGGCAAAAAGGGCCAAGGCGGCTGTAGTTATGGCTAACTTACGAAGCATTGGTATCTCCTGAGTAGGGGGCGTGTCCTCAAATCCTCATACTCGTAAGCATACTGACTAAATCCTTTGATCACGCTGGGTGAACTATTTTCCGGTCGACGCCTGAGGCGGACACTGTGGTGTCTCGAAAAAACAAATGCTTCCTGAGGCAGTGCTGTAGCTGCGGCCGTCACGCCAGCTACTCAGCATTTCCGCGCGCCAAGGGCTGTCGCTTAGTCGTCTCGCCGTGAAGCGTCACCCGCAAGAGGACGGAGACGGGGAGGGTCAGGGTTTGTCATCCCTTTTTATCGAGGTGCTTCCTCCACGATTCGGTAGTCGATGGCTGTGTGGCCGACGATGTCGTTGGAGCCGAAACCGAAGGCTGCCACCGTCATGATTGTCCGTTCGCCGATGACTAGGCCTGTGTCCGGGTCAATGATTATTTCTGCCCTTTCTCCTGCACGGAGAGGTTCGGTTCGGCCAATGGCTATGCCGATTTTGCCGTCAAAGTTCGTTTGTTCAGTGGCGGTCACGCCCGGGATCAGGGCCAAAGCGTCGTAGAGCCCGGATCGGAGGTCGGCGGGGACGAGACCCTGCCTGAGGAGATCGGTGATTCGGACAAAGTTGTTCTCGTCCCTGGAGGCGGAACCGCCTTGATACTGGGCGTTGAAGTGGTCGTACAACGCCTGCCCGTCCCGCGGCAGGGCTTTGAGCTCTTCGTCATTGAGCGGTGTCCAGGGGCTTCCGTAAAAGTGTCCGTCTTTAGCCCGGATCACCTCGTCAGCCACCGGGGCCGGGCCGATGTCTCCCCAGTCACGGTCGAGCACCCAGTCCTCGTTACGGTCGCCCGGGACGTAGACGTCAATCGTTTGTGCGTTCATGCCCGCGCTGATGTTGCCAGAAGCGTCCTGGCTGGAGAAACGCCAATTGGCATGTGTGTGGACCAGCAGATATTGGCCGGGTCCGGCGACCGGATCTACAAACGTCATTGTCTGTGCTGCCGTGGCCCTGAGAACATCGGCGGCGTGGGCGCTTTGGGCAGAGACACTGATCTGTCCTGCAACAAGGGTGCCGACAACCGCCGCCGCGGCCCCGAGTAGGACACGCCTGGCAATTCTGGGACGAGAGGCCGAATTGTCTTGTAACGGAAAACGGGAATCTCGATTCGGGCGGCTGGCGGGCGCCGTTTGCCCCGGCTTGTAATGGAGCGGATTCTCGGCGCCGGCCAGCGTGGGCAGCTCGACGAGCTGCTTACGCAAAGCGTCCCGCCGGTCAGTTTGGAACTGGCGTGTGCTCATGATGTTCTCCCTCCGAGAGTCGTCTGTGTTTGAGGTTCTGCTTCATGTATGACCTGGTCGTACAGGGTTCCGAGTCTTGACTTAGCGCGGTGGAGGCGGGATTTTACTGTTCCATCCGCAATGCCGAGTGCGGCACCCGCCGCTTTTGCTCCCATGCCTTCCACAACGCACAGGGTAAGAACGTCCCGTTCCGGCGTTCTGAGCCGTGCGAATGCTTCCCGGAGGGCAGAAGCTTGGAGCTGGAGTTCGTCAGCATCAGCGATGCTGTCGGCGATATCGGCTGAGTCCTCTGGTGGTGGCAGCTGGTTGAGGAATTGCCTGTAGCGCCGTTGCTGGCGGACGTGGTTACAAAGCGTGTTGTTTGTGGTTATCAGCAACCAGGGCAGGATGGATTCGTTGACTATCCGGATGTTGGCTCGGCGGCGCCACGCCTCATAAAAGACCACAGCCACGACGTCTTCGGCCACGTGTGGGATTCTCAGAACTCCTAAAGCGTGCCGCCAGACCCTGTCGTAATGGCGATCGAAAAGCTCCCCAAATGCATCACCGTTTCCATTAACAACTTGATGCCACAAGGCTTCGTCCGAGACATCCAAATCCTCACCCATACCTCATAGTGTCCGGTCACCCACGTTGGTTCCATGATTTGAGGAAAAAGTTCAAAGAGGTCAAATGCATGGTTTCACCATGCCTCTGAGGGTGCTGCGTCGGCTGGCAGGTGAGTGACGTCCATAAGCCCAGTGACTCACCGGGGCTCGGTCAAACGGGCACTGAATCGATTGCCCGCTGGAATCCGCCGATCCCTGAACGGGCAGCCGCTGAATGTTGGCTGTGATGTACTCGGTTCATGCCCGTCGTAGAGATCGATCGCCGTCAGGACCCCGCCGCAGTAGATCGGATCTTGCGTTCTTTACCGGATTGGTTCGCCATCGGAGAAGCCGTCGTCAATTACGTCGAGAGTGCTTGGCGGCGTGACTCATTCCTCGCCATTATCGACGGCGAGGTGGTAGGTGTTGCGCTGGTGAACCGTCAATTCCGCATTAGATCTGACTTTGTGGCTAGGCCCGATTCCGACATGTGTCCCCTTAGCAGATTGACCAATCGCTAGGCAGAGGGCGGCAATACTTGCGACTTAGGACGATAAACAGTGTCGCGTTCATTATCATGCTGAAGTTGAACTCAAGGCTTGCCTGACCCGCCTAGTAGTTGTCTTCCCCAGTTTCCCCAATCAGCGGCTTAGTGTATTCTGCGCATGCTTCCGGCGTCACGACGAAGGACCCTCGAAATGTCGCCTGTCAGCTGGCAGGAACTTGTTGACTAGGGTGATCGGGCCTCTTCTCGTTTCCGTTCTCTTGGACAACTCTGACGCCATCGCAGTCGTCCGTAAGGCGGTGGCTCTTCGGACGCCTCATAGCGTCCGATGTGGAATTATTCGCCGAATGCGGGCCTCGGCGGAGTACTCTTCGGTGTAGTCCATTCGGCATCGGGAAGGCCGCTCCGTGAACCCTTTTGCGGCCAGCGGGCAATACATAGTGTGAGCACAGATAACGACATCATCAGGCGGTCTCGGGACAGCCCCGAAGCTTTCGGGGAGTTGTACGACAGACACGCGTCAATCATCTATAGATACGCAGCCAGAAGGGCAGGCGACTTCGTCGCTGAGGACGTCACATCCGAAACCTTTCTGGTCGCCTGGGAACAACTCGAAAGCTACGACCTCGCCCGGGATGATGCTCGGCCCTGGCTGTTCGGGATAACCACCAATCTGCTCCGACGCCACCACCGTGCCGAAGCGAAAGTACTAAAAACCGCGGCGAGGGCTTCATCCCGGGAGGCCATGGCAGACGATACGGACCGGATAGCCGACCAAGTGGACGCCGCCGTTGCCGCCGGACGCATCGCCAAGACCCTCAAGGGCATGGCCGCCATCGACCGCGAAACGCTGCTGCTCTACGCGTGGGCTGACCTGACCTATGAAGGCATCGCCCTGGCGATGGAAGTTCCCGTTGGCACGGTGCGGTCACGCCTGAACCGTGCCCGCCGCGCACTTCGAACCCAGCTCAACCTGACACTTGATGAAACGGAGAAGGACCATGGACGACTTGCAGCTGCTCCGCGAAATGCGTAGCGACATCGGCTCGGCACCGCCGGCGACCTTGGCCCGTGGCAGGGAAAAAGTCATGGCCGGAGTCGGCCAGGCGCCCGCGACGTCGGCCCGGGGCGAAATCCCGGCAGAAAGCAACGTTAGGCAGATCCGCTTCCGGCGCCGTGTCTTGCTGGCATCGGCGGCCGCTGCCGTCCTCGTTGGCGGAATTGTCGTGGCCGATGTTGTCAGGCCCACACCCGGAGCGACGGCCGAAGCTGCCGAAGTCCTGAACAATGCAGCCCTGGCGACTATTCAGGCCTCCGACCCGGTCGTAGGACCCGGACAGTACCTGAAAGTGGATACAAAGGCTGTCTACGCCTCAACTGTCGCAAGAGAAGACGGCACAGCGGTCTCGTGGCTCGATAGCACGGGTGGTCAGGTCTACATACCCGCTGACTTGTCCGGCGAATGGGTCTGGAACCGGGAGCCACGGATTCCGACGACGTTCTTCAGCGAAGAAGCCCGGGCAGAAGCCCAACGACAAACCGTCCCGCCGAGCAATGCGAACTCCGACGGTCCTCAGCTTGAGGGCATTATCCGCGGCCAGGCCGGTGCCTTCTACGGCGGCAGTCCTGAACAGATCCTTGGGACACCCCTCGTCGAGGCCATTGATTCCTTCCCACGTGACCCGCAAGAACTTCTGGATCTGATCTACGACAGAACCAAGGGCAAAGGCCCGTCGCCGGAGAGCGAGGCTCTGACCTCGATAGCTTCAGCACTTCGGACCGGTGTCATTCCGGCTGACTTACGAGCCGCACTGTACAAGGCGGCAGCTTTGATTCCCGGTGTCGTAGTCGCGGACAAACAGGCGACCCTCGATGGGAGGCAGGGAGTGGCCTTGGGCGTCTACTGGGCCGATGGAAAATTCAGGGAAGACATCATCATCGATCCGGCCAACGGCCAAATGATTGGGGAGCGCACGATGTTCCTTGTCGATGAGGCCGGGATTCCCGCCAACACAGCCGCCGACTGGACCTCAGTGAAAAGCTCCGTCGTGGACGCAGCTCCCTAACCCCCTGAAAGGGAGTGATGCGCCGTGCCGGCCGCTGTTTAAAGTTGAACGGCTAGCCGGCCCTCGAGATGGCTCGCTCTTTGTCAAGAATCGCGAGCGTCCGATAGAGGATCCTTCAGCGGGCACTAACGAACTCACGATTCCATGCGGGCTATGCCGTCAACCGGAGGGCAGCAGGTCGCACTTTGCTGGCGGCATGTACAGCGTTCTTTTCGAGCAGGTCGTTCATAGGACCATGCCGGCTCGTGGATTTCCGACACGTCTCTTGTCCAAACAAAGTGTCCTACAGAGGTGTTTTCGGAATCGTCAACATTGGTCCTCTGATAAGACGGAGAACTGATGGCGCGCCCGGGATACGCCCGAGTCAGGCTAGCTGAATAGAACACCGATCTGCAGATCCGAGGGACCGACGTAGCCAGGAGGCCGCTGAGGGTCAGCCAGTACGTTGATTTGTTAGAGATCGACCTTTCCTCGTGGTCCCAGGGGTGCCGCGCCCGGAAGAGCGGCACCCGCCCCTCGCCAATACGGCTAACGCGTGAGCTTGGCCGAATCCGGTTCCGGGTCGCCGATGTGACCCGGCGCGTTGGCTGCCAGGACACGTTGAACGAACGCGCTGTACTCCTCCATATAGTGGCGCAACAGCGCGGCGGTCACTTCGTCCTTAACGGAACCGTCGTCGTCGTACGCGTCTGCCACGAAGCGGATGTACGCCTCGGGCGCATTCAGCTGCGGCGCGTCCAGGAAGCTCAGAACGCTGCGCATGGATGACTGCATCACTGCGGTGCCGATGCCACCGGGCGAAGCGCCGATGATTCCGGTGGGTTTCCGTGCGAACGAGTTGGTGCCCCAGGGGCGCGAGCCCCAGTCGATGGCGTTCTTCAAGGCGCCCGGGATGGAACGGTTGTATTCGGGGGAGACAAACAGGATCCCGTCCGACGCCGCGATGGCATCCTTCAACTCCCGGCCCGCGGGCGGGAAGTCGGCATCGTAGTCAGAGCTGTAGAGGGGAAGATCCTTGATCGCGATTTCATGGAATTCGAGTTCCGGGGGTGCGACGCTGATCAGCGCTTTGGAGAGGACCCTGTTGATGGAATTGCTGGCCAGGCTTCCAACGAAATAGCCGATTTTGAAGGTGTCCATAGCGGCGTTCCTTTCCGACGGCGCGGCCGGAACCGGCTCGTCGACGGTGTGGTGGCGGGTTGACCCGACTCAACCGACACTAGTGGACTTGTTCACATAGCGCAGCCCCCTACTCCCGCCCGGACCCTCCCGGTCATAGACTCATGCCAACTGGTTTCTGGAGCGTTCCGGAAGAGGGGTGGCGGGTGAAAGCAGGCATAGCACGCGAAGCGCTCGACGGCGAGCGGCGGGTGGCAGCCACGCCGGAAACAATCAAGCAACTAGTGGGCCTCGGCCTGGCGGTGGACGTTGAATCCGGCGCGGGGCTCGCCTCCGGCCACAGCGACGACGACTACCGCAGCGCAGGAGCGTCCGTGGTGGGGTCGTTGGACCTCGGATCGCTGGACGTCTACTGCCACGTCCGTCCCATGGAACCGTCGACGGCGGGAGCCCTCCGCCGGGGTTGCGTCACCGTGGGCCTGGGGTCGCCGTCGTCGGAGTTGCCTACCGTCAGGGCGCTCGCGGCCGGCGGAATCACCGCTTTTGCATTGGAACTCGTACCGCGCATTTCACGTGCCCAATCCATGGACGCACTGACCTCCCAGGCGCTCGTGGCGGGCTACCGCTGTGTGCTGGAGGCCGCTATGCGGCTGCCTCGGTTCTTCCCGCTGTACATGACTGCGGCCGGAACCATCCCTCCGGCCCGCGTTCTGGTGCTGGGGGCAGGGGTGGCCGGGCTGCAGGCCATCGGCACAGCCAAAAGGCTAGGCGCCAGGGTCTCTGCCAACGACATCCGGCCGGCGTCAGCAGATGAGGTTTCCTCCATGGGCGGAACGTTCATCAAGCTGGACCTCGAGACAGCAGAGGCCTCCGGGGGATACGCGCGGGAGCTCAGCGAGGACAGGGGAGCGCTTCAACGGGCGCTTCTGGCACCGCACGTGGCACAGGCCGATGTGCTGATTACTACTGCTGCGGTTCCGGGCAGGCGGGCGCCCCTGCTGGTCAGCCGCGACATGGTGCAGGGCATGAGGCCGGGATCCGTGGTGGTGGACCTCGCCGCAGAATCGGGCGGGAACGTGGAGGGAAGCATTCCCGGGCAGGACATTTCCATCCCCACCGGAGACGGCCAAGGCACAGTAACCCTGGTGGGAATGAAGGATGTGGCCTCGGCGATGCCCGCAGATGCCTCCCGCTTGTATGCCAAGAACGTGGCCAACCTGCTGGCGTTGATGACCCGGGATGGCGTGGTTTCCCCGGACTTCGAGGACGAAGTGGTGGCCGGGACCTGCCTCACCCACGAAGGCACGGTCCGGCACGCACCCACGGCGGAAGCACTCACCGCGCTCGCGGGCGGGGAAGCACCCTTTGGAAGTATCCACCCCGGGACCGAAGGAGGGCGCTGATGGACGGCATGAGCCTGCTGACAATCACTGTGCTGGCCGTGTTCGTGGGCTTTGAGGTTGTTTCCAAAGTCTCCAGCACCCTGCACACGCCCCTGATGTCGGGTGCGAACGCCATTCACGGCATCATCCTGGTGGGGGCCATCATCGTGGCGGGCCAAGCAGGCGATCCCTGGGTGTTGGCGGTCGCCCTGCTCGCTGTCGTCCTGGCCACAGCCAACCTCGTGGGCGGTTTCGTGGTGACCGACCGGATGCTGGAGATGTTCCGGGGAAGGCAGCGGCCGCCGTCGAAAGCCGACGCCGCAGCAGGTGCGGCTGAGGAGCGCCGCCCGTGACACTGTTGAATCCCACCTGGACGGCACTCCTGTATCTTGCGGCAGCAGCCTGTTTCATCCTTGCCCTCAAAGGCCTGAACTCGCCGCGCACGGCCCGGCGGGGAAACCTGATCGGGGCAGTCGGAGCCCTCCTGGCCGTGGTGACCGTGTTTGTTTCGGTGAAGCTGGATAACGTGCCCTGGATACTGGGAGCTGTTGCCGTTGGTGCCGGAGTGGCCGCTCCGGTTGCCCGCAAGGTGCAAATGACGCAGATGCCGCAGTTGGTGGCTCTTTTCAACGGCGTGGGCGGTGGCGCTGCGGCCTTGGTTGCCTTGCTGGAGCTTTCCCACACTGGCGACTCCTGGGTCCGCCTGGCGATTGTGTTCACCTTGCTGGTGGGGGCAGTCTCGTTTGCCGGCTCGGGTGTGACCTTTGCGAAACTCCAAGGCCTCATGACCACCCGGCCTGTGACCTTCCCCGGGCTTCCTGCGCTCATGGCCCTGGTGCTGCTGGCGGCAGTGGGTGCTGGCGTTGCAGTGATCCTGAACGGTTCGCTGCTGTTGGCGTTGATCCTCCTGGTTCTTGGCCTCGTTGCCGGCGTCCTTCTGGTGCTCCCGGTAGGTGGGGCCGATGTCCCGATCGTCATCTCCCTGTTGAACGCGTTTACGGGTTTGGCCGTAGCTGCGTCCGGACTGGTGCTGGGGAACGTGCTGCTTTTGGTGGCCGGTACCTTGGTTGGGGCGTCGGGCACCATCCTCACGCGGGCCATGGCGGCGGCGATGGGACGCAGTGTTGCCGGCATTATGTTCGGCGCCTTCAAAGGCGGGTCCACGGCCGGATCCACCGCTGTGAGTGAGCGGCCGGTGCGTTCGTCCAGTGCCGAGGACGTGGCGGTCCTGCTCGGGTACGCGCAACGGGTGATCATCGTCCCCGGCTACGGCCTCGCGGTGGCTCAAGGGCAGCACACGGCGGCTGAATTGGCGCTGGCCCTGGAATCGCGCGGAATCGAAGTGGACTTCGCCATCCACCCCGTCGCCGGGCGCATGCCCGGACACATGAATGTCCTGCTGGCGGAGGCCAATGTTCCTTATGAGTCCCTCAAGGAAATGAGCGAGATCAACTCCGAATTCAAGACCGCGGACGTCGCCTTGGTAGTAGGCGCCAACGACGTCGTGAACCCCGCCGCGAAGACCACCGCCGGTTCACCGATTTACGGGATGCCCATCCTGGAGGTTGCTGACGCACGGCAGGTGGTGTTCCTCAAACGCTCCATGCGCCCCGGGTTCGCAGGGATTGAGAACGAACTTCTCTACGAACCCCAGACCACGCTGTTGTTTGGTGATGCCAAGGACTCGTTGACCAAGGTACTCGGCGCCGTAAAGGCACTGTAGCGTCATTAAGTTGTGGGCATGGATTAATTTGGCCGGGAATCGCGTCATGGACTGAGCTGTGGCAGCACACCTCCTGTACAGGGTTTGTAGAGGACGCGAGGAGTCGTCGGTTGAAACAGGGTGCGAAAGATTCGCTGTTCGGGGTCAGCTTTGATCGATCAGGGGGCAGACGGGTGTCCGACTGGAGGTCACTCGTGGGTCAAACTGTCCAGGTCCTGAGCGGCAAGGAAGTGGTGGACGAGGGAGTCGTGGATGCGGTGACGTTCGATGGCAGCGTCCTGTGGCTCCGCCAGAAAGGCCCCATTGGCCGGCGGTTGGTGATGAAGGAACGCGGTGTGGCCGTCAAGGTCCGCATTCTCAAATAGGGGTTCGCTTCCTTCCCCAAGGTCCGGGCCCCGGCTTGCTGGCGGCAGGGGGTCTTTTCGACTCGGGGTCCGCGTCCTAAGGTGAACGATAGGAAGTAACCTGTCCTTTCCGATCGCACCATGAACGAGGATGAGCCATGACCGTGAAACTCAACAAGAAGGCATTCGAGAACGCGAAGCACTTGATCCGCGATGGCAAGGCCGTGAAAGACACCAGGGACGACTGGAGCGAGCATGCCCCTTCCAGCGGGGATGAAAACTCGTTCCTGGACAAACACGGACATGCCGAATACTCAAAGTGGTTTCTCGGCGTGGACGACGAGCATCCGGATGACCAAAAGGGACATTACAAGTTCCCGATCGGTGACTTCAAGAAGGTCCACCGCTGTGCAGTGATCTCGGCGGAGAGCAGGGCGGGCCAATACGACTACGACGACATCCGTGATGCTCTGGGCAAATTGCTGGAGAAGATCGACGGCGACTAACCCACCGCGGGGGCCGACCCCGCGTTCCTCCCCGGTTGCTCCATGCCAGACCCAAGGGACACCGCGTGTCGAATGAAAAACGCGGTGACGCCGGAGAAGCAACGGGGAAGGAACGCAGCGGAATCAGCCGCCGCCCGTCCTAGGAGGCCTTGGTTGCGGTAAACATCTGGCGCAGGGTGAAGAAGCATCCAAGGGCACCGAAGAGCAGCGCGAGCAGGAAGTCCTTCATGTATCCGCTGATGAACTCCGGGTTGTATGCGAGGTTGTCGGCCATCAGGGCCCAAGGTTCGGAATTCATGACCATGGCCAGGGGCTCGCGGCCGAGGAACTGGACAACGTCGAGCCACACGCCACCGACGAATGACGACAGTGCCGTCACCACAGTTACGCCGACGACGATCCACACGCCTTTTCGGCTCAGGGCTCCCGCGCCAGCTACGTAGAATTTGGCGGCCATGACGGCGGCGGCAAATGTCACCAGGGAGGACATCCACCCGAGGCTCCATATGGCCATCCACAAGATAACGCCGATGGGCAGGGCAGCCAGTGCAAACAGGGCTCCGCGTCCCACGTCTTCGCGGGGAGTAACAGAGATGGGTTGGCCGTAGATTGCTTGGATGTGTTGGGCTTCCGGGTGCCATGCCGGAACGTCCGGGCCGGTCCCTTCGGGAAGCCGTACGCCGTACTGCGGTTCGGGTGTGTTGGTGTTGTTCCCGGCAGTTTCGGGCGTGCCGGAGTGAGTGTTTTCAGACAAAGGTCCCCCATGGGAAAGATGCGAATGGTGGACAAATATTCGCACGTTGGAAGTCCAGGAGTGCCTCACGACACGAATCCTGCAGGCGACCGGGATACCGTCAGTCCCTCGCCGGGGTGGGGGCAGGGCCGTAAGCCAGGATTTCGGCCAGTTCAGCCAAGCGATGGGCCCTCGCGGATTCGGCCGGAGTGAACGGCTCGCCCGGGCGGGAGAACACGAGTGGACCATGCCAAGCGGTGGGAACCTTCAGCACATCCGTGGAACCCACGACGGCGGTCGCGGCCCCGGGTGGCCGACGTTCCGGACTGTTGGGCACTACTTTTGCGGACAGCAGCTCAGCCACGGCGTGTGGGAGCTCGGCAGGATTTCCGGCCACCCGGGCGGCCAGGCTCAGGGCCCTGGTTTGTCCGTCGGCCATGGCCAGCGCCGTGGTCGGCCAGACCTGGGACCCACGCCCGCCGCCGTCGTCCAAGGCCTTCAGCAGTTCAACCTCGGTGACCTCGCCCGGGGCCGAGAGGACGAACTCGTCCATGACGCTGCCGTCCGGCCCGGCGCCTCCCATCGGATGAACATGGATGCTCAGGATGTTGGTCTCCAAGCGGGCGAGTGACTGGGTGATCCTCTGTAGGGATCCGGGTTGGTCCAGCACGAGGGTCCGCGCCCGCCACAGGGCAGGCGCCATGTTCAGCTTGTGCCGGTGGCGGAGTGCCGGGGCGTGCAACCAGCGCCTGAGGACCTTCGCGGCGGAGGGCTCGGCAACCCAGATCACCAGGACGGTCGCGGTCACGGTGAGCAGCAGGACCTTGGCCAGGTAGGGAAGATGGGTTTCCACCACCGCTGCATGGACCAGAAGTTCAATGGGAAGCATGACCGCGATGTTGGCCAGGGTCAGCCTGGCCTTGGGCGGTTCGGGCAGTTGGCCGCAGACATCGCACAGCAGGTCCGCGGTAACGGGGGTCCTCGGGTTGCGCTTCATGGTTTCATGCTGCCCCGCGCCTGTTTCGAACCCGTTGCTGGTGCGTCACGTTCCGGCTACTTCCGGGTAGCCGGCTGTTCCTGCCCGGTGAGTGGCCCATGTATCGGGGCGGACAAAAGTAAAGCCCGGCACTCCCTCAGGGGTAGTGCCGGGCTCTACTTGGCCAAACGGGAAAGGCCGCAACAACAGGGATGTGCGGCGGGCTTTCCTAGCGGATGGAGTCGTCGTCCAAGTCCCGGGCATTTCCGCGGGCGGCGGCTGCATCCTTCAAGAGGTCGCGGATCTCGGCAAGCAGCGCGGTGTCGGCCGGAAGCGGCTCTTCCTCGGGCTCCTCGGTGGAGAGGCGGTCCTTGACCAGTGAGTTGATCTTGTTCATGGGTGCCACGAAGATGAAGTAGACCACGGCCGCGGTGATCACGAAGGTCACGAGTGCGGTCAGCACGGCGCCGAAATCGACAAAGGTAGCGGGGTTGTTTTCCCAGATCTTGAAGCCCAGGCCTTCGGCGTTCATGCCGCCGGCGGCGGCGATCACCGGGTTGATGATGTGGTTGGTGAAAGCTCCGACGAGTGCGGTGAATGCACTGCCGATAACGACAGCGATAGCCAGTTCGATCACGTTTCCGCGAAGTATGAAGTCCTTGAAACCCTTAAACATGGATGGTCCTCCGGTTGGGTGCGTTGTCTGCCTCAGCAGGAATCAAACTACCATTCCGGTGTTTCCAGTGGGGGTCAAGTGACCAGGGAGGAAACTTGACCCCCACTCAGTGCGGGACGGCGCCCCTGAGGATCAGGCTGTAGCTTCTTCGAGTTCGAAGCCTGACACGCTGGCGCCCTTTCCCCGGTTGACCATCAGGGCCAAGAGGTCAAACACCACAGTTGCTGCGGCAACACTGGTGATGTCGGCATGGTCATACGCCGGTGCCACTTCTACGACGTCGGCGCCCACGATGTTGATGCCGTTGAGTCCGCGGAGCAGTGCCAGGAGCTCCCGGGAATGCAGACCACCCATCTCCGGGGTGCCGGTGCCGGGTGCGTAGGACGGGTCCAGGACGTCGATGTCGATGGAAACGTAGACGGGGGTGTCGCCCAACCGCTGCCTGACCTGGTCGATCGCCGCCGGGACGCCTATGACATCCAGGTCCGAGCAGCGAATGATTTGGAAACCGAACTCGTGGTCGCGCAGGAAGTCGTTGCGGTCATACACAGGACCACGGATACCCACGTGCATCGACTTGTCTTCCAACAGCAAGCCCTCCTCGAACGCCCTCCGGAAGATGGTTCCGTGCGTGACCGGCTGGTCGAAGTACGTGTCCCAGGTGTCCAGGTGGGCATCGAAATGGAGTAGAGCCACTGGTCCGTGCACTTTGTTGAGCGCCTGCAACATGGGGAGCGCGATGGTGTGGTCGCCGCCGATGGAGATGAGTTTCCTGTCCTGGCTGATCAGCGGACGGGCTTGCTCCTCGATCTCGCGGATGGCACGGGCGATGTCATAAGGAGTGCAGGCGATATCCCCTGCATCCACGACCTGGACTTCGTTGACTGGCTCCACATCCAGCTCCGGGTGGTAACCAGGGCGCAGGAGGCGGGAGGCTTCGCGGACTGCGGCCGGACCAAACCGGGCCCCTGGGCGGTAGGAGGTACCGCCGTCGAACGGTACGCCGACAATGGCAATGTCGTAGTCGGGGACGCGGTCAATCTGCGGCAGACGGGCAAAGGTACCCAATCCTGCGAAGCGGGGAACCTTGGTGGCATCGACTGGTCCGACGGGCTGGTGAGTGGTCATGACAGGGATCCTTCGGTTACTTTATTCGGCTCCGGGGTGCCCGGATTCTTACGGGAGGTGAGTTCTGAAAGGGATTTGTTGGCCGTTTCCGGCGCGAGCAGGAAGGTCGCCACCAAACCGACCAGGGAGATCACGGCGCCGATGAGCAGGGAACCGGCGGCGCCGAAGCTCACTATTGCGATGGGCATCAGGTAAGTGCTGGCGGCAGATCCGATGCGGCTGATGGCGGTACCAAAACCCACTGCCGTTGCCCGCACTTCGGTGGGAAAGAGTTCGTTGGGGTAGACGACTTCGAGGAAGCTGGAGGCGCCGGAAGCCAAAGCGAATACGGCCAAGGCGATGAACAACGGCGCGGCCTGGACGTCGGGAATGAAAGCCGGGATGGCCAAGGCCACCACGATGACCCCGAAGCTCCAGAGAAGCAGCCGGCGTCGGCCGATTCTTTCCACCAGCCACAGTCCGGGGATGCCACCGACAACAAACAACATGGAAATCAAGAACGATCCTCCGTAGAGGTTGGCGTCTCCGTGCATTCCGAAGGATGCCAGAAGGTCAGGGGCGAAGGTGTACACAGCAAAGAGTGGGATCACCTGGGCTGTCCAGAAAATGGAAACAAACAACGTCCGCTTCCAGAACTGGCCCCGGAAAATGTCCAGGAACCTGCCTTGCTTCGCCGGTCCCTCGCTGTCGGAAGCGATATCAGCCAGCCCATACTGCTGTCCGTAGACCTTCTTGATGACTGCATCAGCCTCCTCACGGCGACCACGTGACAGCAGCCAGCGTGGCGACTCAGGTGTCCCGAGCCGGCACAGCAGGGTGATGATGGCGAAGATCGCCGGGCTGGCGACCATCCAGCGCCAAGCGTCCGGTCCCATGTCGCGGAGCAGGAATCCGACGGCGTAGGCGACCGCTGCGCCAACAGCCCAGACCACAAAGGTGGCCCCAAGCAGGCGGCCGCGGTGCTTCTTGGGCAGGAACTCTGCCAGGAGCGACGTGGCGATGGGGTAGTCGGCGCCGATGGCCATCCCCAGGAAGAACCTGCACAGGACTACTTGCCAGACCTCAGTGGCAAAGCCGTTCAGCAGCGAGAAGACGGCCAGCGCTATGAGGTCGGCAATATACATTTTGTGGCGGCCGATCTTGTCCGTGAGCCACCCGAAGACGGCGCCGCCGAAGAAGATGCCTACCAGGCTGGCGGCACCGATCAGTCCAATTTCCCCGGTACTCAGCTGCAGTCCGGGGGTCATTGTGATCAGGGCGATTCCGATGATCGACAACGCGTAGCCATCGATGAACGGACCGCCGGAGGCGAAGAACGTCAGCTTTTTGTGGAACGCGGTCAGTGGGGCATCGTCAATGAGGTTGCTTGTTGCGCTCATTGCAACCCTCTCTCGTGAGTGCTCTTGGGGAGCGGGGAAGTAGTCATTCAATTCTTGGGTGACCGGCGTCACTCCGACTATCCGTAGATCGACTACAAATGATTAAGTTGCATATACATTTGTCTAAACGGTGCTGGCGACCATCCGGCACACCCCGGGAGGCCAAGGCATGGCAATCACCGTCGCTGAACTCGTCGCCGAACCGCAGCTGGGCCTGACAATCCTGGCCGGCTCGGCAGGAATGGATAACCGCATCACCTGGGCTCACACCTCGGACCTGCCCCGGCTCTGGGAGTGGGTCACGGGCGGCGAACTCATGATGACCAATGGTCTCTCGATTCCCGCCGACGCAGACGGGCAAGTGGCGCTCGCGGAGGCCCTGATGGACAGCGGTGCCAGCGCCCTGGCCATCGGAGAGAAGATGCACGCGCCGACCCTGACCGCGGAATTCCTGGCGGCGTGCGATCGGCTCCCCTTGCCCCTGGTCAACATTCCGTATCCGTTGCCGTTCATCGCGATCGCCAGGTCGGTTGCGGAGTCCTCGCTGCTCGAAGAGTCGCGTCGGCTCCGGCAGACGGCGCGCGTCTATGATCTGCTCCGCACCGCAGGTGCCTCCGAGGACCATTGGCAGAGCCTCGTTCAGCGGCTGGCGACCGAGTTGGACGCGGACCTGTTCGTCGTGGATCGCCGCTGCCTCCATCCCTGGCACCCCGATGGGAAGGCACTCCCGGAGTTCCTCGCTGATGCCTGGGCGCCGTCGTCGGGGCAGGTGTCGTTGGCGGGGAAGAATTTCCAGTGGCACCGCGTTCGGGGCAGGCACGTCCTGACCATGGATATCCCCACCCACGCGAATGCGCTTTTGGTGGTGTTGCCCAACGCCGAACCGCACCCGGACGCCGTCGTGCTCCTGCACGCCGCCACCGTGCTGGGACTGCAGCTTTCCCGCATCGTCCTGTCGCTGGAAGGCAGGCACCGCCTAGCGGGCGAGTTCCTGCTCCAGGCCTTCGACGGCCGGCTCGGCACGGCGGACATGGAAAGCAGGCTGGCAGCTTTCGAGGTTCCGGCACAGGGCTTCGTGGTCGCCTCGATCTCAGCGGACGACGGCGACAGGCTGGCCAACGTGCACATCGAACTGTGGCGGCACGGGGTTGCGTCGGCGTCGTTGAAGCGGAACAACAGGTTCCATGTGGTGGTCCCGGCCGACGTGCCCGACGACGTCCTGGTGCATTGCGCCGGTGTGGATGCCGCGATCGGGATAAGTGCGCCGGCAGCCGTTGCGAATATCCAACGCGCACTGCAGGAATCCCTCTGGGCGCTTGGTTCCGCCCGCGCCAACAAGCTGGCTTTGGCCCGTTATGCCCAGGGCCCGTCCTGGTTGGGCCTGACCAGTTTCGAGGAAGGGACCGCGTTGGTCCGGCGGCTCCTGGGGCCGGTTTTCGACTACGAGCAGAGCCAGGAAGGCGATCTCATTGTCACGTTGCGGACGTATTTGGACTCGCAGCGGTCCTGGCAAAAGACGGCGGCAACCCTGTTCACGCACCGGCAAACCATCATCTACCGGATCCGGAAAATCGGTGAGCTGACGGGCCTGGACATGGGTGAAACCTCCACGGTGGCCCAGCTCTGGTTCGCCCTTCAGATCCACGAGGCCATGCACGGGTAGGGGCCGCTTGCTTGCACTTTTGCGAAACCCCGCGCTATGGTGTGAAGCGTGTCACTCGCGTGACGCAACGCTTTTGATCTGCGGCGGGAGAGTCCTGCCGGTACATCCAGTCAGGCGCCGTAGGAGCAAATCCTCCCCAGGAATCTCTCAGGCCCATGTACCGCCGCGGTTAGGCAACTCTGGAAAGCAGTTCGGGTAACCGGGCTCACCGACGGTGCAAGCAGGCAACCATTCCTGCGGAATCTCTCAGGTCCAATACAGAGCGGGGAGGAACCCACATCATCGTGGCGCTCAGTGGGCGCCTGAATCATGGAGTTCCTCTTGACTGTTCAATCAACCCCCACCGCTTTCGCGGACCGGCACATCGGCGCCCGGCGCCAGGCCGACGTTGACACCATGCTCAAGGCCATCGGCTACGACTCTGTCGACGGCCTGGTGGACGTAGCCGTCCCCGATTCCATCCGCCAGGACACGGCCCTGAAACTGCAGGATGCCCTCACCGAGGTGCAGGTCCTCGCCGAACTGCGGAAGCTCGCATCCAAGAACAAGACCGCGGTCCAGATGATCGGCCAGGGCTACTACGACACCGTCACGCCCCCGGTCATCCGCCGCAACATCCTGGAAGCTCCCGCGTGGTACACGGCCTACACGCCGTACCAGCCGGAAATTTCCCAGGGCCGCCTCGAAGCGCTCCTCAACTTCCAGACCATGGTGCAGGATCTCACCGGCCTTCCCGTGGCGAACGCTTCCCTGCTGGATGAAGCCACCGCCGTGGCCGAAGCCGTGCTGTTGATGCGCCGGGCCAACAAGAACAAGACGGCCAAGGATGGCAAGACTGTCCTGGACGCCGACCTCCTTCCGCAGACCATCGCCATCGTGAAGGGCCGCGCTGAGGCGTTGGGCTTCGAGGTAGAGGTCGCGGACCTCTCCGCCGGTCTGCCCGACGGCGACATCAACGGCGTCGTCCTCCAGCAGCCTGGTGCTTCGGGCCGGGTTTTCGACCACTCCGGCGTCATTTCCGACGCGAAGGAACGCGGCGCACTGGTCACCGTGGCCGCGGATTTGCTGGCGCTCACCCTCATCACGCCCCCGGGCGAACAAGGTGCCGACGTCGCCGTCGGAACTGCGCAGCGCTTCGGTGTTCCGCTGTTCTTCGGCGGCCCGCACGCGGCCTACATGGCCGTGCGTGAAGGCATGGAGCGGACGCTCCCGGGCCGCATCGTCGGTGTCTCCAAGGACAACGCCGGCGTCCCCGCCTACCGCCTCGCGCTGCAGACCCGCGAGCAGCACATCCGCCGCGAAAAGGCCACCTCCAACATCTGCACGGCACAGGCATTGCTCGCGATCGTCGCTTCGATGTACGCCGTATACCACGGCCCTGAAGGCCTGAAGGCGATCGCCGAAACCGTCCACGGCCACGCCCGCACCCTTGCCACTGCGCTGCAGAAGGCTGGTCGCGAGCTCGTTGCCGACTCCTTCTTCGACACCCTCACGGTCCGCGTCCCCGGCAAGGCGGACAAGGTCATCGCCGCCGCCGAAGCCCGCGGCATCAACCTGCGGATCATCGACGCCGACACCGTGGGGGTTTCGGTTGATGAAACCACGACGCCGGAAGTCCTCTCCGCGGTAGCCGTCGCCTTTGGTGCCGGTCCGGTGGGGGACGCCTCCGGGTTCGAACTGCCCGAATCCGTAGTCCGCACCTCTGATTTCCTGCAGCACCCGGTGTTCAACACGCATCGTTCCGAGACGCAGCTGTTGCGCTATATCCGCAAGCTGTCCGATCGGGACCTCGCGCTGGACCGCACCATGATCCCGCTGGGCTCGTGCACCATGAAGCTCAACGCCACTGCCGAGATGGAAGCCATTTCCTGGCCGGAGTTCGCTTCGATCCACCCGTTCGCTCCGGACCACCAGACGGCCGGTTGGCGCGAACTGATCGAGGACCTGGAAGCCGACCTCACCGAGATCACCGGCTACGACCAGGTCTCCATCCAGCCGAACGCCGGCTCCCAGGGTGAGCTTGCCGGGCTCCTGGCGATCCGCGGCTACCACCTGTCCCGTGGCGATGAGCAGCGCAACGTCTGCCTCATCCCGGCCTCGGCCCACGGCACGAACGCTGCCTCCGCGGTGCTGGCCGGAATGAAGGTTGTCGTCGTGGCGACGGCATCCGATGGCACGATCGACCACGACGACCTGAAGGCCAAGATCGAGGCCAACAAGGACGCGCTCTCCTGCATCATGATCACGTACCCGTCCACGCACGGTGTGTACGACGCCGACGTCCGCGAAGTCTGCGATGCCATCCACGAGGCCGGTGGCCAGGTGTACGTTGACGGCGCCAACCTCAACGCGCTGGTTGGCTTGGCCCAGCCGGGCAAGTTCGGTGGCGATGTCTCGCACCTGAACCTGCACAAGACCTTCTGCATCCCGCACGGCGGTGGTGGACCGGGCGTTGGTCCGGTCGCAGCCAAGGCACACCTGGCGCCGTTCATGCCCGGCGACGCGAACAGTGATTCTGCCGAAGGCGGCGTCGCGATTTCGGCCTCCCGTTATGGTTCCGCCGGCGTTCTGCCGATCTCCTGGGCGTACGTGAAGCTCATGGGCGGCCAGGGCCTGACCGAAGCCACCAAGTCCGCCCTGCTGGCCGCGAACTATGTTGCCTCCAGGTTGGATGAGCACTTCCCGGTGCTCTACACAGGTGAAGGCGGACTTGTGGCTCACGAGTGCATCCTGGACCTCCGCGAGCTGACCGCGAAGACCGGCGTCACCGCTGAGGACGTAGCCAAGCGCCTCATCGACTTCGGATTCCACGCGCCCACGCTGGCCTTCCCTGTGGCGGGAACCTTGATGGTGGAACCCACCGAGTCCGAGGACCTGGCCGAGATCGACCGCTTCATCGAAGCCATGATCACCATCCGTGCCGAAATCGAGCAGGTGGCCAACGGTGATTTCACTGTTGAGAAGTCGCCGCTGCGCAACGCGCCGCACACGGCTGCCGCCGTCGTCAGTTCCGATTGGGCCCGCGACTACCCGCGTGAGCAGGCCGCCTTCCCGGTCCACCACCTCAAGCAGGACAAGTACTTCCCGCCGGTAGGCCGCATTGACGGTGCCGCGGGCGACCGCAACCTGGTGTGCTCCTGCCCGCCCCTTACGGACTTCGAAAACTAAGGACTCCTGAGATGACTGAGAACTACACAGCCCTGTATGAGCAGCACAAAAAAGCCGGCGCTTCCTTCACGGATTTCGGCGGCTGGCAGATGCCCCTCAAGTACGAGTCCGAACTCGCCGAGCACCACGCGGTCCGCAAGTCCGCAGGCCTGTTCGACCTCTCCCATATGGGCGAAGTCTGGGTCACCGGCCCCGACGCCGCAGCGTTCCTGGACTACGCCCTGGCGGGCAAGCTGTCCGCGATTGCGGTGGGCAAGGCCAAGTACTCGCTGATTTGCAACGCCGACGGCGGCATCATCGACGACCTCATTACGTACCGTCGCGCTGACGATAACTTCCTGGTGGTCCCCAATGCGGGCAACGCCAAGGTGGTTGCGGCGGCACTGAAGGAGCGGGCAGCCGGCTTCGATGTGCTGGTTGAAGACGCCTCCGCCGAGACGTCCCTGGTTGCCGTGCAGGGCCCAAACGCCGAGGCCATCCTGCTGAAACTGGTACACGCCGAGCAGCGCTCCTTGGTGACGGAACTGAAGTACTACGCGGCGGTGGAGGTTTCCATCACGTTCGACGGCGGCACCCAGGACCTGCTGTTGGCCCGCACGGGTTACACCGGGGAAGACGGCTTCGAGATCTACATCCCGAACGTTGACGCCCCCGGTCTGTGGGAAGCGCTCCTGGAAGCAGGCGAAGGCCACGGACTCATCCCCGCCGGCCTTGCCGCCCGCGACTCCTTGCGCCTCGAAGCCGGAATGCCCCTCTACGGCAACGAACTCTCCCGCCACGTGAACGCCTACGCCGCAGGTCTTGGCCCGGTAGTTTCCCTGGCCAAGGAAAGCGACTTTGTTGGCAAGGAAGCACTCGCCGCGATCAAGGCTGCCGGCGTGGGATCCACCATCGGCCAGAAGCTCGTGGGCCTCAAGGGCACGGGCCGTCGTGCCGCCCGTGCGCACTACTCCGTCCTCAAGGACGGTTCCCTGATCGGTGAGGTGACCTCGGGCCAGCCAAGCCCGACGCTCGGTTACCCGGTGGCGTTGGCCTATGTCGACGTCGAACATTCAGCGGTTGGCACCATCGTGGAAGTTGACCTGCGCGGCAAAGCGGAGCCTTTCGAAGTGGTGCCGCTGCCGTTCTACAAGCGCCAAAAATAAGAGTTTTTGTACACATAACGCCCCTATGAGGCCCTTTTGAGGGCATCAACTGTACAAAAACTCGAAGAGAGAGAAGGAATTGGAATGAGCAAGGTAGTAGCTGAATTGAAGTACTCGGCCGAGCACGAGTGGGTTGCCGCTGACGGGGACGGGCCGGTGGGGATCGGGATCTCCGCCGTCGCCGCTGACGCCCTGGGCGACATCGTGTACGTGGACCTTCCCGAGGTTGGTTCCACAGTGACCGCGGGGGAGACCTGCGGCGAGGTGGAGTCCACCAAGTCGGTATCGGATCTGTACTCGCCTGTGACGGGTGAGGTGACCGAGATCAACGACGCCGTTGTCGGAGATCCCGCGCTGATCAACAACGACCCCTACGGCCAGGGCTGGCTGTTCAAGGTCGCCGCCACCGAAGAAGGTCCGCTCATGTCGGCCGAAGAGTACGCAGCAGCCAACGGAGGCGAACTGTGAACCCGGCAGCCGTGACCGAATTCGAGCAGGTTGTGTCGGCGTCGTTGGACGCGCAGCTCTCCGAGCTGGACCCCGAGATCGCCGCGAAGATCGACGACGAACTGGGCCGCCAGCGCGACGGCCTGGAAATGATCGCATCGGAGAACCACACTGCCGTGGCTGTCATGCAGGCGCAGGGCTCAGTGCTGACCAACAAGTACGCCGAGGGCTACCCGGGCAAGCGCTACTACGGCGGCTGCGAACACGTCGACGTCATTGAGCAGCTGGCCATTGACCGCATCAAGGCATTGTTCGGAGCCGAGTACGCGAACGTGCAGCCGCACTCCGGCGCACAGGCGAACGCTTCCGTGATGCACGCGCTGATCAAGCCGGGCGACACCATCATGGGCCTGAACCTTGCCCACGGTGGCCACCTCACGCACGGCATGCGGATCAACTTCTCTGGCAAGCTCTACAACGTGGTCCCGTACGGGGTTCGCGAGGACACCCACACTGTGGACATGGCTGAGGTGGAGCGCCTGGCCCAGGAGCACAAACCGGCACTGATCGTGGCCGGCTGGTCCGCGTATGCGCGGCAGCTGGACTTCGCTGAGTTCCGCCGGATCGCTGACTCCGTGGGCGCCTACCTGATGGTGGACATGGCCCACTTCGCCGGCCTGGTGGCTGCCGGCCTGCACCCTTCGCCGGTCCCGCACGCCCACGTCACCACCTCCACCACGCACAAGACCCTCGCCGGTCCGCGCGGCGGAATCATCCTGTCCAACGACGCCGACATCGCCAAGAAGATCAACTCGGCCGTGTTCCCGGGCCAGCAGGGCGGACCGCTGGAGCACGTGATCGCGGGCAAGGCTGTCGCGTTCAAGATTGCCGCTTCGGAGGAGTTCCGTGAGCGCCAGGAACGCGTCCTGGCCGGTTCCCGCATCCTGGCCGAACGCCTGGTCCAGCCCGACGTCGCTGCCAGGGGAATCTCCGTGGTTTCCGGTGGAACAGACGTGCACCTGGTCCTGGTGGATCTGCGCAACTGCGAACTCGATGGCCAGCAGGCCGAGGACCGTCTCGCCGCGATCGACATCACCGTCAACCGCAACGCCGTCCCGTTCGACCCGCGCCCGCCCATGGTCACCTCAGGCCTGCGGATCGGCACCCCTGCGCTGGCAACGCGCGGCTTCGGGGAAGCGGCCTTCCGTGAGGTCGCTGACATCATCGCCGAGGCACTGATTGCCGACGCCGATGCGGACCTTACCGGGTTGCGTCACCGTGTTGAGGCACTCGCTGCCGCGCACCCGCTGTACCCGGGAGTTGCGAACCTCGGGTAGCCACTCGGTTGTGCCGTCCGATTCGTGGGCTCGCTGCGGAATGTGCCGTGCGAACGGCATGTTTCGCAGCGAACCCCGTTTCCGACGAGGCGCTCCACGGCGTAGGCACATTGATCTCCCGGGTGGGCGGTCGCTTGGGAACGGGCGCCCACATAAAGACCGGGTTGGAGGTCCGCACTGGGACCTCCGGGGGCCGGGCAGCCTTGGCTCGGGATTGGCCCGGCCCCCACATTCTTTGTCTTGTTTCACTCTTCCCTGAAAGGGATCCCGGCTATGGCTGTTGGTGTTTTCGATCTGTTCTCTGTGGGCATTGGTCCGTCGAGTTCCCACACGGTGGGGCCGATGCGGGCCGGGGCGGTGTTTGCCCGTGAGCTGCGTGAGTCCGGTTTGCTTCCTGCCGTGGCCGGGCTCCGTGTTGATCTTTATGGCTCCTTGGCTGCCACGGGCAAGGGGCATGGCACCTTCACGGCTACCTTGCTGGGCCTGGAAGGTTACGAGCCCGAGGAGATCCTGCCCGATGAGGTGGAGGAGCGGCTGGCCTCGATCGCGGAGACAGGCAAGCTCAACCTCGCCGGTGAGGTCCCCCTGCCGTATGCGGTGGAGGATATGGTGTTGCATCCGTTGACGGTGTTGCCGCGGCATACGAATGGGATGAAGTTCGCCGTGGCTGATGCTGAGGGAAACACTGTGCGTGAGGCGACGTTCTTTTCGGTTGGTGGTGGGTTCATTGTCCGTGAGGGTGAGGAGGACGCTGCGCGGCAGGAGTTGG
>NZ_JARDAN010000032.1:0-30502 GCF_040560085.1 Paenarthrobacter sp. CC6 | reverse complement strand
TCATCCGCCACGTCGACGCCGGCTACGACCGCGCCATCGACGTCGCCAACGAACGCGGCGTCCGCATCCCCATGAACAGTTCGAAGGCCGCCCAGGAAGCAAGCCAATGACCGTGACCACCACTTCCCGGTCCGAACGCGAATGTTCGGCCTCGGAGACACGTCAAAGTGACTCCCGTACCGCGGCCCGAAGGAACACGCAGCTTCCCGTCCAGCCTTCTCCGGAGGTTTGGAACCCGGTCCGCTTCGCGCCGGAAACGGACTAGTAGCAGTAGTGGTTGCCGTAGCAGTAGTGATTGTCGGGCCCTGCCTGGCAACCACTACTGCCGGTCAGAGCACCACTTCGATGACGGATGAAAGGATCGGCCCATGGTGGAAATAGACGGCAGAAACCTGGCCTTGTCGGACATTGTGGCGGTCGCCGACGGCACGTCTGTCAGCCTGGCAGCGGGAGCCTTGGCCCGTATGGCAGCCTCACAGGAGTCCGCTGTTGCTACTTCCTCAAAGCGGCCCGTTTATGGTCGTTCAACGGGTGTAGGGGCGAATCGGACGGTGGAGTTGTCCAAAGGCGATGGAACTGACACCCACGGCCTCCAGTTGCTGCGAAGCCACGCGGTGGATGCCGGCAGGCCTCTGGACCGCAGGACCATCCGGGCGATGCTGGCCGTGAGGCTATCGCAGTTGGCCGCTGGTGCCTCCGGCATCAACCCTGCTATTGCCGTTGCCCTTGTTGAGTTGATCAACTCGGATGTCGTTCCGGAGGTCCGGGAGTTCGGGGGGATTGGTACGGCGGATCTCCAAGCCCTGTCCGGAACTGCGCTGACCATGCTTGGTGAGCGGGAGCCCTTGGGCGGGGGAGGAGCGCGGACTTTCGTGGAGGGCTGGGCTACCGCTGATGCACTCCCATTCATCAGCTCCAGTGCATTGACGATCGCCCAGGCTGTTCTGGCCCACGAGGAACTGTCGAGGCTCCTGGACAATGCCGCTTCTGTAGCAGCCCTCTCCTTCATAGCGATGTCCGGCAATGTGGAGGCATTGAGCCCGGCGGTTGCTGCCGCGGCAGACACTCCTGCCGTGTCAGCGGCCGCGAACACCTTCCATGGACTGGTGCAGGGCAGTGGGCAGCCCGCCCGCATCCAGGATCCCTACTGCCTGCGGACCCTGCCCCAGATTTTCGGTTCCCAGATCGAGGAGCTGGACGCCTTGGGTAAGGTGCTCCGCCGTCTCGTTACAGCGGGCAACGAGAATCCCCTGGTCCACGGGTCCTTGTCCGAGGGCTCGAATGATGTCGCCCACCACGGGCTTTTCCAGATGACAAACCTTGCACGCCGGATGGATTCATTGCAGTTGGCCATCGGTGCTGCTTGCGCGACGCATCTGCGCAGGATTGATCTCCTGTGCGACCCCAACTACACGGGTCTGCACCCGTTCCTTGCCAAGGATGGTGCCGGCCAGTCAGGCGTCATGATGCTGGAGTACGTGGCTGCCGCCGCGGTGGGACGGATTCGCGCGAATACCCAGCCGGTCAGTCTGCAAACAGTGGTGTTGTCCTTGGGGGCAGAAGAAGACGCCAGCTTTGCCAGCGTAGCCGCAGCCCAGCTGCAGTCGACGGTGCAAGCCCTGGCGACCGTCACCGCCGTCGAACTTGTCTGTGCGGCTCGGGCGTTGCGTCTGCAGGGCCGGCGACCGGGGGAGTTTGCCAGCCGCAGGCTTCAAAGCATGATGACCGCCGGCTATGGATTGCCCGTCGATGCCATGGACCGGGATCTGCGTGGAGACGTGGAGGAAGCTACCCGGATTGTCTTGGTTGACCATTAGGAATCGCCCAAAAAAATGGCAGGCAGTCCGAAGACTGCCTGCCATTTCTTGGTTTCGCGGGGAACTAGTGGGCCGGAACTGAATCCTTTGCGGCAGCCTTGGGATCCGTGAGCTTCTTGTTCGGCAGCGCGAAGCTGATCAGGAAAGCGATGATCATCAGGCCCGCAGCGGTCAACATGACCACGTCAATTGCCTGTGCAAAGCCCTCCGTGATCGGCCGGGTGAGCGTGCTGTTGGCCGAGTGCAACCAGCTTGTGTCGTTCAACGAATCGTTGTTGGCACCGTTCTTGAAGAAGTCGAACAGCTTGGCGTTCGCAGGATCCGAGGCCACCGCAGGGTCGCGCATGACAGCTTGGTAGTCGGGGCTGGATGCTGCTGTTTTCATGCCGTCTGCGATCTTGTCCGCGGCCGTGCTGAACAGCATGGAGATGAACACTGCCGTGCCGACGGCGCCGCCCATGGAACGGAAGAACGCGGCCGTGGAGGTGCCAACGCCCATGTCCTTGGGCGGGACGGATACCTGCATGGCAAGGGTCAGCGGTTGCATGCAGAAGCCGAGTCCGACGCCGAAGAACACTGCGATCAGTCCGGGAACCCACAAGCCGGTGTCGACGCCCAGGACTAGCCCCATGACCGTTGCTGCGCCTGCAAGCACTGCCGTTCCCATGATCGGGAAGATCCGGTATACACCGGAGTTGGAGATCGTGCGGCCGGCGGAGATGGAGCCGAAGAGGATGCCCACGGTGAAGGTGATCATCATCAGGCCTGCCTCAGTGGGAGTAAGGCCCTTCACCAGCTGCAAATACATGGGCAGCATGGCGATGGCACCGAACATGCCGATACCGATGATGAAGTTCAACAGCGAGGACAAGCCGAACGTGGTGTTCTTGAAGAGACGCAACGGAATCAGCGCGTAGTCGCCGGCACGCTTCTCGGCGAGGAGGAACGCCACGATGCCGATGACGCCCAGTCCGTAGCAAAGCCATGATCCCGCGGAGGACCAGCCCCAGGTGCGGCCTTGCTCAGCTACCAGGAGCAGCGGAACAATCGCCAAGGTGATGGCGGCTGCGCCCCAGTAGTCGATCTTCTGCTTCACGTGCCTGACCGGCAGGTGCAGGTACATGAAGACCACCACCAGCGCGGCAAGGCCGATGGGGAGGTTGATGAAGAAGACCCAGCGCCAACCGTCGAAGCCCAGGATGTTGGCTGAACCGGCAAAGGCACCGCCAATGACAGGGCCAAGGACAGACGAGATGCCGAAAACGGACATGAAGTAGCCCTGGTACTTGGCCCGGTCCTTCAGGGCAACGATGTCGCCGATGATGGTCAGGGCCAGCGCGAGGAGACCGCCGGCGCCCAGTCCTTGGATGCCACGGGCGATGGCAAGCTCCGTCATGGAGTGGACGGAACCTGCGTACAGGGAGCCGGCGAGGAAGATCAGGATGGCCGTGAGGTACAACGGGCGGCGGCCAAAGATGTCGCTGAGTTTGCCGTACAGCGGGGTGCTCACCGTGGAGGTGATGAGGTACGCCGTAGTGGCCCACGCCTGCAGGGACAGACCGTCGAGGTCGTTGGCGATGGTGTAGATGGACGTGGACACGATGGTCTGGTCCAGCGAGGACAGGAACATGCCGAGCATGAGTCCCACCATGACGGTGAGCGTCTGACGATGGGTCAGGACCTCACCAGCAGCCCGAACGGGCGTGGAATTGGACATATCTTCTCCAGAGATGGCAGAAAAGTGGGATTAAGCAGGATAGTTGCTTTCAGTAACTATCCTAACGCCCCGATCATTCCCAGCGGGAGAATATTTCTTGGCCGACCCTCTTCAAGTCTCCTCCGCTCACCTCAGCGTTCCAGGAGGATTCCGTCCGGATCGCTGAAGATCATCACCCCGGGACGGATGCGGACATCGTCGATCACGAGTTCCACATCGACCTCGCCGGCCCCCGTCTTGGCACTCTTCCGGGGGTTGCTTCCGAGGGCTTTGACGCCCAGGGAGAGCCGGGCGATGGCCTCACGGTCGCGGATGGCTCCGTAGATGATCACTCCGGCCCAACCGTTTTCCACGGCGCTTTCAGCGATCATGTCGCCCATGAGGGCAGTCCGCAATGAACCTCGGCCATCGACGACCAGGACTGCTCCGTCGCCGGGCGTGGCCAGGACTGATTTCACCAGCGCGTTGTCCTCATGGCACCGGATAGTACGGACGGGGCCGCTGAAATGCGTGTGGCGTCCAAGGTTCTGGAACTGGACAGCAAGGGACTCGAGTTCCTCACCGCGTTCGTCGTAGAGATCTGCCGTATTTACATGCTGGCTCATGGTGCTTCTCCTCCGTGGGTTTGAGGCCACACTAACGCGCCACACGGGCTGCTTGGGTGCGTATTTCGGGCTATGTGAATAAACGACGCGACGGCGGTTCAGCGTCACTCCGCCACGCTAGGCTGAATTCACACATTCAAATGAGGGGAACCTGCCATGAGCTTGTCCGACCTTCCGGGGTCGGTACCGGATCCCGCTGTCGTCCGTGGCGGCACCACGGCGCTGGCTGAACCGGTTAAACCAGTCCGCACTGTTTGGGTCACCGGCGTGGTACTGGTCAACCTGGGCATCAACGCAGCGTTCTTCGGTCCCCTTCAGGTTCTCCTGGGCCAGCAGGCTGCCCACTTTGACGAGGGCCAGAAGGAGGCCATCCTGGCCTTGGTCACCGGCTGCGGTGCTGCAGTTTCCATGGTGGCGAATCCCCTGTTCGGCGCCTTCAGCGACCGGACCACATCCAGGTTTGGGCGGCGGGTTCCCTGGGTTCTGATGGGAGCAATCCTCGGCGCCGTTGCCCTTGTTGCCCTGGCGGGCGCGCCCAACGTAGCTGTGATGACTTTGCTGTGGTGCCTGGTGCAGGCGGGAGCCAACGCCATGTATTCGGCCATTACCGCCGCCGTCCCGGACCGGGTTCCCGTGCCGCAGCGCGGAACTGTTGGCGGCTTGGCCGCCATGGGCCAGACGGTAGGTATCCTCGTGGGCGCCGTGATCGCCGCCGTCGTCGCCGGAGACTTCGCCGCAGGTTACTGGGTGTGCGCCGCAGCGCTGCTGGCCGGCGTCGTGCTTTACCTGTTCAAGAGCGATGACCAGCCCCTGCCGCCCCAGGAGCGGCCGCCGTTCAGCCTGTGGCGGTTCGCGAAGGGTTTCTGGGTGTCGCCGAAACGCTACCCGGACTTTGCGTGGGCCTGGCTCACCCGGCTGCTGGTCAGCACGGGCAACCACATGGTGACGATCTACTTGCTTTTCTTCCTTACCGATGCCGTGCATTTGAAAGAAACTGAAGGAATCGAGCCCGAGTTCGGCGTGCTGGTCCTGACCGGGCTGTACGCAGTGATGGTCATCATTACTAGCGTCCTGGGCGGTCGCTTGAGCGACCGGACGGGAAAGCGGAAGCCCTTGGTCATAGCTTCGTCCGTCATCATCGCTGCAGCGTCACTGATTCTGGCCTTCGCCCCGACGTGGATTGGCGGCCTGGCGGGAGCAGCTGTCCTCGGAATCGGCTTCGGCGCCTACCTTGCGGTGGACTTCGCCCTCATCAGCCAGGTCCTGCCCGCGGCTTTGGACCGAGGCCGGGACCTCGGTGTCATCAACATTGCCAACTCGCTGCCGCAAATTTGGGCGCCAGGGATCGCTTACCTCCTCGTGAAAGAGTGGCACGGCGGCTACGTCTCGCTGTACGTAGCCGCCGCAGTCATCGGGCTCTTGGGGGCCGTGTTCGTGGTGAAGATCAAGAGCGTCGAGTAGGCCTAGAAGACGTAGTTCATGACGTTCCAGCCAGTTCCGACGGTTGCCTGGCCCTTCCAGTAGCTGCCGAACATGGAGTTAATCTGGTAAGCGGCGCCGTTTCCGTAGTACATGACCATTTGCCCGTTGTAGTCAATGCCATATATGTCAGGGTCGCCGTCGCCGTTGAAATCGCCGAGTCCGCCCAGGCGGGACATGACCTGCCAGCCATAGCCGGTTGTCGCGGCGCCGACGAGTTGCCCGTTCCGGGGACCTTCGCTGATCATCAGTCCGTTGTATTGGTTCTTGTACACGAGTGATAGCGCCTCGCTGCCGGTAAAGTAGCCAACTGCTGTGAGCAGGCTTGCATTGCCCCACCCAAAGCCAATTTGCGTTGGGGATAGCCAGCCGCCGCGGCCGTCGCCTGGGTACAGGAGCAAATTGTTGGCGGAATCGCGGGCGATGATGTCGTTGGTGCCGTCGCCATTGAAGTCACCCGCGCCGATGACGTCCCTGAAGCCCTGCCATCCTTGGCCAACCTGCTTGGCTACGATCCAGCCTCCCGCGCCGTTCCCTGAGTAGAGAAAGAGGCGTCCCTGGGGGTCCCTGGCCATGACGTCCACGTTGCCGTCGCCATCGAAGTCGCCGGGTGAGAGAAGGAGATCATAGATGTGCCAGCCTGTTCCGATCACCTGGGGGGCATACCAATGTCCACGCCCATCCGTTGGGTAGAGCAACAGCTGACCATAGGCATTGCGCGCGAACACGTCTGCCGTGCCGTCGCCATTGAAGCCCCAGGAGCGGGCCTTGGCGCCAATGACCGTGGGGTTGTGGACGTTCTGGGTTGCGGACGAGGTTGCATCGAAAGTAGCCGTTATTGAGCCTGACAGGGTATGGCCCACATCAGCGGCAACAGGACTGTAAAAGGCTTGGTTTGCGCCGGGGATGACTACGTTGTCGCGCGTCCACTTATAGGTAAAGGTGGGCTGGCCACCTGCCGGCGTTACCTCCGGCGGGCTGTAAAGGATCATATGAAGGCGGCCGCCCAAGGTGGGATCCCCTTGAATCTCCACAGCGTTGAGCCACACTGTCCGAAGCGGTGCTGACACGGCGGGCAGCTGTGCAACGGCCACAGTAGGCGCGGAAGCGCCAGCAGCTGCAGCCGGCGTCAAGATCAGTGCCACGGACAGTGCGACTGTTAAAAAGTGACTGGTTCTGCGGCGCGCAGGCGCGCGCAGGGCAGGTTTGAAGCCCAAGGATTCCCCCAAGAAAATAAGGCGGCACGGAGACGGCCGAAAGAGATCAATTGGGATGACACTACCGCCTGCAGCGGCGCCGGGATAGAGGGCCCCGTTTATGACGAAGGCCCCGTCCGGATATCTCCGAACGGGGCCCTCAACGAAGTGAAACTAGAACAGGTCGGTGAACCCGCCCCAACCCCAGCCGACCACAGCGCTTCCGGTCCATCCGGCGGCTCCGTTGCCGTAGTAGGCACGCAATTGACCGGAACTGTCGACGGCGAAGACGTCCAGCTTTCCGTCGGCGTTGATATCGCCTGCGCTGCCGATCTTGCTCATGCCGCCCCAACCCCAGCCGACCACTGCCGTGCCGCTCCAGCCACCCGCGCCGTTCCCGCTGTAGAGCCTGAGGTTCCCGGCGGAGTCGCGGCCCAGGACGTCCACGTTGGTGTCGCCGTCGAAGTCGCCAGGAGTGATGAGTGCATCCAACGCGTTCCAACCCTGGCCGATCACGGTTCGTGGCAGCCAGCCGCCGTGTCCGTCGCCGGGGTAGAGGTAGAGGACGCCGTTGGCATCGCGGGCCATGATGTCGTTGTTGCCATCGCTGTTGAAATCGCCTGGAGCTACGAGGGAGGTGAAGATATTCCACCCCGTCCCTACTTTGCGGGGACCGTTCCAGCCGCCTGAACCATTGCCGCTGTAGAGGTAGAGGCCACCTGACGAGTCCCGGCCCAGGACGTCGTTGTTGCCATCGCCATCGAAGTCACCCGGAGACAACACGGTGGGGAAGATGTTCCATCCCATGCCTACGGTTCGTGCGGGTTCCCAGGTGTTGTTGGTCCGCGGGTACATGAGAAGGGCGCCGTCGGAGCGTCGGGCGAGCAGCTCGAAGGCACCGCGGCTGGTGAAGCCGTTGGGTCGGTTGGAGGCCGAGATCGGTGCGGTCTCCTCGCTCGCTACTTCCATGTCCTCGCACGGGTAGGCGGCCACGAGGTGCGCGGCGATGGTTTTACCGCGGTCCTCTTCGCCCAGTACGTAGTTGGGCCAGGTGGGATGGTCCGTGGCGACCTCGCCGTCCCTGGTCCAGTAGATCCGGGTGTCGGGGCCGGCTCCGGCACCGCACCCCTTGTAGGCGTAGGGATCCCATGTGACGGTGAGCGTGGAACCGACATAGGGCGCACCGGTGATGACCGGCGGTTCGGGATCCATGGTGGCCATGGCGGGCGCGGGCCCCACAACCATGGCCGCGACGATCGCAGCCACTGTTGCGGCAACCGCTCGACGCACGCCAGACCCCAGGCGTGATGGAGCGTACATTGTGTCCTCCCCAGACTTTATGAAGTTAATGGTACAGCGTCCGGGTTTTTAGAAGATTGCTGTGAACCATCCAAAGCCTGCACCCACGGCCTCGGAGCCCTTCCAGCCCGCACGACCGTCGCTGTAGTACGTCAGCAGGCGGCCCTGCTGATCCACGCCGTAGACGTCGGGGTACCCGTCGCCGTTGAAGTCGCCGGCAGCGCCAACGTACTTGAGTGCGTTCCAGCCAACGCCGATCATCCATGAGCGCGACCATCCGCCTGCGCCATTGCCCGTGTAGACGAACAGGTATCCGTTGCCGTCGCGCGCCAGCAGATCCACATTGCCGTCGCCGTTGAAGTCTCCCGGCGTCACCAAAGCGTTCATCACGTTCCAGCCGGTTCCGACGGCGGTGCGCGGCAGCCAGCCTCCCGCGCCATTGCCGGGGTACAGATAGAGGGCGCCGCCAGGCTCCCTGGCAAGGACGTCGTTGTTGCCGTCACCGTTGAAATCGCCCGGGCCGATGATTGAGTCGAAAATGTTCCAGCCGTTGCCGATGGCACGTGCCGGTTTCCAGCCGCCGGCCCCGTCACCGCTGAAGAGGTAGAGGCCGCCCACGGAATCACGGACGATCATGTCGCTCTTGCCGTCGCCGTCGAAGTCCCCAGGGGAGAAAGCCAGGTTGAAGATGTTGAAGCCGTAGCCCACGGTCCGCGCAGCATCCCACCCGGCGCCGTTGCGGCCATACAGGAGCAGCGATCCGTCAGAGGCCCTGGCAAGCAGCTCGAAGCTCCGGCCGGTGAACCCGGCCGCACGGTTCACGGCGCCGACAGGCCTGGTCTCGGCGCTGTGCAGGGATTCTCCACCGCAAGCGGTCTTGCTGGCAGTAACGTGCACGGCCATCCTGGAGCCGGTGTCGTCCGCCTCCAGGTTGTAGCTCGACGTCGTCTCCCCGGCCACCAGGAATCCGTCCCGGGTCCAGTAGACCGAGTAGTCGGGGCCTTTGCCGCCACCGCAGCCGTAGAAGGTGTAAGGGCCGATATCTGCGGTCAGCTGTTTGCCCACGAAGGCTTGACCGTTGAGCAGGGGATCGGGTCCGTTGCTGGGCGCTGCCGACGCCGATAGGGAACCAAGTGCCATGGCCGCCACTGTGGCGGCCAGCAGCGCCGCTGCCATCCGGCGTCGTATTGTCCCCATGCGTTTCCTCCTGCGGGTTTCAAGTCTGCATGAAAGTGTATGCGGGCGGCCCGCTATTTCCGGGAGCGGCGGCCGCCGGGACTCCGGGGGACTCTCAGGGAACGGTCAAGAAGCTCCCGTATCATTGATGCGATCGGCCAGCCGGTGGTCTTCGCGCCGGCCGGCCGCCTCCTTGTCAGCCTGCCAAGAGATCGCCGGAAATGCCCGTAACCAACTCACTGGAACCGTACTCCCTTGACCTGACCACGGGGCTTCCCCGTATGGCTGCCGCGCCCACCACCCCGCGGCAGCAGTTGCGCTATGCCCGCATCCTGAAAACGGCCGCAGGGTTCGCCCAGCGTCAGTTCGATACCTTGAGCCTCTCCGACGTTGCTGCCCGCGCCGATGTCCCGCTTGGAACCCTTTACCGCTACTTCCCCTCCACCTCCCACCTCATGCTCGCCGTCTACAGGCAGCAGCTCAGGGAGCTAATGGAGGGCGTCCACCAGCGCGGCGCCAAGGGTCACGCACTCGCGGGTTTGATGATGGAAATCTTCCATCTCCGGGTGATGCAACCTGGTGTGGAGCACTGCCTGATCCGCCCGGCGGGCAAGGATGACGACACTGCGCAGTTGTTGCGGGAGATCGATGCCCTCTCGGAAGAGGTGGTGGGTTCGCTCAGCAAGGATGCGGGCAAGGACACTGTGAAGGCCAGGATTCTCCTGCACCTGGTCAGCGGCCTGGTCCAGGCCGTACGTTGCCGGAGGTTGTCCCTGTTTGAGGCGGAGAAGGACCTGAAGCGCGCCTGCTCACTCATGACCGGCGAATAGCCAGGGCCGAAAAGGTCAAGCAAAGTCGGCGGCCGAATGACAACAGCCTCCCGGTGGTCTAGACCGGATGGCGGCCAGAATGCCCTTTTCTGTATGTAGTGGGTCACATTTTGGCTAGGTTGAACGTTTTACTCTCGAATCGTCTCTCTTGGTATTGAATCTTGTACCCTCAACGCTTCCCTAGGCTGGAACCACCGAAGCGGCTAGCAGCCCCCTATCTGCAGAAGCAACGCCGGACCAGCCACCCTTGGTCCGCCACAGCAGTTCTGTTCCTGCCCGAATCATGCCGTGGGTCCACGGCTAGCCTGAGGAGACAAAGACGTGTCCATCGAGACAATTGCAACTGACAACGACGCCCTGGTACTGACCGAGGAAGAGATCTTCGCAGCCCACGAAGGCGGCAAGCTGACGATTTCCAGCACCGTTCCGCTGAACAACAAGCGTGACCTCTCCATCGCTTACACCCCCGGCGTGGCCCAGGTGAGCCGCGCAATCCACGAGGACCCCAAGCTTGCCCGCACCCACACCTGGGCCGAGCGCCTGGTTGTCGTGGTCAGCGACGGCACCGCAGTGCTGGGCCTTGGCAACATCGGCCCCAGCGCCTCGCTGCCGGTGATGGAGGGCAAGTCCGCCCTCTTCAAGTCCTTCGGCGACCTCGACTCCATCCCTTTGGTACTCAACACCACCAATGTGGACGAAATCATTGAGACCTTGGTCCGTCTCCGCCCCAGCTTCGGCGCCGTGAACCTCGAGGACATTTCCGCTCCGCGCTGCTTCGAACTCGAAGAGCGACTCATCGAAGCCCTTGACTGCCCCGTCATGCACGATGACCAGCACGGCACCGCCGTCGTGGTCCTCGCCGCCCTGACCAACGCAGCCAAGGTGACCCAGCGCGAGCTCAAGGGCCTGAAGGTTGTTGTCTCCGGTGCAGGTGCCGCAGGCATCGCCATCGCCGAGATCCTCCTTGCTGTCGGCATCGAGGACGTGATCCTGCTCGACTCCAAGGGTGTAGTCAACGCCGACCGTGCCGACCTCGTGGCCGATCCCGGCAGCGTCAAGGCCCGCATGGCCCAGCGCACCAACCCCCGCGGTATCAGCGGCGGTCCCGGCGAGGGACTGACGGGCGCCGATGTGTTCGTAGGCGTTTCCTCCTCCAAGCTGGACGAAGAGCACCTGAAGCTGATGAACGACCAGTCGATCGTCTTCGCACTGTCCAACCCGGATCCGGAAGTCCTGCCCGAGGTTGCCCGGAAGTACGCGGCCGTTGTTGCCACGGGCCGCAGCGACTTCCCGAACCAGATCAACAACGTCCTGGCCTTCCCCGGTATTTTCCGCGGTGCTCTTGATGCCAAGGCCCGCCGGATCACGCCCGCCATGAAGATCGCCGCTGCGAACGCCATCGCTGAGCTGGCAGCCGAAGACCTCTCCGCGGATTACATCGTGCCGAGCCCACTGGACGCACGCGTTGCACCCGCGGTCACCGCGGCAGTTGCCGCAGCCGCCACCGAATAGCGGCTACTGCGCAAGACCGACGACGGCGACGCCTCCCGCGCCAGGGAGCGTCGCCGTCGTTGTCGTTAAAGGCGCATGGATCAGCGGCCCATAGACTTGGGCCATGAACGCCGAACTCATCGTGACCATCCTGTGCGGCCTGGCCATTGCAGTCGGCGTGGCCGGCACCATCATTCCTGTTCTGCCCGGCAGCATCCTTATCGGCGCGAGCCTGCTGGCGTGGGCTATCTGGGGTGGTGCGGGTCCGGTTGGCTGGGTGATTTTCGCCGTCGGGATGGTCTTTGTGGTTGCCGGGATGGCAGCCAGTGCCGTGCTCACGGGGCGCAAACTGAAACAACACGGCATTCCGAGCAGGTCGGTACTGATCGGGGTTGTCCTGGGTGTCGTGGGCATGTTCGTCATTCCCGTGGTGGGCCTCTTTGTGGGCTTCGCCGTAGGCCTTCTCCTCAGCGAGGTCCAGAGGACCCGCAACTTCCAGGCCGCTGTTCGCTCCAGCGGGGCGGCGCTCAAAGCAACGGGGATCGGCATCCTGGTGGAATTCGGCCTCGCCTGTGCTGCCGCGAGCACGTGGATCATCGGAGTGTGGATCAACGCCGTCAACGGTTAAAACCCCCGCCGAGTTGGCATTAGGTGACAGTTCCAAGCTTCAACATCGTCATCTTTTGCCAACTCGGCGATGTTTTTAGCGGAGGGCGGGCGCTCCGGTGGGCGCTCCGGTGGGCGCTCCGGTGGGCACCTTGATTTCCGCCGGACGGAACGTTGCTCCCGCGCCCGGGAACAGTGGGATATCGATCCGGGCGTGCGAGTGGACTTCCCGGATTGTGTCCTTGGTGTGCCGGGCAATCTCGGCCAAGGTGGTGACCCACATGCCGTCCAGGCCCTTGACCCGTTCGATCAGCCGTTCCAAGGCCACGGCGCGGGATGGCCGGCCGGAGATGAACGGGTGATTGGTGAGGACGAAGCAGCTGCCCTGGGAGTGGTGGGCCTCGGCCTCCAAGGTCCACATCTCAAGTGCCTTGGCCGGGCTCTCAATGACGCCACTGCCTGTGACTCCAGGGTAGAAACCGTATTGCTCCCAGTCGTCCAGTGCCCAATCCACGGGGATTTCCACGATGTCCCGCGGGTCGTCCTCGGCGACGGCCATCCGGTAGGGGGCGTCGCCGTCGAGCAGGCTTGAATCGTAGAGGAAGCCACGGTCCGCGAGCAGGGCCGGTGATTGCCAGTTCAACTCCCACCAAGGTGCCCGGTAGCCCACCGGACGGATGCCGGCCACGTTGGCGAGTGCCTCGAGGCCGCGATCCAGGTAGCTGGCTTCGGTGGCGGCATCAATGCCCTGCATTGGTTCGTGCAGATAGCCGTGATGGGCGATTTCGTGCCCGGCATCAGCGATCCTGCGCACCACGTCAGGGTAGCTCTCTGCCGTGAACCCCGGGATGAAGAACGTACCTTGGATGTCCTGTCGATCCAGGATCTGCAGCAATCGGGGAACAGCTATCTTTGGCCCATAAGACTGGTGGCTCATGAGGGACATGCGCTGCGTGCTGGAGGGGTCATGGGCGATGGTGCAGGACTCGGCATCGACGTCGAAGGTGAAGGACGCCGCGGCCTGGAAGCCCTCGGGCCACATGATCGGGTGGAGCGCATCAGCGAAGGCGGGCTGGTTCATGCTGTGGTCCTTTCGGGAACTGAAGGTGCGGCTGGCTGTGTCACTGATACGTGGTTCGAGTCCGCGAGGAGGTACTTTTTGTGTGCGCGGGGGCCCAGGATCGCGTAGGCAGCGGCGCTGGTGAGCCCGCCGGCCAGCCACGAAAGGTCCCAACCGCCCAAGGCGACGGCGATGGGGCCCTGCATGGCGGGAACCAGGCCGTACATGAACAGCCACGTGGAGAAGATGCCCACCAGGAGGGATACGATTCCGGCCCAGTTGATGACGGGAAGCCGGTGGGTGCCGACGCCGTCGAAGAGCCGATCCACCTTCGCCGGCCAGCGCTTCTCAAGCCAGAAGTAGTGCACCAGCATGACTCCGCCCCAAGCGGCAACCCAGGCGACCAGGCCGATCAGCCAGGCGTCGAGCACTGCTGCGAAGTCCTCCTGGAAGATGAAGAACACGACGGCGATGAGCGAGAAGACGCCCACGAACAAGTTCAGCTTGCGGCGGCTGATGTTGATGTCCAAGGCCTGGGTGGCAACGGAGAAGGTGTAGATGTTCAGGATGTTGGTAGCGATGGGGCCGTGCAGCACCATGAGCAGTACGGGGAGGGCAAGGACTCCGAAGTTTTGGACAATCAGCTTGCCGGGATCGATCTCGCCGCTGTTGGTGGCCAAGCTTGCGCCGAGGATGCCCAGCCAGACGACGGGGATGAACTGGCCGAGGACCGAGGCCAGGTAGAGCTTGCGCTTGGGAACCGAGGTGCTGACGAAGCGGGAGTAGTCGGCGGCGTAGGTGAACCAGGTGATGCCCCAGCCGATACCGATGGCGGTCATGACTGCGCTCATGGCGGCGATCCGCTCTGAGCCTTCGAGGATGTTGCCGGCCGGTCCTGCGTAGCCCCAGTCGATCTTCATGCCGAACCAGGCCACGGCGGACATCACGGCCAGGATGATGATGGTGGGCGGAACCGTCCACTTCTCAAAGGCCGCGATGGCTTTGTAGCCGAACCAGGCGATGGCGACCTGCGCGGCCATGATGGCCGTGGCGACGCCGATCTTCCAAGCGTAGTTCTGTGCGTTGGGATCCACCCAGCCGAGGGTTCCGAAGAGCGCCATGACCAGGTCCAGGATGATCCAGGTGTTGACGGCGCACCACCCGATGACCAGAAGTGCCTGGATCGCTGCCGGCAGGTAGTTGCCACGGCGGCCAAAAGCCGCCCGGGCCAGAACCATTCCTGTGGCGCCGGTCTTTTGTCCAAGGAGGACGAAGCATCCGAATAAGAGCATGCCGATCAGGTTTCCCAGGACCAGGACTATCACGGTGTCTGCGAAGCCGAGGCCCAGATGGATGCCCAGTGCACCCAGCACCCAGTTGATAGGGGCAAGGTTGGCGCCGGCCCAGATCCAGAACTG
Source organism: Paenarthrobacter sp. CC6 (assembly GCF_040560085.1). NCBI lineage: Bacteria > Bacillati > Actinomycetota > Actinomycetes > Micrococcales > Micrococcaceae > Paenarthrobacter > Paenarthrobacter sp. CC6. The sequence continues at coordinate 15,808 of NZ_JARDAN010000032.1, read as the reverse complement.
TCCGGAAACCTTGCGGGTGCGGTCTGATTCGGGGATGGGTTGGAGCCAGGCTTCGCTGTCATGGGCCGGCGCCGTTGCTGGCCCAGACTGCGCTGAAGGTGAAGGCGAAGGGGAGAGGTTGTCTTGCATAGGGAGAGCCTCCGTGTGTGAAAGGGACCCTTTCAGCGTATGTGCGCCATATCACAGCAACAAGATACGATGTGTCTAAACAAATCACCCCAAACCGTACGGAGTGTCATGCCGATTCTGCTGGGCGCGGCTCTGGAGTACCAAAGCCTCAGATCTGCCGAACCGAAGCTGCTCAATGACGTGCCGGAGGCGCTGTCCCGGCCTGTCCGATGGGTGCACTCCAGCGAGGTCCTGGACATCGCTCCGCTCCTCAGCGGCGGCGAACTGCTCCTCAGTGGTGGGCAGGCGCTCGCCGGCGTGACGGCAGAACGGCAGGCTGACTATGTCCGCGACCTCGCGGCCCGGGGAGTCGCTGCACTGGCCCTCGAGACGGGTCCGGCCCTGCCCGAAGTGCCTGCGGCCATGTTGGAGGTCGCCGAGGCTGCCGGATTGCCAGTCATCGAGCTCCGTCAGGTAGTCCCGTTCGTCGGCGTGATGCAGGAAATCAATTCGCTGCTGGTGAGTGAATCCGTAGAGCACCTCCAGCGCGGTGACCAGGCAAGCCATGCCATGGCCGCCGAACTTGCCCACGGCGGCGGACTCGATCAACTCCTCGCTGTGTTGGCCGAAAGGACAGGCGCCAGCGCCAGGCTGGTCTCGCCGTCGGGCCTCACGCTCGGGGCGGCCGGCGGCACCTTTTCGTCCGACGACGACGGCAGCGTCACCGTGGTGGACGTGCCGGTGCGGGGCGTCCTTGCCGCTCGGCTCGAGGTGAAAATGCCCGACGGCGGCGATGCCGGCCTCGCGCGCGTGGCCGGCGAACGGTCCGTGGACATCCTTGGCCTGGCGCTGCTGCAGCGCATGCCTCCGGGATTGAAGGAACTGGCAGGCATCGAGCTCATGCGGGCCATCAATTCCGGAAGCCAGGAGTGGCAGCTGCACCAGCTTGGACCGGCGTCAGGCTTCCCCGTGGATGGTGCAGTGGCCGCCGTCGTGATTCGATCCACCAGCGCGGGACATCTGCGTCCGGCCGTTGACGCGCTGCTCCGCGGCTGCGTCCCGCACAGTGCGAGCTACGCCAATAACGCGGAGCTGATCGCGCTCGCCTCCCTGGGCGGGAGTGCCACCCGGCAGGTGTTGCTGGAAGCGCTGCGGGCACTCGACGTGCCATCAGGGTCCGTGGTGGCTGTGGGCCCGACGGGCAGGGGTATTTCCGAAGCGCCGTGGTCATTGGCTGAAGCACGGAGAGCCTTCGACCTCGATACGACTGGACGCGGAGTGGTGGATGCAGACACCCTCGCCGTTGAACTCCTGGCTGGCGAATCCCTGGACCCGGCCACCCGCGAGGGGTTTGTGCAGCGGCAGTTGGGTGCCGTCGTCGAGCATGACCGCCTGAAGAAGTCCGAACTGATGCGGACCTTGGCTGTCTGGTTGGATACGGGCTGCAACACGGCCCAGGCCGCCCGGGAATTGCACCTGGAGCGGCAGTCCTTGCACCACCGTCTTCAGCGGATCTTTGAGCTGTGCGGAGGAGATCCCCGGGGATCGGGGCGGCTTGCAGCGTTGCATTTGGCTACCCGGTTGGAGCGGCTGTAGCTCCTTAAACACCAATTCGCGGGTCCACTGACCACTTCGCCGTTGCGGAACGGCGAACGTGCAGCGGACCCGCGATCTCGGCGCAGCTAGGCTTACTTCAACACAATCGTCCTGTTCCCATTCAGGATGATCCGCCCCTCGCAGTGCCAACGAACGGCGTTGCTGAGGGCCTTGCATTCGGTGTCCCGACCGGCGGCTACGAGATCGTCCGGCCCGAACGTGTGGTCCACCTCCACTACCTGCTGGGCGATGATGGGTCCTTCATCCAGCTCGCCGTTCACGTAATGGGCGGTGGCACCAACAGTTTTCACGCCACGCGCGTATGCCTGGTGGTAGGGCTTGGCGCCCTTGAAGCTCGGCAGGAACGAGTGGTGGATGTTGATCGCCCGGCCGTCGAGCTTCCGGGCGAGGTCGTCGCTGAGGACCTGCATGTAGCGGGCCAGCACAATGAGTTCGACGTCGAGTTCGTCGATGATTTCCAGCAGGCGCCCCTCGGCAGCGGGCTTGGTGGCAGCGGTGACGGGTACGTGGAAGAACGGGATTCCGTGCCACTCGGCCAGACCCTGGTGGTCGGTGTGGTTTGAAACAACGCCCACCACGTCGATGGGCAGCTCACCGATCCGCGCCCTGAACAGGAGGTCGTTCAGGCAGTGCCCGAATTTGGAGACCATGATCAAAACCCGGCGCTTGGAACCCTGGCGCTCAAGCTGCCAGTTCATGGAGTATTTTTCTCCCACCGGGCAGAAAGCGGTACGCAGGGTGTCCAGCGTGGACTCGTCTCCGGAGGATGCGAAGTGCACCCGCATGAAGAAGTGGCCCTCGGCGCGATCACCGAACTGCTTGTTGTCGATGATGTCGCAGCCATTTTCCAGCAGGAAGCTTGATACCGCGTGGACGATCCCGGGTCCTTCGGGGCAGTCCAAGGTGAGGATGTGTTCAACGGTGGTCTCGGAAGAAACAGCGGCGGTTTCGGTTTGGATGGCAGTCATGGTCAGCACTCCACTACGTTGACGGCGAGGCCTCCACGGGAGGTCTCTTTGTACTTGGATTTCATGTCCGCGCCTGTCTCGCGCATGGTCTTAATGGCCTTGTCCAGCGATACCTTGTGGCTGCCGTCGCCATGCAGGGCAAGGCGGGCGGCGTTGATTGCCTTGACGCTGGCAATCGCGTTGCGTTCGATGCAAGGGATCTGCACCAGTCCGCCCACGGGGTCGCAGGTGAGGCCCAGGTTGTGCTCAATGCCCACTTCAGCGGCGTTTTCAACCTGCTCCGGCGTTCCGCCGAGGACTTCGCAGAGCCCGGCAGCAGCCATGGAGCAGGCAGAACCCACCTCGCCTTGGCAGCCCACTTCGGCGCCGGAAATGGATGCGTTGATTTTGAACAGGATCCCGACGGCGGCCGCCGCGAGCAGGAAGCGCACGACACCGTCGTCGTTCGCTCCCGGAACAAACTTTGTGTAATAGTGCAGCACCGCAGGCACAATACCGGCCGCACCGTTGGTGGGGGCGGTGACAATCCTGCCGCCCGCGGCGTTCTCCTCATTCACGGCCAGGGCGAACAGGTTCACCCATTCCATGGCGAGGAGGGGGTCCGAGGGATTGGATGCAGCCCCGTCGGCCTTGTTTGCGGCGTCGGTGGCCGCGAGCGTCTTGAACAACGACGGCGCCCGTCGCCTGACCTTCAAGCCTCCAGGCAGGATGCCCTCGGCGGAGCAGCCGTTGTCCACGCATTCCTGCATGACGGCCCAGATTCCCAGCAGCTTTTCGCGAAGTTCTTCTTCCGAGCGCCACACGAGCTCGTTGGCCAGCATGATGTCCGAGATGGACTTGCCTTCGCGCACGCAAATGGCCAGCAGTTCATCAGCAGTGGTGAAGGGGTACGGAAGCACGGTGTCGTCCGCTACGACTTTGTCGGCCCCGGAGGCGTCCCCGTCCACCACGAAGCCGCCGCCGATGGAGTAGTAGCTGCGCTCCCGCAACACTGCCCCGGTGTGGTCAAGTGCGCGGAACGTCATGCCGTTGGGGTGGGCCGGAAGCGACTTACGGCGGTGCAGGACCACGTCCTCGTCCCAGTTGAAATCCACTCGGTGGTTCCCGCCCAGGCGTAGTTCGGCGTCGAGCGCGGCGGCGGCAACCTGGTCGTCAGCTGTGGCAGTGTCCACAGTTTCGGGGGAGTGGCCCTGCAGTCCAAGCACCACGGCCTTGTCGGAACCGTGGCCCCGGCCGGTGGCGCCCAGGGAGCCGAAAAGCTCAGCTTGGACGCGCACCGTGGCCGGGAGCTGGCCGGATGATTCAAGACCATCCGTGAACTGCTTCGCCGCACGCATCGGGCCCACCGTGTGTGACGATGACGGCCCGATGCCCACAGAAAACAGATCAAGCACACTCAGTGCCATTACGGGACCTCAGGAGAGGCGTATTCACGCATGGCATCCAGGAGCCAACGTCCCAGGAAGTCGGCAAAGGACGCCCGGGGAAAGATCCGGTAGCTCTCATCCGAGGTCTTCCAGAGCATCACCGGGATGTGGGCAAGTTCGGTGGAGACAGCCGTGCCGGCCTTGAACACCCGGGGGTGAAGGTCCAGCGAGCACGTCTTCTCCAGCACTGCGCGGGCATGGCTGCCGGTAAGCTCAAACGTGGTGCGGTTGGCGGACAGATCCACCACCTGGCCGGCGTCGCTTCCCAGGGCCGTGGTCAGGTCGCTGACCAGGGAACCGCCGAGGGAGTCGTGGGCTTCTTCCGGTGCGACCACCAGGAACTCGGTGGGCCCGAGCCACAAGGTGTTGACGGAGCCCTTGTCCGCAACAGCGGCGCCCGTCACCTCACCGCAAGCGGCAGGCAAGCCGCCGGTCACGGACGCAACGCGGGCACCGGCGTCGGACGTCCGGTCAACCCGGATCCCCACCATGGCCTGGTACGGGATTTCGGTGAGCGTCACCGTGCCCGGCACCGAGCCGGAGGTGAAGGCGTCAGCCAGGTGCTCGGCGGGGCTGCGGCGGGCGCCCCGTACGCGGTTGACGGTTTCTGATGGTGTTGCTGTTTCAGCCATCTTTGCGGGTCCCTTCAGCATCGAAAAGTACGGTTTCGCCAACAACCACGTCCACCAATTGGTCTCCCAGCGAGGCCACGAGGGTCTCGCCGATGCGGTTGCGGCCGTTCTGGATGAGCGCCAGGGCGAAGGAGCGGCCCAGGGCGGCGCTGTGGTAGCTGGAAGTTACGAAGCCCTCCATGGGGACAGGTCCGTTTGCCGGGTTGACCGGGATGCCCTTCTCCACCAGCTGCGTGCCTTCGGGCAACCGCAGCGCGTGGTCCACAGGGAGGACGCTCACCAGGTGCTTGCGGTCCTCGCGGCTGGCGTCCTCACGGAGGTAGGAACGTTTGCCGATGAAGTCCTTGGCCTTGGAAACGATCCAGTCCATGCCGGCGTCCTGCGGGGTGACCGTGCCGTCGGTGTCCTGCCCGACGATCGGGTAGCCCTTCTCGGCGCGGAGCACGTGCATGGTTTCGGTGCCGTACGGGGTGATGTGGAACTCTGCACCTGCGGCAGCGACTGCTTCCCAGGTGTTGAGTCCGTACCAGGAGGGCACGTTGATTTCGTAGGCCAGTTCGCCGGAGAAGGAGATGCGGCAAACGCGTGCCTGCACTCCTGAGGCCAGCGTGGTCTCGCGGAAGGTCATGAACGGGAAAGCCTCGGCATCCAAGCCGCCGTTTTCGGCCAGCTGCGGTGCAACCTTCGCGAGCACGGCGCGGGACTTCGGGCCGACGACGGCGATGGTGCTCCACTGCTCCGTGACGGAGGTGAAAACAACGTCAAGGTCCGGCCATTCAGTCTGGTGCCATTCCTCCAGCCAGTCGAGGACCTTCGCTGCGCCGCCCGTGGTGGTGGTCATGAAGTAGCGGTCATCGTCCAGTCGGAGGGTCACGCCGTCATCGAAGATCATGCCGTCGAGGGTGCACATGACGCCGTAGCGGGCCGAACCCGGAGCGAGCTTCTTGAACGCGTTGGTGTAGACGCGGTTCAGGAATTCGCCCGCGTCCTTGCCGCGGATCTCGATCTTGCCCAGTGTGGTGGCGTCCATGAAGCCCACGGAATCGCGGACCGCCGCGCATTCGCGCAGGACTGCCGTATCCATGTCTTCACTGCCCTGCGGGTAGTACCAGGGGCGCTTCCACTGTCCAACGTCTTCGAACAGGGCGCCCTGGGCAACGTGCCAGGGGTGGATGGACGTGACCCGGGCGGGGTCGAAGAGCTCGCCGCGCTGGCGTCCGGCCAGGGCTGCGAAAGCCACGGGCGTGAAGGGCGCACGGTAGGCGGTGGTGCCGATTTCGCCGACTCCCGGAACGCTCTCCGCGCCGCCGAACTTCAACGCGGCGGCGATGACGCCGATTGCGTTGACGCCGGAGGTCTTGCCCTGATCGTTGGCGGTGCTGATGGACGTGTACCGCTTCACGTGCTCCACCGAGCGCATGCCCGCCCCGGTGGACCGGAGGACGTCCGCCACGGACTGGTCGCGCTGGAAATCGACGAAGTGGTGGTGCCATTCGCCGGGCTCACCGGACTGGCCGGGAACCAGCCACAGCTGGCGGCTCGGTGCGCTTGCCACAGGGGCCTGCAGTTCCACCGGGGTGGTTGCGGATTCGAAACCGGCGGCAATTGATGCTGCTGCTCCGGCCGAGATTCCTTCAGCCAGGCAATCCTGCAATTCGTAGCTGCCACGTCCTGCGCCGACAACCTGCTGGTCACGGACCGGGGCTGCGGGGATGAAGGCGGCAAGTTCGTCGTCCCAGCGCAGCTTGCCCTGGCGCTGGCTGTGGAGGTGGACCACCGGGCTCCAGCCGCCGGAAACGGCGAGCAGATCGGCAGCCAACTGTTCGACGCCCGAGGTGAGTTCGCCGTCGTCGTTGATGCTTCGGACGGTGACGCCGTTCAGGCGGCCGTTCTCATCCGCGGACGTGTCGGCCACGGCGCTGCCGATGAGGACCCGGATACCGGACTCGACGGCGGCGGCTGCTTTCGCGCTGATCTGCGGACGGGCATCGACGACGGCGGCAACCGCCACGCCTGCTGCCTTAAGGTCCGCGGCGAGTGCGTAAGCGGAGTCGTTGGTGGTGCTGATGACGACGCGCGAACCGGCGGCCACTGCGTAGCGGTTCAGGTAGGTGCGGGCAGCAGAGGCGAGCATGATGCCGGGGCGGTCGTTGTTCTCGAAGACCAACGGACGCTCGTGGGCACCGGGGGCCAGGACAACCTGCTTGGCACGGATGTGCCAAATACGCTGGCGGGAGACGCCTGATGCGGCCGGGACGCTCAGGTGGTCCGTGCGGTTCTGGGCCGCGATGAAGTAGTTGGAGTCGTAGGAGCCGAAGGCGGTGGTGCGGTTCAGCACCGTGCACTCTGCTGCCGAAACCAGTTCAGCTTCAACATCGGCAACCCATTCGAGGGCCGGCTTGCCTTCGATCTGCTCGGCGAGCTCTGGCGTGGTGGAACCGGAGAGCAGCGAGCCGCCGAGTTCGGGCTGGTCGTCGATCAGGATGACGCGGGCGCCGGTGCGGACAGCCTCGCGGGCTGCTGCCAATCCGGCGATACCGCCGCCGACCACCAGGACATCCGTGTGGACGTACTTCTTGTCGTACTCGGCCTTGTCCTCGTTGGGGTCAAGTTTGCCCAGGCCGGAAAGGAGTTCGATGCTCATGCCGTCCACCAGCGAAACCGCGGTGGCAGGGAGCATGGATTCGGCAACGTGGCCGGGGAAGCGCGGAGCGATCTTCACCAGGGCGTTGGACTCTTCCACGCCGGCGGCCATGATGCCGCGGGGGCGGTCCTCGTAAAGGGAGTTGCCTGCATTGATGTGGCCGTTGGCCAGCAGCGCGGAGGCGATGGTGTCACCCGGGTGGCCGGTGAATTCCCGGCCGTCCACGGTGAAGCGCCAAGCGATGCTGCGATCGATGCGTCCGCCGGTGGCGAGGCGTGCGTTCTTGCTGGTCACTTTCAGACTCCTTCCGAGGTGGTGGGGGCGGTGGCTGTGCCGGGGGCAGTGGCTGTGCCGGGGGCGAGGCCTGGTTCGCCGGCCTGGCCGTAAGCGCCGCTCTGGGTGAATTCGCCTGGCTTCTCCGGTGCGGCCTTGGGGCTCGACGCGGTGATGTCGGGTCGGGGTTGGCCCATTGCGTAGATGGAGTGGATTTCGTAGCTCACGGTGTCGCGGAGCATGTTGAACCACTGCCGGCAGCCCGTGCTGTGCACCCAGCGTTCAGCGAAAGTGCCCTTGGTGTTCTCGCGGTAGAACAGGTACTCGGCCCATTCGCGGTCGCTGAGGTCGTTCGGGTTTTCGGGGTAGGCGATGTGCGCCTGGCCGCCGTAATGGAATTCGGTTTCATCGCGTGGCCCGCAGTTGGGGCATGAAATGAGGAGCATGTCTTTCCTGTCCTGTCCTGGCTAGTGGGCCACGGCTGCTGCGCCGTGTTCGTCGATGAGTGCACCGGTCTCGAAGCGTTCCAGCGCGAAAGGCTTGTTCAGCTGGTGCGGAGCACCCGTGGCGATAGTGTGGGCGAAAGTCAGGCCGGCAGCAGGGGTTCCCTTGAAGCCACCGGTTCCCCAGCCACAGTTGACGAACATGTTCTCTACCGGGGTGAGCCCGACGATCGGCGAAGCATCCAGTGTGGTGTCCACAATTCCGCCCCAGGTGCGGAGCACATGGGCCCGGGCGAAGATCGGGAAGAGCTCAACAGCTGCTGCCATCTGCTCCTCGATCACGTGGAACGAGCCGCGCTGGCCGTAGCCGTTGTAGGAGTCGACGCCGGCGCCCATCACCAGTTCGCCCTTGTGGGCCTGGGAGACGTAGACGTGGACGTGGTTGGACATGACCACCGTGGGGTGGACAGGCTCGTGCAGTTCCGACACCAAGGCCTGCAACGGGTGCGACTGGATCGGCAGGCGGAAACCGGCCATTTCGGCCAGCACGGAGCTGTGGCCGGCAGCGCAGAGGCCCACCTTTTCGGTGTTGATGGTGCCGCGCGTGGTCTGGACACCGGTGACCTTGTTGCCGTCCTTGATGAAGCCGGTGACCTCGCAGTTCTGGATGATGTCCACACCGAGTTCATCGCACTTCCGGGCGAAGGCCCAGGCGACGTGGTCGTGCTTCGCAATGCCTGCACGCGGCTGGTACGTGGCGCCCATGACCGGGTAGCGGATGTTGTCGCTGGTGTTAAGGATGGGGCAGAGTTCCTTGACCTGGTCCGGTTCAAGCCACTCAGCGTCCACGCCGTTGAGCCGGTTGGCACCCACGCGGCGCATGCTCTCGCGGACATCGCCCAAAGTGTGGGCGAGGTTCATGACGCCGCGCTGGCTGAACAGGAAGTCGTACTCCAGCTCTTCGGGCAGGATTTCCCAGAGCTTGAGGGCGTGCTCGTAGATGGCAGCGCTCTCGTCCCAGAGGTAGTTGGAACGGATGATCGTGGTGTTGCGCGCCATGTTGCCACCGGCCAGCCAGCCCTTTTCCAGGATGGCGATGTTGGTCATGCCGTGGTTCTTGGCCAGGAAGTACGCGGTGGCCAGGCCGTGTCCACCGCCGCCTACGATCACGGCGTCGTAGCTCTTCTTCGGATCCGGGTTGCGCCAGAGGAAGTCCGGGTGCTCGGGGAGGTGGTCTGCACTCACTGGGCTGCTCCAATCAGTTCTGCTTCGGTTCCGGCGCCGTTTCCGGCCGTGGAAAGGTTGGGGTAGAGGGGCAGCTTGTCTGCCAGTGCGGTCACGCGGTTGCGCAGTTCGACGGCGGTCGAGTCGTCCAGGGTGCCGGTCGCCGCTGCGGCGATCAACGCCGTCGCAATAATGTCCGAGACCTCCGTGAACTCTTCGGCTCCGAAGCCGCGGGCCGCGAGTGCCGGGGTGCCGATGCGGAGTCCGGAGGAGACCATCGGCGGGCGGGGGTCGAACGGGACGGCGTTGCGGTTGACCGTGATGCCGATCCGGTGGAGGGTGTCCTCGGCCTGCTGTCCGTTGAGTTCGGAGTTGCGGAGGTCGGCGAGGACCAGGTGAACATCGGTTCCGCCGCTGACGACGGAGATACCGGCCGCGGCGACGTCGTCCTGGAGGAGGCGCTGGGCCAGGATCTTGGAGCCTTCCAGCACGCGGGCCTGGCGCTCCTGGAATTCCGGTTCCGCAGCCATCTTGAAGGCCACAGCCTTGGCGGCGATGACGTGTTCCAGCGGGCCGCCTTGCTGGCCCGGGAAGACAGCCGAGTTGACCTTCTTGGCGATGTCGGCGTCGTTGGTCAGGATCACGCCGCCGCGCGGGCCGCCGAGGGTCTTGTGCGTGGTGCTGGTGACGATGTGCGCGTGCGGCACGGGGCTCGGGTGGAGCCCGGCTGCCACCAGGCCGGCGAAGTGGGCCATGTCCACCATGAGGTACGCGCCCACCAGGTCCGCGATGCGGCGGAACTCGGCGAAGTCTACGTGGCGGGAGTAGGCGGACCAGCCGGCGACGATGAGCTGGGGCTTGTTCTCAAGCGCGAGGCGCTCAACCTCAGCCATGTCGATGGTGTGGGTGTCCTCGCGGACGCCGTAGGGGACCACGTTGTAGAGCTTGCCGGAGAAGTTGATGCGCATGCCGTGGGTCAGGTGGCCGCCGTGGGCGAGGTTCAGGCCCATGATGGTGTCGCCTGCGTTGATCAGGGCGTGCATTGCCGAAGCGTTGGCCTGCGCGCCGGAGTGCGGCTGGACATTGGCGAATCCGGCGCCAAAGAGGGACTTCAGGCGGTCGATGGCAAGCTGTTCGATCACATCAACGTGTTCGCAGCCGCCGTAGTAGCGCTTGCCCGGGTAGCCTTCGGCGTACTTGTTGGTCAGCACTGAGCCTTGGGCTTCCATGACAGCCGTAGGGGCGAAGTTTTCAGAGGCGATCATTTCCAGCGTGGACTGCTGGCGGATGAGTTCCTGGGCGATCGCCTGATCAACCTCCGGGTCCGCCTGTGCGAGCGGGCGGATCAGGGGTTCAACCATGGTGTTCTCCTTTGACGATTGTCTAGTGGCCGACTGTTGGGCAACTGATATATTAGAACTGTTGCCATAGTATGTTGAAGATCACATGGTCGTCAACAGGTCTGCGGCAACTCGTCCGACAGACTGGGATTGCGACAACGGGAGAGAGCCATGACCACAGCTTTGGAAGCACTGGAATCAGCTCCGCAGGGTACGTCCCTCGCGGAGAACGCCTACCTGCTGCTGCGTGACAGGCTCATCATGCTGGACATCAAGCCTGGCGATCCCATCAATGACGGCCAGATCGCGGCCGAACTCGGCATCGGCCGCACCCCCGTCCGCGAGGCCATTAAGCGCTTGGAGAGCGACCACCTTGTGGTTTCCTACCCCCGGCGGGGTACATTCGCCACCGGAGTGGACATCACCCAACTCGCTGAAGTCTCCGAAATCCGCGAACTCCTGGAGCCCCTGGCATCCCGCAAGGCCGCACGCATGGCGAGCCCCGCAATGCGCGACGAACTCCGCGCCGTAGCTGCCGCCATCCGGGACCTCGAGGGGCAGGATGCTTCCTCGACCGAACTCATGCGCTACGACATCCAGGTCCACCGGCTCATCTACAAAGCCTCGGCCAATGCGCACCTCGAGGACGTCCTCATCAGGTACGACAACCTCGCAACCCGCATCTGGTGCCACATGCTTGAGAAGATGCCCTCGGTCTCCGGCCACATCTCCGAGCACGCCGACCTCCTCACCGCCATCGCCGACGGCGACGAAAACCTCGCCGCCGAGCTGGCCCTGAATCACGTGGTCAGCTTCGAAGAGACCATCCGCAAGGTCCTCTGACCCTCACTCACGTTCCGCGTGCTTGGCGCGGACGCTTGCTCACGTTCCGCGTGTTTCCTTCCGACGCTTCCTCACGTTCCGCGTGCTTGGTGTGGACGCTTCCTCACGTTCCGCGTGCTTCCTTTCCGACGCTTGCTCACATTCCGCGTGTTTGGTGTGGACGCTTGCTCGCGTTCCGCGTGGTTGAGCTGGGTGTGATCTGGGTTTGACCCAAATCGCCGGGAGTCTGATGCTGCCCGCTTGTCGGTGAGTCGCGAGGCCCGACGTCGGCACCCAGGCTGGGTGCCGACGTCGGGCTTTCCCTCTTGTGCGGCTGAGGGAGGGGTGGGGTGAAGGGTGCGGGGTGTGATGAAGCGTTGGGTTGAAGGGCGCGGAATGTGAGGGAGGGTTGGGCGAGTTTCAACGCTCAGTGCAACTTGAAATCACCCAGTGCAACAAATGGCAAATTCGACCTCGCCCCCACGCTCCGCAGCACTTCGCCAGAGAAGTCGCTCGAGATTTTGCAAATCACCCCTTGACCGTGATCCACAGCACACATACTCTGGTGCAACAGCGTTGCGTTGAATGCAACCCCAATGATTTTGGTGGACACATGAGCAATGAATCCTCTGTGGCAGCCGAGCAAGGCACCTCACCCGCCTCCGGCCACAACCACACACCCAGCCCCAAGAACACAGCCAGCAAGAACACAGCCAGCAAGAACACAGTCAGCAAAGACACCCGACGGCGGGTTGTCACTGCCAGCTTCATCGGCAACTTTGTCGAATGGTTCGATTACGCCGTCTACGGCTATCTGGCCGGCATCATCTCCTCGGTCTTCTTCCCTGAGTCCGACCGGCAAACCGCCCTGCTCGCGACCTTCGGAGTCTTCGCCATCAGCTTCTTCGTGAGGCCGCTCGGCGGTTTCATTTGGGGCCACATCGGAGACAGGCTCGGCCGCAAGCAAGCACTCAGCCTCTCGATCGTCCTCATGTCGGTGGCGACTTTCTGCATCGCCCTGATCCCGGGATACGCCACGATCGGCGTCATGGCGCCCATCCTTCTCCTCCTGGTCCGGGTAGTCCAAGGCTTCTCGGCCGCCGGCGAGTATGCAGGCGCGTCCGCCTTCCTGGTGGAGTACGCACCGGCCAATCGCCGCGGACTCTATGCCGCCGTCGTGCCTGCAAGTACGGCAGCGGGACTGCTGCTGGGATCCCTGCTGGCCGCCCTGCTGAGTTCGATCCTCACCACAGAGCAGCTGAACGAATGGGGCTGGCGCCTGCCCTTCCTGCTCGCGGCACCCATGGGCCTGATTGGTCGGTACATCCGGACCAAGCTGGAGGACACGCCGGCATTCCGTGAACTGGCTGAGAAGGACACCGCAGTCAAAGCACCTGCCTTCGCCATGTTCAGGACCTACCGGAAGCAGCTCATCATCGCCACCGGTGCGGTGCTGCTCAACGCCGTCGGCTTCTACGTGATCCTCAGCTACATGCCCACATACCTGTCGGAAGAGCTGGGCTTCGGAGCCACGGAATCGTTCCTGGCCACCACCATTGCCCTGGCCAGCTACATCGGCTTCATCTTCCTGACCGGTATTGCCTCCGACAAATTCGGCCGCAAGCGCATGCTCATGACGGCGTCAGTCCTCTTCGTCCTGCTGACCGTCCCGGCCTTCATGCTCCTGGACACCCGCAACTTCCTGGTGATCGTGTTGGTGCAGATCCTGCTGGGCGGGATGCTCACCCTCAACGACGGTACCCTGCCCAGTTTCCTCGCCGAACTCTTCCCCACGAAGGTCCGCTACACCGGCTTTGCTGTCAGCTTCAACCTCTCCAACGCCCTGTTCGGCGGCACCGCACCGTTCATGGCAACACTCCTGATCGGCATGACCCACAGCAAGCTGGCCCCCGGCTGGTACCTCGTGGCCGCCGCCCTCGTTTCCCTCATCGCAGTCCTTTTCGCAGCAGAAACGTCAAAGAAGCCGCTGCAGCAGGACTAGTCAAACCAACCCATTGAAAGGAACCACCATGACCATCACCGAAAACGAGTCCGTCAACGATGTCGCAAAACTCGAGCGCACCAAGGTCCTTCACAACGGCGGAAAGGTTTCGCTGACCTTCTCCGACGCTGAGTTCGAACGCCGCCTCGCTGGCCTCCGCAGGATCATGGCCGAGAAGGACCTCGACGCCGTCGTCCTCACCAGCTACCACTCCATCAAGTACTACTCCGATTTCCTCTTCACCTACTTCGGCCGGTCCTACGGCATGGTGGTCACCAAGGATGACACGGTCACCATTACGGCCAATATCGACGCCGGTATGCCTTGGCGCCGCAGCTACGGCGACAACCTCGTGTACACGGACTGGCGCCGCGACAACTACATTCATGCCATCCAGGAAGTCCTGCGGACCCGCGGCATCAACCCGCGCCGCATCGGCGTCGAGGATGACTCGCTGCCCTTGGACAACCGGAACAAGATCCAGGCCGCGTTCTCCGGCGCGACGCTGGTGGACGTTGCGCAGGCGGCCATGCGCCAGCGCATGATCAAGTCCGACGAAGAGATCGCTGTCATCAAACACGGCGCGCGCATCGGCGACCTGGGCGGCGAAGCCATCCGCAACGCGATCACTGCGGGTATCACGGAGTACGAGGTTGCCCTGATCGGCACCGAGGCCATGGTCCACGAGATTGCCCGGACCTTCCCCGACTCGGAAATCCGCGATACCTGGGTGTGGTTCCAGTCGGGCATCAACACCGACGGCGCCCACAACTGGGCCACCACCCGCAAGATCCAGGAACACGACATCCTGTCCCTGAACTGCTTCCCGATGACCAGCGGCTACTACACCGCCCTGGAGCGCACCCTGTTCTACGGCGAACCGGATGCCCGCTCACTGGAACTGTGGAACATCAACGTTGAGGTCCACAAGCGCGGACTGGAACTCATCAAGCCGGGCGCTGTCTGCAAGGACATCGCTGCGGAGCTCAACGAGATCTACATCAGCCACGGCCTCCTGGCGAACCGGACCTTCGGCTACGGCCACTCGTTCGGTGTGCTCAGCCACTACTACGGACGTGAAGCCGGTCTTGAACTGCGCGAGGACATCGACACGGTCCTCGAGCCCGGAATGGTGGTTTCGATGGAGCCCATGATCACTGTGCTGGACGGCCAGCCGGGTGCCGGCGGATACCGGGAACACGACATCCTGGTGGTCGGCGAGGACGGTGCGGAGAACATCACCAAGTTCCCGTTCGGCCCCGAGTACAACATCATCGGAGCCTAGGGTGCAACGGCCGGCGGGCGCAGTGCACGGCGTCCGCCGGCCCCGGTCCGGAACTTCCGGACCGCCGCGGCGAAATATAGTGAACCCATGACTCCCACGGAAACCAGCGAGACTCCTGACGGCAACAACGGTAACGGCGACAGCAAGAGCACGTCCGTCATCGTCAACGCCATCGCGGTGCTGAGGAGCTTTACTGCAGACGAGCCGCTCCTGGGGGTCACCGAAATCGCGGGCCGGATCGGCCTGCACAAGAGTACGGTTTCTCGCATCCTGGCCACGCTTGAGCAGGAAAACCTGGTAGAGCGCGACGTCGATTCGCGCAGGTTCCGCTTGGGGTTGGGGATGATCGCAATGGCGGGCCCCCTCCTGGCGGAACTCGAAGAGCGACGCGTGGCCTACCCCGTACTGCGGGAGTTGACCGAACGCACGGGCGAGACGAGCGCTCTCATGGTGTGGAACGGCGTCGAGTCCATGTGCGTGGAGCAGATCCCCAGCCGCCACCAGGTGAAACACCTGGCCCCGCTCGGAGCCCGCTACAACGAGGCATTGAGTTCATCGGTGCAGGTGTTCCTTGCCAACGAAGACAAGGACAGGGTGCGGAACCTGCTGCGCAGTGGTTCCATCACCCTGCCGGGCCTGGACGAAGCTTCTGTCGAAAGTTACCTGGCTCGGCTTGAAGAAGCCGCTAAACGGGGCTGGGCCGCCAACTTCGGCGAAACCTCCATCGAAGAGGTCGGGGTTGCTTCGCCGGTCTACGACCACAGGGGCGACATCGTGGCCTCCGTCTTGATTCCTGCCCCCAAATTCCGGGTCTCACAGGACACATTGGCCAGCCTTGGCGAAGCCTGCGCCGCAGCGGCGGCCAAGGTCACCTCACGCCTGGGTGGCCGCTCCCCGCGGTAGTTGCCCATCCGCCGTCGAGTTGGCAGTTGATGACAATCCGCCGCGGGCAAAGTCATAGGGTCGTTGCAACGCTCTGATTGATGGAGCGTTTTATGGTCAAGTTGTTCCCCAAGGCTGCGC
>NZ_JARDAN010000031.1:0-31936 GCF_040560085.1 Paenarthrobacter sp. CC6 | reverse complement strand
AACCGCGGGAAAAGCGCGCTCAACGGCCTCAAACAAGGTCACAAAGCCACACCACCCAGGTGCCGACGTCGAAGTTTTGGGAAAGACCCGTGCCGCCACCACCCACTTTGACCGCCAAACCCCGGGCTACACACCCCACAGACGGCGTGTCAGACCCAACACAGATCCAAAGTAGGTCGGGGCGGCACACGCAAAGGCGAGAACCAGGTGATAAAGCAAGAAAAGCACCAGTTCCGAAGAACCGATGCTTCCCGCCGGCTGGATCCTAGGAGAACCAGGTACCCGGAGGGCCCATGAACAGAAGGAAGCTGAACACTGCACCCACAGCCACCAGGGTCACCACAACCGCGAGGATCGGATTGCGAAGGACCCACGCCTGGGCTTTCTCAAAGCCACCCTGAGGCTTCTCGCCCCCAGCGGCCAAACGCCACCCACCGGCCAGGAGACCCCGGCGATCCAGCGACTTCTCCATCGGGATGGTGGCATAGGGAATCACAGCGGAGCCGATGGCGAGCAGGCCAGTCCGCGTTGTCCACTTCTGGTTGATCCAGGTGAAGGCGGCCGTCGCTGCGTAGCAAAGGAACACGAAGCCGTGGATGCCTCCGGCGATACTCACGCCGAGGTCAGTGGTCTTCGTGACGTATTTAAGGAACAGCCCGATCAGCAGCAGCGTCCATGTCACGGCCTCGGCAAAAGCGACGGTACGGAACAGGGCACGGGGCTGCATGGAAGTCCTCTGGTTGAGATCTGGAGTCACGTCCAATTTACCGTGGCGGCCGGGCTCCGTCAGAATCACCCCTGCCCAGGGAGCGCCAGTCTGTTCCGGATGCGCGAGTCGCCGAATTCAATGGCCACCGGAGCGATCTCCACGGGCGGCTCGTGTCGCGACCGCGCCCTTCCCACGGCAATGTGCGGCAACCAGCGCGGAGACCTGTAGCCCAAAGCGGGTGAGCCCAGGATGAAGTCATCGATGTTGTCGAGGCCAAGATCATCAAGAAGCACGTGCAAGCCCTGCACCAGAAGCGCTTGGTAGTCGTGAACTTCCTGGGGAACGTCCACCTCAAGCCCCATCAGCCGACCGCCACCCAGCGGGACCACTTTGTCCGACTTACCCAGAAACCCCTGCAGCACCGGCAGTTCCGTCAGCCAGCTCGTAATCTCCGGCAGCACCCTCTCCGGCGTCACCCTTCCTTTGGTCCACGCGGCAATATCATCAGCGAGTTCGTGGAGGATCCCCACGTGCAGCAGCGTCATGTGGAGCCCTTGCGGCTTGCGCAGCGAATCAACGAAACGCTTGAGGCCCTCGTAATCGGCCTGCCCGCCACCGATCCGAAGGACAGGAACCTCTACCGTGATGCGCGGTTGACCCGCGGTGCTTCCAGTGGGGCTGCTGGCCGTCATGGACGCCATTATCCGCCGATCACCCACGCAGCGGGAGGCCGACGGCGGAAGGCACCTCCCGCCGTCGGCCTCCTTGGGCTATTTCCTGGCGCGCGCTTGGACCAGATTGGCGAATGGGAGGCGTCCGTGAGTGGCAATGAACGCGGCGTGATAATCGGCTTCGGCTGCACTCAGCCCCTCCGGCGGCAGTTCCTTCCAAGCGATGACCAGGTCCAGGGCGTCCCGCAACTGCCAAATGAGGCGCGCATCCCACACGACGGTTGGTCGCCCGCGGCCGTAATCCATGAACTCCTGGATTTGCTTGCGTAGCCCCCGGTTGCCCTGACTCCCTGCGCTGGCTTTGCCGATGTAGAGCACTGAGGCGTCCATAAGCCACTCGGACGCGAGTGCTTCGCGCTTCAATGATGGGTCCTTCTTCTTGAAGGTCCCGGCGGTGCTCTTGTTCAGAAAGACCGGTTCAAATCCGGCCGGGCGAAGGACCACGAATATCCCGGGTCCTTGTGGGATCCGCATGGGATCGAGTTCGTCGAGTGGTCGGAATCCGGTGAATCCGTCCTCGGTGAGGGTCTTTTTGGTGAAGAGCATGATCCATTGTGGGCCCACTACCAGTCCCCAAACCGTGAAGCAAGCCTTTCAGCGTTGACAGCCTCTTGTGACCCGTGCCATATTCGAAGCGTGAACCTGTCAGACAGCCGGACAGCCGGACAGCAAGAGCCCGTGAGCGGCCAATCAGCGCATATGCCTATTTCGCGCATTTCCGCAGCTGAGGCCGTCTTTGCTGCGCTCCGGCGGGCCATCGAGGGTGGCCAGTTCGATATCGGCACCAAGCTGAGTTCCGAAGCGACGCTGGCTGCCCAGTACGGTGTCAGCCGCTCAGTCATCCGGGAAGCGCTACGGTCGTGCAACACCTTGGGCCTCACTGTCACCAAAACCGGCAAGGGCACATTCATTGTGGCCAACAAGGTTGCTAATGACCTTACCTTGGGTCAGTACAGTGCACGCGATCTCAACGAGGCACGTCCGCACATCGAGATCCCGGCAGCGGGACTCGCGGCGCAAAGAAGGACAGAGGAAGAGCTCGAACACCTCAAGGACATCGTCCAGGAGATGCTCAACGAGACCGACCCAGAATCATGGGTGAACCTGGACGCCACGTTCCACTCAGCCGTGGCCCGGGCCAGCGGAAACCGCGTGTTCGCCAGCGTTGTCTCTGACATCCGCGAGGCCTTGGCCCACCAGTCGGAAACCCTCAACCTCGTTGCTGACAGGCAACACCGCTCGGACGAGGAACACGTCGCAGTGCTGAACGCGATTGAAGCCGGCGATTCCGAAGCCGCAAGCAGGGCGATGGCCGACCACCTCCAGGCCGTCAGCGTTGCGCTGGACACAATCCTCAACAAATGACCCACCCAAAGGACACCATGCCCGTCCCCACAGCACCGGCCCATCAGGCCGCGGCGCAGAACACCAAGGCGCCAAACCACGTCCCGCTTGTCGAAGTGACCCGCGACGGACTGGTGGAGAGCATCCACTACGGCTCGCTGATCGCACTCTCGGCAGAGGACAGCAGCCTCATCGAGGCCGGCCAGCCG
The DNA here is from genome assembly GCF_040560085.1 of Paenarthrobacter sp. CC6. Classification (NCBI taxonomy): domain Bacteria; kingdom Bacillati; phylum Actinomycetota; class Actinomycetes; order Micrococcales; family Micrococcaceae; genus Paenarthrobacter; species Paenarthrobacter sp. CC6. The sequence continues at coordinate 28,943 of NZ_JARDAN010000031.1, read as the reverse complement.
GACGCCCCCATGTACCCGCGTTCGAGCCTGAAGCCACTGCAGGCTGTCGCGCTCCTGAAGGCCGGCCTGGACATCCCCGAAAACCTCCTGGCGCTCACGGCTGCCAGCCACTCCGGCGCAAAGATGCACCGCGACGGCGCCACCGAGATCCTGAGGCTGCACGGCCTCAACGACCAAGCCCTGGCCAACAGCACGGACCTTCCGTACGGCGTCGCCGAACGCGAGGACTGGCTCCGCGCCGGAAACGGCCCCACCCGGATCGCGCAGAACTGCTCCGGCAAGCACGCGTCCATGACCGCCGTCTGCGTCATCAACGGCTGGCCTGTAGAGGGATACCTGCACCCGGAGCACCCGCTGCAGGTCCTGGTCCGGGACACCATCACTGAACTGACCGGCGAGGAAGCGGCCGCAGTCAGCACTGATGGTTGCGGGACTCCGCTGTTCGCCCACTCGCTGCATGGCATGGCCCGCGCCTATGGCCGCCTGGCCGCCGCAGACCAGGACACTCTCGAAGGCAAAGTTGCGCACGCCATGCGCCGCTTCCCGGAGATGGTGGCCGGCGAAGGCCGCGACGTCACCGCCCTCATGCGTGCGGTCCCCGGCTTGCTCGCCAAGGACGGCTTCGAAGGCCTCCAGTTGGTTGGCCTTCCGGACGGCACCGGCCTGGCGGTGAAGATTTCCGACGGCGGCGATCGCGCCCGCATGCCCGTCACCGTTGAGGTGCTTCGCCGCTTGGGCGTCGACGGCGGCAGCCTGGACACGCTTCAAAGCCCACCTGTGCTGGGCGGCGGCCTTCCGGTCGGCGAGCTCCGTGCAGCCCGAATTTTCAGCAACTAAACCAAGGACAGCTATGACCACCGTCGATCAGGCGATCCCCCTCCGTTCCGAACACGACCTCCTGGGCGATCGCGATGTACCCGCGGACGCCTACTGGGGCGTCCACACCCTCCGCGCTATCGAGAACTTCCCCATCACCGGGCAGCCGCTGTCCACCAACAAGCACCTGGTCCGTGGACTGGCTGCGGTCAAGCAGGCCGCCGCCCGCACCAACCACGAGCTGGGCCTACTGGACGCTGAGCGTGCGAACGCCATCGACCAGGCCTGCCAGGACATCCTGGACGGGAAGCTGCAGGAACAGTTCATGGTGGACGTGATCCAGGGCGGCGCAGGAACCAGTTCCAACATGAACGCCAACGAGGTCATCGCCAACCGTGCCTTGGAAATCCTGGGGCACCCCAAGGGTGACTACGCCAAGCTGCACCCGAATGACCACGTGAACCTGAGCCAGTCCACCAACGACGTCTACCCGACTGCCGTGAACCTGGCGACGATCTTCTCGGTCAAGGAACTCCTCCTGGCCCTCGAAGAGCTTGAACAAGCGTTCGCCGAAAAGGGTCTTGAGTTCCGGACCGTCGTGAAGATGGGCCGCACCCAGCTCCAGGACGCTGTCCCCATGACGCTGGGCCAGGAATTCGGCGGTTACGCCGTGACCATCGGCGAGGACCGAGCCCGCCTGGACGAGTCCCACATGCTCATCCATGAGATTAACCTGGGTGCCACGGCCATCGGCACGGGCCTGAATGCCCCGGTTGGCTACGCGGACGCAGCGTGCCGCCACCTGGCCGAAATCACCGGTCTTCCCCTGCTGACCGCCGCGGACCTCATTGAGGCCACCCAGGATGTGGGAGCGTTTGTCCACCTGTCCGGTGTGCTGAAGCGCGTGGCAGTGAAGCTCTCCAAGATTTGCAACGACCTCCGCCTGCTGTCCTCCGGGCCGCGTGCGGGATTGGGCGAGATCAACCTTCCGGCAGTGCAGTCCGGTTCGTCGATCATGCCCGGCAAGATCAATCCGGTGATCCCGGAAGTGGTCAGCCAGGTGGCGTACGAAGTCATCGGCAACGATGTCACCGTCACCATGGCCGCGGAGGCAGGCCAGCTCCAGCTGAATGCCTTCGAACCGATCATTGTGCACAGCCTGCACAAGAGCATCTCCCACCTGGAAGCAGCGTGCCGCACCCTTACGGCACGCTGCGTCCGGGGCATCACCGCAAACACCGAGCGGCTACGGCTTACCGTGGAGCAGTCGATCGGTCTCGTCACGGCATTGAACCCCCACATCGGTTACGCCTCCGCCACCGCTATCGCCCAGGAGGCGCTGGCGACGGGCAAGGGTGTGGCAGAACTCGTGTTGGAGCACGGTCTCCTGACCGCTGCCCAGCTCGAGGAATTGCTCAGCCCGGAACGTCTGGCCAACCTGAGCAAATAGGCCAGATCAGGCCAGAGAAATCCCAGCGGCTGTAGTCAGCCGTCCCGCCCGATGAGGCATACCCCCAACGAGGCGCTGTCCTGTGTGCCCGGATCCCCGACCGGATCCACCCAGGACAACCCCAACAGGACACTCCTAAGGATTCCAATGACCAATCCCATCACTGACCACACGGTTCCGGCCCAAGCGCACGCCAGTGAGAAGGCCCTGCACAAAGAGGACTCCGGCTACCACAAGGACCTCAAGCCCCGCCAGATCCAGATGATCGCGATCGGTGGCGCAATCGGCACCGGCCTGTTCCTGGGTGCAGGTGGCCGTCTTAACGCCGCCGGCCCGTCCCTGGTGATCGCGTACGCCGTCTGCGGCTTTTTTGCCTTCCTGATCCTCCGCGCACTGGGTGAACTGGTGCTGCACCGCCCGTCCTCGGGTTCGTTCGTCTCCTACGCCCGTGAGTTCTACGGCGAGAAGGCAGCGTTCGTCTCCGGTTGGTTCTACTGGATCAACTGGGCCACCACCACCATCGTGGACATCACGGCGGCTGCCCTCTACATGAACTTCTTCGGCAAGTACATCCCCTGGATGGGCGCCGTTCCGCAGTGGGCGTGGGCCCTCATCGCCCTGGTGGTGGTGCTGAGCCTGAACCTCGTCTCCGTGAAGGTCTTCGGCGAGATGGAATTCTGGTTCGCCCTGATCAAGGTTGCTGCCCTGGTGGCCTTCCTCCTGGTTGGCACGTACTTCGTCATCTTCGGCACCCCGGTTGATGGCCAGGAAGTCGGCTTCAGCCTGATCTCGGACAACGGCGGCGTGTTCCCGAACGGCATCCTGCCCATGATCATCCTCATGCAGGGTGTGCTGTTCGCCTACGCCTCGATCGAACTCGTGGGCACGGCGGCCGGCGAAACTCCGAACCCCGAGAAGATCATGCCCAAGGCCATCAACTCCGTGGTCTTCCGCATCGCGGTCTTCTACGTCGGCTCGGTTATCCTGCTCGCCCTGCTGCTCCCCTACACCTCTTACGAAAAGGGTGTCAGCCCGTTCGTGACGTTCTTCGGATCCATCGGTGTCCAGGGCGTTGACGTGATCATGAACCTCGTGGTCCTCACGGCAGCACTGTCCTCGCTGAACGCCGGGCTCTACTCCACGGGCCGTATCCTCCGTTCCATGTCCGTGGCGGGTTCCGCTCCCAAGTTTGCCCAGCGCATGAACAAGGCCGGCGTCCCTTACGGTGGCATCGCGATCACCGCAGGTGTTTCCCTGCTCGGTGTTCCGCTGAACTACCTCGTCCCGGCCGACGCGTTCGAGATCGTTTTGAACGTGGCTTCCGTGGGCATCATTGTCACCTGGGCAACCATTGTGCTGTGCCAGATGCAGCTCAAGCGCTGGTCCGACAAGGGCTGGGTGAAGCGTCCGTCCTTCCGTTTGTTCGGCGCACCCTACACAGGTTGGTTGTCCCTGGTCTTCCTTGCCGGCGTCCTGGTGATGGTGTTCATCGAGTCCCCGCTCACCATGCTGGTCACCGCGATCGCTTGCGGGCTGATGGTCTGGGGCTGGTTCCTGTGCCGTAAGCAGATCCACGAGCTCGCCGCCACGCGTGACGGTTACACGGGCAGCGCCCCGGTGATCGCCAACCGCCCGCTGCCTGGCGGCGATAAGTAGCAGCAGTACCCATTAGCGCCCGACGGCGGCGCCCGGGTTCCGTAACAGCGGAACCCGAGTGCCGCCGTCGTTGGTTAACGCCCCCCCCCAATTGGCTGAGGTCGCGGCGCGGGCAGACATCCGATCATTCGTGGCTACTATTGGTCCATGGCTGTCACAGACGAAGCGATCAGCAAGATCAAGGACATGCTGATCCGCGGCGAACTCAAGGCGGGCGATCGGCTTCCCCCTGAAAAGGAACTGAGCGAACGTCTTGGCCTTTCCAGGAGTTCGCTGCGTGAAGCAGTGAAGGCCCTGGAGCTGATCCGGGTGCTGGACGTGCGCCGCGGCGACGGCACGTACGTGACCAGCCTCGATGCGAAACTGCTCAACGAGGCCGTCGCGTTCGTGGTGGACCTGCACCAGGACCGTTCCATCCTTGAACTCTTCGAGGTCCGACGAATCCTTGAGCCCGCCACAGCCCAGCTGGCAGCGGGCAAGATTACCGCGGACGAGCTCCAGTCCCTGCGGGCCACCATGGACGGGATCGACGAAAACACCGACGTCGAAGAACTCGTGGCCCATGACCTCGAGTTCCACAGCATCATCACCGCAGCCGCGGGAAACGACTACCTCGGCAGCCTCTTGGAGGCCCTTTCCAGCAGCACGGTGCGGGCCCGGATCTGGCGTGGATTGACGCAGGAAAAGGCCGTGTCCCACACTTTGGCGGAGCATCGTGCCATCGCGGATGCGCTGGAGCGCGGTGATGCGGAGCTGGTGCGGGCGCTGGTGACGGTGCACATCAGTGGCGTGGAGAACTGGCTGCGCCAGGCCCTCTAGGCATCCACCAACGGGTTGGCCGCCAGCCCATAGGTACGGATCGCAGTCCCCTCCAGGATGGAATCCTGTTCAGCGGGGCTCAGGGAGGACACCAGTTCCAGCAGGACGTCGAGGGTCCGGCCGTAAGGCGCCCCGAGGATGCTGACCGGCCAGTCGCCACCGATCATCAGGCGGCCGGCGCCGAAAGCTTCCAGCGCGGTTTCGAACAGCGGCCGCAGTGCCGCGCTGGTGTACGGCAGCCCCGGAGCGTGGAGCCCGGATAGCTTGGCTACGGTGTTAGGCTCGCGGCCCAAGGCAAGGAAATCAGTGCGCCACGAGTCCATGAGCGAGGCATCGGACCGCGGCGGCTTCCCCAAATGGTCAAGGACCACGGTCAGCTCCGGGAGGTCCCGGGCAAGCCGGACGGCCGCGCCCAAATGACGGGGGAATGCGTCCGGAATATCAAAGGCCAGGCCACGTAGCGCCACCAAAGCGAGGGACTCGCGCACCGTAGGGAGGTCCAGGAAGTCCGCCCGGGGATCGTCGTGCACCAAGTGGCGCACGCCCTTGAACACAGTTTGTGCACTGAAGCTGTCCAGCTGGGAAGCGCACTCAGCCGGTGAGTCCAACCGCACCCAGCCCACCACGCCCAGCACCCACGGATTCCGCGCTGCGACGGCCAGCATGCTGTCCGTATCGGCTATGGTGTCGTCGGCCTGGACCAGCACCGCAGCCCGGACACCCGCGGCCTCCAGGGTCTCCCCCGCCTCTTCTTCGCCAAAGCTGCGGAAGAGCGCACCGTGCTGCGGACCGAGCCACGGGTAGGGACGTGCACCGCCGGTGACGAAAGTGTCCAGCGTCCACAGGTGCAGGTGTGAATCAATCACTGCCCGGAGCCTTTCCGCAAGCCCTCCAAAGCCTCCCACAGCTCTTCGGGGAGTGGCTCGTCCATGCGGGCGGCGTTGGTGGTGACCTGTTCAGGAGACGTCGCTCCTGCTGTCACGTTCACCACGGCCGGATGCCGCAGCGGGAACTGGAGTGCCGCCGTCGGGAGTTCGACGCCGAAGTCGCGGCAGACGGACGCAAGCGCCCGGGCCCGCTCCAGCACTTCCGGCGGCGCTTGGTCGTAGTTGTAGTGGGCGTCGTCGGGGACGTCCGGGCGGGCCAGGAGGCCCGAGTTGAAGACGCCCACATTCACGACGCCGGTGCGGCGCTCCACACAGCGGTCAAGCAGCGGCACGCCGGGCTGCTCCAGCAGGGTGTAGCGCCCGGCAAGCATCAGGAGGTCAAGGTCGGCGGCTTCGACGCATTCCAGCGCGGCTTCGGCGGAGTTGGTGCCCACGCCAATCGCGGTGACCAGGCCTTCGGAACGCAGCTTTTCCAGGGCCGGCAAGCCGTGTTCGATTCCGGCTTGCAGGTCGTGGACGTCGGGGTCGTGCAGGTACGCGATGTCCACATGGCTAAGGCCGAGCCGCTCCAAGGACTCCTCGATACTGCGACGGATGCCGGCCTCGGAGAAGTCCCAAACACGACGGCTGGTGGCAGGAACGTCGAAGCCTTCGGAATCCCGGCCTCCGGGCCCGTTGGGTTCCAGCAGGCGCCCCACCTTGGTGGAGATGACGAATTCCTCCCGCGGCTTGTCCCTCAGGACAGCACCGAGCCTTTGTTCGGACAGGCCCAGTCCGTAATGCGGCGCGGTATCGAAGTAGCGGATCCCGGCGTCCCACGCCGCAAGTACCGTGGCGAGGGCTTCCCCATCAGGAAGGGCCCGGTAGAGATTCCCCATGCCCGCTCCGCCGAAACCGAGCTTGCCCAGATCAGGTGCATTCATGGCAGTTCCCATACTCTACCGATACCCCTATCAGCCCCGGAGTAATCGTCCTGGACCTCCAAAAGTTCAGCCATGCGGGCTTGCCACGGGACGTTGGCGGGGTGATCGGCGAGCGCATGCCGCATTGCCTGGTAGTCGTCCACGTCCACCACGTGGAAGAGGTCGAGCCCGCTGCGCCAGATACGCCAGTTCCGCACCCCCGCTTCCTTCAATGCCGCCACGAGTTCCGGAGGGATGTTCGCATGGGCGTCAGCGTATTCCTCCTCGGCACCGGGCTTGAGGCGGGTGTGCAGGGCGATGCTCTCAGTCATCGCGTTCACCGGCCCCCGTGGAGTCGGACTCTGCGGAGCCGGGCTCTGCGGAGCCGGCCTCCGTAGAGCCGGGCTTCAGGAACAGTTCCAGCACGGGAACAGCGGCATCGGGTCGCTGCACTGGCAGCTTGATGGTCAGCGTGCCCGGCGGCTGGCCTCCGGGGGTCATGTTGGCTGGTTGCTGCCCGGGGTCCACTTCCTGCAGGAACACCTCTGAGGCATCGTTGAGCAGCTGGGCGTATTCCACTTTGCCTGCCAGGTCCGGCAGGTGCACGTATTCGAAGGGCCAGCTGAACAGGTGAACGTACAGCCTGTCCCCGCGCTGCGTGTAGCGGACGTCGGAGGGCGCGGTGAACGGCGAAGTCCCCGCCCCGTAGATGGAGCGGGAGTGCAGCTGCATCCACTTCCCGATTCCCTCCAACGACTCCAGCGCCCGCGGATCAAGGGACCCCCTGCCGGTGGGGCCAACGTTGAGCAGCAGGTTGCCACCTTTGGAGACGCCATCCACCAGCATCCGGATCAGCAGGTCCACGGACTTGTAGTTCTGGTTGTCCCGGTCGTACCCCCAGCTGCCGTTCAGGGTTTGGCAGGCCTCCCAGGTGACGGGTTCGCCGTCGAGCATCATGGGGCCGGCGGGCTGGTACTGCTCCGGCGTGACAAAGTCTCCCGGGATGTCCAGGCGGTCGTTGACCACGATCCCGGGCTGCAGTTCACGGACCATGGCGAGCAGCGCCTCCGAGCCCCAGTCGTTACGACCCTTGCCGCCCCAGAACTCTGCGTGGCCGAGGCCGGCGTAGGAGAAGTCGAAGAACAGATAGTCGATGGTGCCGTAGTTGCTCAGGAGCTCGCGCACCTGGCCATGGAGGTAGTCACGGTAACGGGCCATGTCGCGACCGGCGTTGAGGCTTTCGACGTCGGCGGCGTTGCGTTGGGGATGTACCCCGTCAATGGTGAAGTCGGGGTGGTGCCAGTCAACGAGCGAGTGATAGAAGCCCACCTTCAGCCCCTCGGCGCGGAGTGCTTCGACGTAGGGCGTGATCAGGTCCCTGCCGGCGGGCGTGTTGGTGGCCTTGTAGTCGGTCAGGACCGAGTCCCAAAGGCAGAAACCGTCGTGGTGTTTGGTGGTGAGGACCACGTACTTCATCCCTGCCTCGCGGGCGGCCCTGGCCCACTCGCGGGGATCGTAGAGGTCCGGGTCGAAGCGACGGAAGTACTTTGAGTACTCCTCCACTGTGATCTCTTCCCGGTTCATCACCCATTCGTGGCGTGCGGGCAGGGCGTAGATGCCCCAGTGCACGAACATGCCGAACCTTGCTTCTTCGAACCAGGGGGCGTGCTGGATCAATGGGTTTCCTTCCATACCGGGCCGTCCGGAAAGCTGTATGCGGCCAGTGTTTCACGGAGCATTTCGTTGCCGGCACCAGGGGACGACGGCGGCCAGTACGCGCCGCTGTGGACGTCCACGGGTGTGACGAAGTGTTCGTGCAGGTGGTCCACGAACTCTATGGTCCTGCCCTCTCTGGTCCCGGTGACCGCCACGAAATCGAACATGGACAAATGCTGCACGGCTTCACAGAGCCCCACTCCGCCTGCGTGCGGGCATACCGGGACCCCGAACTTCGCGGCCAGCAGCAGGATGGCGATGTTCTCGTTGACCCCGGCTACGCGGGCGGCGTCGATCTGCAGGACCTGCAGCGAGCCCGCCTGGAGCATCTGTTTGAACACCACCCGGTTCTGGACGTGCTCCCCCGTTGCCACCGGAATGGGTGCCACTGCGCGGGCGATGGCGGCGTGCCCGAGGATGTCGTCCGGGCTGGTGGGTTCTTCGATCCAGGCGATGTCGTACGGGGCAAGGTGGGCCATCCAGTCGATGGCGTCCTGGACATCCCAGCGCTGGTTGGCATCAACAGCGATCCTGATGTCCGGGCCCACGGCGGCGCGGGCGGCCCGGACGCGGCGGATGTCGTGGTCCAAGGACGCCCCCACCTTCAGCTTGATCTGTGTGAATCCGTCCGCCACGGCTTCCTTGGCCAGCCGCGTCAGTTTCGCGTCGCTGTAACCCAGCCATCCCGGCGTCGTGGTGTACGCGGGGTAGCCTTCAGCGCGAAGGGCGGCCTTCCGCTGTTCCTTTCCCGGTTCGGCGACGCGGAGGATGGCCAGGGCTTCGTCCGGGGTGAGCGCGTCCGTGAGGTATCTGAAGTCGACCAGTGCCACGATTTCTTCCGGGGCCATGTCGGCAAGCAGTTCCCACAGGGGAAGTCCCGCACGTTTGGCTTTCAGGTCCCAAAGGGCATTGACCACCGCGCCGATGGCCATGTGCATGACGCCTTTTTCGGGTCCAAGCCAGCGGAGTTGGGAGTCGTGGGCCAGGAGCTTCCACGTCGCACCCATGTCCTCCAGCAAGGTTTCAACCTCGGCGCCGAGGATGTGTCCGCGCAGGGCGTTGATGGCCGCCGTTTCCACCTCATTGCCGCGCCCGATGGTGAAGACGAAACCGTGGCCCTCATGCCCGTCGGTGGCATCGGTCCGGATGACCAGGTAGGCGGCTGAGTAATCCGGATCCGGGTTCATGGCATCGGAACCATCCAGGTCCCGGGACGTCGGGAAGCGAATATCGAATGTTTCGATCTCGGTGATGATGCTCATTGGGCTCCTGGCTACGTCGTATTCTTCGATGACAGCTAAACATCGGATGTATGCCTTGTCAATGGGTCACATTTCCGTATTATGGGGGAAAACATCACACTAGAGTTCGGATGTTAGCCCCGAACGCACGGAGGAAGCCATGACCTTGAAATTCGCCAGGCTGGGTACGGCCGGAAACGAACAACCGGCCGTCATCGCCCAGGACGCCCACGGCCTCGAAAAATACTTCAGCCTCACCACCCTCACCCAGGACATCGACGGCAAGTTCCTCGCCTCCGACGGCATCGAACGCACCCGTGCAGCCCTGGAAAACGGTGAACTCGCGGAAATTTCGACCGAGGGGCTGCGCATCGGCGCACCCGTCGCCCGCCCCGGCGCGGTGGTTGCCATCGGCCTGAACTACACCGCGCACGCTGCCGAATCCGGTGCCACGCCGCCCGAAGTTCCCGTGGTGTTCCTGAAGCCGAGCAACACCATCGCGGGACCGTTCGACGCCGCCCCCATCCCGCCGTCGTCCGAAAAATACGACTGGGAAGTGGAGCTAGCCATCGTGATCGGCCGGGAAGCGTCATACCTTTCCTCCGTTGAAGAGGCGGAGATGTGCATCGCCGGCTACGCCGTGGCCAACGACCTCTCGGAGCGCGAATACCAGATTCCCGGCGCTGCCGGACAGTGGACCAAGGGCAAGACCCTCCCCGGCTCCACTCCCCTGGGACCCTGGCTGGTACCCGCTGCGGACATCGACGCCGCCAACCTCCGGCTCCGCACCCTGGTCAACGGCGAAGCCCGCCAGGACTCAACCACCTCGGACATGATCTTCGACCCCGCCACGATCGTCCGCCACCTCAGCCAGTACATGATCCTTGAACCGGGCGATGTGATCATCACCGGCACTCCCGAAGGCGTCGCCCTGTCCGGCCGTTTCCCCTTCATCCAGCCGGGTGACGTTGTGGAACTCGAGATTGAAGGCTTGGGCCGGCAGCGCCAGGAGTTCTACCGGGCACAAGCAGGATCGGCCCGCCCTGTTTCCTTCGCCGGCACCAACGCCTGAGGGCCGCGCCATGACCGGCAAGGAATTCGACGGCCTCGCAGCCCTCGTCACAGGCGGTGCCTCGGGTATCGGGGCGGCCATTGCGGACCGCCTCGCCGCAGGCGGCGCCCATGTGGCGGTCCTGGACCTCGCTCCGGAAACCAGCCCGCACTTCGGCGTGCACTGCAACGTGGCCGACGACGCCTCGGTGCGCACCGCCGTCGAGAGTGTCGCCCAACAGTTCGGTCGACTGGATATCGTGATCAACAACGCCGGGATCGGCGCACAGGGTGACATCGCGGCGAACGACGACGAGGAATGGCTGCGTGTCCTCAATGTCAACGTCGTGGGCATTGCCCGCGTCAGCCGCGCGGCCTTGCCGCACCTGCGCCAATCACCGGCCGCGGCGATCGTGAATACGTGCTCCATCGCAGCGACCGCCGGCCTGCCGCAACGTGCACTGTACTCGGCGTCAAAGGGCGCGGTCCTGTCGCTGACCCTCGCCATGGCCGCGGACCACGTCCGGGAAGGAATCCGCGTGAACTGCGTCAACCCGGGCACCGTTGATACCCCCTGGGTGGGCCGCCTGTTGGATTCGGCCGCTGACCCCGCCGGCGAGCGCGCCGCACTCAATTCCCGCCAGCCGCACGGCCGGATGGTGGACCCCGCTGAAGTGGCCGGCGCCGTCGCGTATCTGGCGAGCCCGCTGTCAGGTTCGACGTCGGGCACCTCGCTGGCGGTCGACGGCGGCATGCAGGGTCTGCGGCTGCGTCCGGTTCAGTAACGGGCCGGGGTTGTTTCAGTAGAGCCCGTTGAAGATGTTCCACCCCCAGCCAACAGTCTCCACGCCCTTCCAACCGCCGCGCCCATCGCCGTAGTACATCAGCAGTTCGCCGGCGCTGTTGACCCCGTGGATATCAGCGAAGCCGTCACGGTTGAAGTCCCCGGCACTGCCGATCTTGCCCAGCACGTTCCACCCTTGGCCTACTTGCCGTGGCGCCAACCATCCGCCGCTCCCGTTACCGCCGTAGAGGAACAGACGTCCCGCCTTATCCTTGGCGAGGACGTCTACCGTGCCGTCGCCATTGAAATCGCCTGGCGTAATGAGCAGGTCCATGACGCCCCAGCCCTGGCCAACATGGACCCGGGGTGTCCAACCACGGGCGGCTTTGGGATAGAGGTAGAGATTGCCATTGGGTTCAGCGGCCAGGAGGTCGTTGTACCCGTCGCCGTCGAAGTCCCCGGGGCCAACGACCTTGTCCATGGCGTTCCAGCCCCAGCCGATCTCCGACGGATAGGCGTTCCCCGGGAAAGTTCCGTCTCCCCTGCCCCAGAACATCCAGAGCCTCCCCACTGTGTCAGTAGCGAGGAGCTCGGTTTTGCCGTCGCTTGTGAGGTCGCCGGCGCCAATGATCCTCGTGTAGGCGCCCCAGCCGGGGCCTATCAGCTGGGGTGGTTTCCATCCTTGCGTTGTGTCCTGGCCCGCATAGAGCATGAGCGCGCCATCTTGCCGACGTCCCAGAAGATCGAAGACTCCCCTGTCCGTGAATCCTTCCGCGCGCATGGGTTGGCTTTTGACCACTTCGGATTCCTTCACCACCACCTGCGCCGGGTGGCACACCTGCGAGCCCGTGACCACGGCAGAGATCCGGGTTCCGACGTCCTCGATGTCGAGGTCGTAGAACTGCGAGTATGCCGGCTCCGGCATCACCGGCTCTCCGTCGCGAAGCCACTGGACGGAGTAGCCGTGCTGCGGGTCCGGGTCACAGGAGGAGAAGTACTCGTGGGCGCCACTGACTGACAAGCCGCTCCCGACATAGGCGGGGCCATTGATGCTGAAATCGTCCGGTTCCACGGCATTCGCAGCCGGAACCGGGACGGTGGAGGCCAGGATCGCGGCCAGGGTTGCAGCCGCTGCGGCTACTGCCCGCCGCGGCGAGGTTATGACGCCCAATGCAGAACCCACGTTGCTCCCTTGAACATGCTGAAAGTTTCCTGAGCCCATCTTAGGTTCGCCCTCCGACGCCGTAACGCAACGGGGCCGCAACGTTCGGCAGCAGTGCTTCGCCTATGCTCAACTCCAAGGAATCAACGGCGACTCACTTACTGCCCAGGAGAAGAACTCATGACCAATTGGCGCATCCGGGACTTTCACTCGTCCGATCTAGACGGGATCCTGCACCTCTGGGAGTCGCTCAAGGCCGACGGCGTAGAGCCCGTCTATGCGTTATCGGAAGTCCTTGCATCCTGCGAGAAGGACCACGCGGTGGTGGCGGTGCAGGGCGAGCAGGTGGTGGGCGCCGCCGTCGGACGTGCCGCGCACGACCAAGGCTGGATCGTTTTCCTCGCCACCCTCACCGAGTTCCGCGGGCGGGGCATCGGCACCTCACTGCTGTCGGCCGTCGAGAACCGCATGGCCCCGCACGGCCTGAACAAGCTGTCCGCACTGATGCCGGAAACCGAAACGCGCGTGGAAGCGTTCCTGGGCCGCGGCTTCGTGGTGAAGAAGAACCTGCGCTACTTCGAGCGGACCATTCCCGTGCAGCGCCAGGAGCTCGGCGCACTGGGACTGCTCGGCGGGCGGATCCTGGCGCGTGATTTGTGGGAGAACGTGGCGGGCATGCGCCGCGAGAAGGAACTGCTGGAGCGCCGCCTGGTCCTTCCCCTGGCCGAGGCCGACCTCGCGGACGAATACGGCGTGGTTCCTCCGCGGGCAGTGGTGCTGTTCGGTCCTCCGGGCACGGGCAAGACCACCTTTGCCAAGGCCATCGCATCGCGTTTGGAGTGGCCGTTTGTTGAGGTGTTCCCATCCCGGCTGGCCTCGGATCCCAAGGGCCTGGCCGGTGCACTGCGGGAGACCTTCCTGGAAATCGCCGAATTGGAGCACGCTGTGGTGTTCATCGACGAGGTGGAGGAGATTGCCTCCCAGCGTGCCGGGGATCCGCCGTCGCCGCTGCAGGGCGTCACCAATGAACTCCTCAAGATCATCCCCGCCTTCCGCGAACAGCCCGGCCGTTTGCTGGTCTGCGCCACCAACTTCATCCGCGCACTCGATACCGCGTTCCTTCGCCACGGGCGCTTCGACTACGTCATTCCCATCGGGCTGCCGGACGTCCACGCCCGTGAGGCCATGTGGCAGCGCTTCATTCCGGCGTCGGTGGTGGATGCCGTGGACATCCCCCAGTTGGTGGAGCGGACGGAAGGCTTCTCGCCGGCGGACATTGAGTTCGCGGCGCGCAGCGCCTCCCAGCGTGCCCTGGAGAAAGCCGTGTACGACGACGGTGCTGCCGCCCCCAACGGACGGAAGGGTCCGGTCACGCAGGACTACCTCGACGCGATCGCCGATACCCGGACGACCGTGAGCGCCGAAGTGCACCAGGACTTCCTTGAGGATATCGACGTCCTGGGCCGCGTGTAGGCTTTGGCCGCGGGAACGCCGGACCCGTGCGGGAACGCCGGACCCGTGCGGGAACGCCGGAGCCGTGCAGCGATCTGGACGCGAACCGGCGATCTGGACGCAATCCGGCGATCCGCCGGTAATCTTTGAGCCATGTCCACGAATCCCCTTCGCCATGCCCTCTCCCGGATGGGCGGCCGTGATCCCCACGAGAAGCACCGAACGGCCACCCCGCTTGAGCTGTTCTTCGACCTGACGTTTGTCATCGCTTTCGGCGTCGCCGGTAATCAGTTCGCGCATGCCGTGGCTGAAGCCCATGTTGGGCCGGGTTTGCTCGGATTCTGCTACGCCATGTTCGCGGTGATCTGGGCATGGGTGAACTTCACGTGGTTTGCCAGCGCCTATGACACCGACGACTGGGTCTTCAGGGTGGTCACGATGGTCCAGATGGTGGGGGTCCTCATCCTCGCCATGGGCATCGAACCGATGTTCCATTCACTGGTGGAGGGTAACCATGTCAATAACGTGGCCATCCTCATCGGCTACATCATCATGCGCGTTGCCCTGATCTTCCAATGGCTGCGTGCGGCCCGCCAGGACCCCGAACGCCGTGAGACCTGCCTCCGCTACGCCAAGTACCTGGCGCTGGTGCAGGTGGGTTGGGTCGTAGCGTTGGTGATCGAAACCGATGTGCTCACCACGTTCCTTTTGGCCGCACCCTTGTTCGTCCTGGAGATGTCCGTCCCTGGGCTTGCCGAACGCAAAGCCCGCACGCCTTGGCACGCGCACCACATTGCCGAAAGGTATGGCCTGCTCGCGATCATCGCCCTGGGCGAATGCCTGGTGGGCGCCATTGAGACGCTCCGGGCCATCGTTGCCCTGCACGGCTGGACGCTGGATGCCGCGCTGGTCGGCTTCAGCGGCACTGGGCTGGCGTTCGCCATGTGGTGGATCTACTTCATCCTGCCGTCAGGCCCCGCGCTCCATTTCCAACGGCACCGCTCCTGGGTGTTCGGCTACGGGCACATGTTCATTTTCGCTGCGATTGCCGCCACGGGTGCCGGGCTGCACATCGCTGCCTACTTCATCGACCACGAGGCCAACATTAGCGGGGCAGCGGCCGTGGCCTCGATCGCCATTCCCATTATTTTGTTCAAGGTTTCCCTGACCACGCTCTACGGCATCATGCTCAATCCGGACCGGGAGCTGCTCTGGAGCACAGCTGTGGTGGTTCTTGGCCTGGCGGGAAGTATCGGCATGGCTGCAGCAGGCGCATCCGTGCCTCTGTGCATGCTGGAAATGATGCTCGTGCTGGGCCTGTCCATCGCATACGACGAACGGCGTGGGCATAAGGGCCGTGCCGCGGCACTTCGCCGGCTGGAAGCTGCGGCCGGCTAGGGCAAGCTACCCGGGGGGCTTAGGGCGGGCACGGGTGCGCCCCAGGCCCGCCCCGCCACGCAGCTACTCAGCTACTCAGCTACTCAGGAACGATCTCGTCCAGTTCCGCAAGCAGGTGCGGGTTGATCCGCTCAAGGATCTGCTGGACTTCCTCGCGCGGAACTGCCGAATACAGCACCGGGCGGGCATCGGCGTAGCGGGTTACCGGGGGTTTGTCCGGCCACTTCTCCGCGAGGGCCCGGACCCGTTCCGGCAAGGAGTTATGGGCGTTGTCCGCGATCTTTACCAACGTGGCGTCGTGGTCCTCCGCAACGTAACGGATGCCGGCGTCGTAATCATCGGGATCGTCGTGGAAGCGGCGGGTGACGCGCTCGATAATGGCCAGTGCCCGCTCTGACACGCCCATCTCCAGCAGCGCTTGCCGGGTGATGGGCGTGTCCTCGGCGATGTCGTGAAGGTACCCCGCAATCCGGATATCCTCGTCAAAATCGGCAAGGGCATCGCCGACAGCCAGGACATGCTCCCGGTACGGGCGCTTCAGTTTGTCCTTCTGGCGGTTGTGGGCCACCTCCGCCAGGACCTTGGCTGTCTCTACGGTGAAGCGTGGTTCGGTCATGCTGGCCTCCGGCTTGGCAACGGACCTGCGGGGACAGGTCCTTTTACTCAGGCTATCCGCTGTTGCCGCGCCGGAAGTACCTGCCTAGGAGTCCTGGACGGCCCGGGCGGCGATCGCAACGGTCACGGCCCTGGGCAACCGCTGGGCGAAGGCAGCGCCTACCCGGTTCATCCACCCGGAGACAACGCTGCCGGGAGTGACCTTGCGGTCCAGCGCCTTGATGGCCGTCTCCACCACCTGGGCGGAGGTCTGCATCCTGCCCACCGCCGCGGACTGGCTGCCCAGGACATCGAAGAACTCCGTGCGTGTGGCACCCGGGCAGAGGGCCAGGACATTGAGCCCCGAATCCTTGGTTTCATGGGCGACGGCTTCCGTGAAGCTCAGCACGAAGGCCTTGGTTGCGCCGTAGACCGCCATGCCGGGAATCGGCTGGAAAGCAGCCGTGCTGGCCACATTCACCAGCGCGCCCTTGCCCGACTCGAGCATT
Organism: Paenarthrobacter sp. CC6; assembly: GCF_040560085.1. Lineage (NCBI taxonomy): Bacteria > Bacillati > Actinomycetota > Actinomycetes > Micrococcales > Micrococcaceae > Paenarthrobacter > Paenarthrobacter sp. CC6. Next base: position 12,507 of record NZ_JARDAN010000031.1, on the reverse strand, counting down.
CCGGGCAGGAAGGCCCGCGTGATATCCACCAGGGCAGCTACATTGAGCGAGATCTCGGAGGCAATAACGGCCGGGTCTTCCTCCACCAACAGGCCATGGGTGCCGAAGCCGGCATTGTTGATCAAGGTGTCCACGGTGATGCCGCGTCCGGCCAGTTCCTTGAAGAGCTCTGCGCCTACGCCCGCCCGGCCCAGATCCATGGGCAGCACTGTCACGGTGATGCCGTACTCGCTGCGCAGTTGCTGCGCCAAATCTTCCAGGCGGTCAACACGACGGGCAACCAGGACGAGGTTGGAACCCCGGGCGGCGAAGCGCTGCGCGAATTCGGCGCCGAGCCCGGAACTGGCTCCCGTGATGAGCGCGGTGGTGTCGGAGTAGGTCATGGTCATGATGGGGTCCAATCGTCGGGGCGGGAAATGCTGGGGCGGGGACTGATGTAGTCGCTGTCTACATGGTAGGCAGTGGCTACATTGTTGTCAATGCCTACATTGGCTTAGACTTGACCCATGATCGAACAGCCATACCACCACGGCAAACTACGGGAAGCCCTCTTGGAGCGCGCCATGGAAACAATCGAGGAGGCCGGCGTCGAGGGTCTTTCCCTCCGCCAACTCGCCCGCGAAGTGAACGTCAGCCACGGGGCCCCAGCCAAGCACTTCCGTGACAAGCAGGCGTTGATCGACGCCTTGGCGATGGCAGGCTTTGAATCGATGAACCACCGCATCCGCACAGCCGCGGAGTCCGGCGGCACCCTCCAGGAGCGCTTTGTCAGCGTCGCGAAAGCCTACGTCGGATTCGCGGTTTCCCGGCCCGCCCTGCTGACCGTCATGTACTCCACCAAGCATCACCCGGATTCCAGCGCCGAGCTTCGAAACACCGGTGGGCAGGGAATCGAAATAGCCCAGGCAATGATCATCGAAGCCCAGGATGCCGGCGAACTGGCCCCCGGCGACCCCGAAACGTTGGCCATGGTGTGCTTCGTCAGCCTTCACGGCGCGGCGCTGCTCGCGGCCGGCAAGCATCTGGAGGGAACGACGGTGGATGCCATGGTCTCCGCCACCACCGACACCCTCTGGGCAGGCATGGCTGCGGGTGTGCCGGCCGCGAAAATCACGCAGGCAAGCCAGGCAGGGCAGCGCAACTAGCCCAGCGCAACAGCCCTGCGCTGGATCTACGGCGTCAGGCCGGCAATGGCTTCCCGCACCGCGGAGCTTAGCTGGAAGTTACGGCAGCCCACTCCCCCTGGCTCGGCCTGCTGCGGCACGTAGCCAAAGCCGAGCTCATACACAGGGTCTGCAAACCCCAAAGAGGCGCTGGCGCCGTCGTGCCCGAACGCCCGGTAACTGCCAAACGGCATCCGGCTGTGCGACTTCATGAAAACGGTCCCGAAGCAGCCGGTCTCACCGAAAACCCGGTCAATGCCGAAGACTTGCTCAGCGGTCACGGCGCGGATGGTCTCTTCAGCCAGCAAGGGCGCGACGGCGGTTTGCCCGCCGCCCAGGGCCTGCCCGGGTTCGCCGGCCAGGCCCGTTGAAGCCGCCGCATAAATCCTGGCCATGCCATCGGCACTGGACACGCCTGCCGCCGAGCTCAGTCCCGCGGCACGGACTTCGCGGATATTGGGCAGGTCCAGGATGTCGCCAACGGCGGCATTGGCGGCAAGACCGAAATGGCTTGCCGGGTCCACCCATGGCCAGGAAGGATCAGCTGCCCATCGGAAGGGTGCAAAGCGGGACTCCTCGGATTCGGGGAGCCCAAGGTAAAAGTGCGCACCGGTCACGGCCCGGATACGGCGTTCGAAAAGCTCCTGGAGCGTCGAGCCTGTGATCCGACGACATAACTCCTCCATGAAGATTCCGATGCTGAGCGCGTGGTAGCCGAACGCTGCACCGGGCTTCCACAGCGGGGGCAACGCGGCGAGCCTCGCCGCAGCCAGCGCAGAGTTGTTGACCTCGTCCAGGGTCAGGCCTCCCTCGGGCCCCAACAGTCCGGCCTGATGGGACAGGAGCTGCGCAACCGTGATCGAGGCTTTGCCATCGACGCCGAATTCGGGCCAGTACTTGACCACCTCGGCGTCAAGGTCCAGCTGGCCGTCCTGCACCAGCAATGCCATGACCAGGCCCGCCATGCCCTTGGAACAGGAGAACACTCCCGTGACGGAGTCGGGGCGGATATGCGGTCCCCCACTCAGGTCCAGGACTTTGACACCGCGATGATACGCGGCCACCTGGGCGGAATACTCCGGATCCTGCTCCAGGAAACGGCAGAAGAGTTCGGCGACGGATTCGAAACCGGGGGCGACCATCTGTGAATGCATCCAGCCAGCCTACGTGGTGCCCTCCTCAGACCTGGGGAGTTATCCACACCCAGGGCTCTTTGGGCAGCCTCGACGGATCGAATTCCGCCAGGGCGTCCTGCAGTGATCCACCGGGCAGGCCGAGCGATTCCAGCATCAGGCCGCGGACTCGCGCGGCGGGAATCCCGACGGCGGCGAGGTCGTCCAGCGTTACGGCACCGTCGCGCTTTGCCAGCCTGACGCCGTCGTGGTTCACCACCAACGGAACATGCGCATATACGGGAACCGGCAAGCCCAACAGCGTCGCCAAGTACGCCTGCCGCGGGGTGGAGGGAAGGAGGTCGTCACCGCGAACCACCTGGTCGATTCCCTGGGCGGCGTCGTCCACCACCACGGCCAGGTTGTAGGCAGTGACGCCGTCATTGCGACGCAGCACAAAGTCGTCCACCACGCCCTCAAACGTGCCGTGCAACTGGTCCTCTACAGGCCACCCGCCAACCCCGGACCGCAGACGGATCGACGCCGGGCGTGAGGCGCGCCTGATCTCACGCTCGGCGTGGGACAACCGCCGGCACGTCCCGGGGTAGGCCCCCTGCGGAGCGTGCGGGGCGGAAGGCGCTTCCTGGATCTCACGTCGGGTGCAGAAACACTCGTAGGTGCGCCCCTCCGACGTCAGGCGCTGGATCGCAGCGCCGTAAAGTGCCGCGCGCTCAGTCTGGCGCACCACATCCGCATCCCACGTGATGCCGATGGCCCGCAGATCACGGAGCTGCCCGGTTTCCGCGCCGGACCTGGCACGGTCAAGATCTTCCACGCGCAGCAGGAAATCACGGCCAGTGGACTTCGCGAACAACCATGCCAGGATGGCCGTGCGGAGGTTGCCAACGTGCAGCTCGCCGGACGGGCTGGGGGCAAATCGCCCTGCGGAAGTCATGCACCAAGCCTATGTGCCATCCCTGCACAGCCGGGCAACACAGCCGGGCAACACAAGAGCCCCTCAGCTACCGCAACGATCCGGTGGCTCAGGGGCTCTTGCTGTGCTGTCCGCATCAGCGGACGAGTGCAGAATGACAATGCTGTGAACAAGAGTCAATCAGCGGCTGCTTCCTTGCGGGAAACCTGTACAGGGCTCCGGGTGGTGTTCCGGGTGCCTGTTGCCGGCGGGCTTCGGCGGTAGCCTCGTCCTGCTTCGTTGTCATCATTTCAACAGGGGGCATACAGTAGGTGCAACAGGAAGTCATTTCCTTGATCGATCTGACTACTCCAGAAACAAAAATCCGACAGGAAGTGGTCATTTTGCAGGAACTCGACGCGACCGACCGCAGAATCCTCGCTGCGCTCGACGACGATCCCCGCGTTCCCATCATGGTCCTGGCCCAGAAGCTGCACCTCGCGCGAGGGACGGTCCAATCCCGCCTGGAACGCATGACAACCTCCGGCGCCCTGCGTGCCAACAGCAGCCGCGTCCTGCCATCCGCCCTGGGGCGTGGCGTGGCTGCGGCGGTCAGCGCAGAGCTCGACCAAAGCCACCTGAACGAGGCCATCGCGGCCTTGCGCGAAATCCCGGAAGTCCTGGAATGCCACGCACCCGCCGGCGATACCGACCTCATCATCAGGGTGGTGGCCAAGAGCCCCGACGACCTCTACCGGGTGTCGGAGGAAATCCGGCTGTGCCCCGGCATCGTCAGGACCTCCACCAGCATGTTCCTCCGTGAGGTGATTCCGTACCGGACAACGGGCCTGCTTCTGGAGTAGTTCTGCACATAGGGAAGTTGTCCCCATGTGCCATGCTCCGCAGGCGGCCTAGGATGGGGCCAGATCATCAGCACACAACAATGGGGGCGACGTGGCGGGTAACTTCTATGGCTCAGACGTCGCACAGCTGCGTCAGCTGGCCAAGGAACTGGCCCGCAATGCGGACAGCCTCACCACCTTGGGACAACAGTTGTCGGGGTCCATCACCAACAGTCCCTGGCGGGGGAACGACGGCGACCGGTTCCGTCACGAATGGAACAGCTCGCACTTGCGGGCCCTCCAGAGCGCGGCTTCCGGCATCAAGGCCGCTTCCCGGAGCCTGTTGAAGAACGCCGACGAACAGGCCGCCGCGAGCAATGGCGGGGCCGGCGGATCCGGCTCCGGCGGCGCTGGCGGAACCGGCGGCTCCGGCGGAACCGGCCAGGAGCTCACGGATCTGCTGAACGGAATGACGCCCGAAGAGCGGGCACAGTACCTTCGAAGCGACGAATTCAAGAAGTGGGCGCTCGAACATCCCCAGGACGCCAAGGCCGCCATGGATGCCGCAGCCGACTCGGGCCTGATCGAGAAGAAATCGCCCGAGTACTCCCAGTTCCTCAGCGATTACTGGAACCAACAAGCCATGCGGGAGATGGGGATCGACCCGTCCACGTGGGACACCAGCAAGGGTACCGAGTACAACTGGGAAACCATCAAAAAGGTCTACGACTTCTACGGGCAGGCTTTCCTGTCCAACCCGGACCTTCAGTGGGCCGGCATGGCGAATATGATCGGCCCTTCCTTCGCCGGCGGGTTCAAGGACATGGCCATGCTCCGCGATCTGGCACAGCAGATCGCCGACAATCCGGCGTCGGACATCCCCATCCCGGTTCTCGACCAGATCGAGCAGCTTGCCGGCATGACCGACGCCGAGATCAAGTTCTACGAAACGTCCATGCTGGACATGAACAAAGAGATCTTCCTGGACCAGGCCCGGCAGCACGAGGCCTACATGAACGGTGGAATCGACGAAATCAACCGCCTCAGGGACTCTGGTGCGATCGACCCGGAAACTGCGAAAGCATGGGCCCAGATTGATTCCGGCGATCCCGCACAGGTCAAGGAAGGCAACACGGCCCTGTTGTACCGGGAGCAGAACGAGATCATCGCCGACGATTACACTGCCATGCGCAACCATCCGGGAGGGGAAGCCGTGACGTACATGGTCACCCTCGCCGGAGAGCCTTCGATTCCCGGCGCGAAAAGCTACCCGGAAGTCTTCCCCTACAAGTTCAGCGTGGAAAGCCCCGGCCCGGAGAACCTGCCCTTCACCAACTGGGACAACCCGACGCAGTTCCGGACGGACTTCACCACCGGCTTCCCGGACGGCAACATCGCCGACGCCGAGCAACGCTGGGCCCTCATCAAGCAGGACACCCTCCCCGCTTACCAGGACCTGCTGGCCAACAATCCCCAACAGGCCCGGGACATCATCGGTTCGGATTTCAACGACCGCGTTGAACAGTACAGGCCCACCAACAACATTCCGGGAATCATGGACCGCTTCCTGGACGGCTTCGATGCCGAGGTTCACCAATGACCCGGACCAAGTGGCTTTCGCGGCTGGCAATCGCCGTGGCGGCTGGCTTGGGAATCCTCACCACCACCGCATGCCAGTTATCCGTCCCCGCTTCTCCATCAACTTCCCAAGGGAGCACAGTGATTACCTCGGAATTCTCCACGCTTGATGCCGCAGGTGTCGACCGGATCAGGACCGACAAGCAAGCGCGCCTGGACATGAGCAGCGGCAGCCTGCAGAAATCGGCTGTGCGTGTATCCGAGGACAGCTACGGCCCGGAAATCAACACCCAGGACTCCGGGAAGATCAACCTGGCCATTGTCGGCCCCAGCGGAGAGATCACCGCACAAACGGACCGGATCCGGTTCAAGACCACCGATTCACGCCCTGATTTCACCGAGGTCACGTACTTCCTCACTGCAGCTTCCGCAGAGGAATTCAACGCCCTGATCCGCGAGGGAGTGGACAAGTACGGCATCGACGCCGACGACGCCGAACGCTGGATTTCCTCCACCAGCAAGGACCCTTCCGCCAAGAGCGACTACTCATTGACGTCGGGGACCAGCACCGGGCTGGAGGTCAATTACGACCTCCGCTTCGACGGCTCCAAAGACACCCAAGTCATCATCGTGCACGTGAGCCCGGCCAGCTGAACGGCTAGCTGAACGGCCTGCTGAACGGCCTGCGGGTAGGCTAAACCGGCGGCCCGATGTTGGTCTTCAGGTTCTTCATGACCAACGTTGACGTCAGCCGTTCAACCGCTGGAAGGGCCGCAAGCTCGTCGTCGTAGAAACGCTGATAAGCGGGCAGGTCCGCGGCAATGACCTTCAACAGGTAATCGGGCGAACCAAACAGGCGCTGGGCCTCCACGATGTTGGGGCTGGCGGTGACCCTGGCCTCGAAGGCGGCCATCGTTCCCCGGTCCACTTGGCGCAAAGTCACGAAGACGATCGCTTCGAAACCAAGCCCCACGGCGGCGGGGTCGATGTCCGCGCGGTATCCGCGGATGACCCCTGTCGCTTCCAGGTCGCGGAGCCTTCGATGGCAAGGAGCGACGGTTAAACCGACTTTGGAAGCCAGCGCTGTGGCCGTCATCCGCCCATCCTCTTTGAGGTGGCGCAAAATACTTCTATCGATACCGTCAATCACGCAATTATCTTACCGAGAATCAGCTCTTCAGAGCTAAAAACGGGAACACTTATGGGCGCTTTTTACCTAGAGTTTTCGTACCAACTAACTCTGGAGAGATCGTGAACCCGCAGCTGTTCCTCGCCTTCGTCCTCGTGGCAGTCACCCTGGCCTGCACACCGGGAGTCGACTGGGCGTACTCGATTTCGGCGGGCCTGCGTCAGCGCAGCTTCGTTCCCGCCGTCGCCGGCCTCTGCAGCGGTTACGTGATCCACACGCTCCTGATGGCTGCCGGACTCGCTGCCCTCCTGGCCGGCGTTCCCGGGCTCCTCGGGTGGCTGACCATCGCCGGTGCGGCCTACCTGCTGTGGCTTGGCATCGGCACCATCCGCTCGTGGCGAGGCGCAAGCTTCAGTGCGGAAGACGGCGTCGTGAATTCCGGAAACCAGCTCCGCACGTTCTTCCAGGGCATGGGCACCAGCGGCATCAACCCCAAGGGGCTCCTGTTCTTCGTGGCCCTGGTGCCGCAGTTCGTCAGCCCGGATGCGGCGCTGCCCGTCCCGGTGCAGTCGGGCTTGCTGGGGTTGACCTTCGTGATCCTTGCAGGAATGGTCTACACCGCTGTGGCCCTGACCTCCAGGAAGCTGCTGGCCTCCCGGCCCGGCGCCGCACGGGCCGTCACCCTGACCAGCGGGATCGTCATGATCGGGCTGGGGACGGTGCTGTTGTCGGAGCAGGTTCTTCCACTCGTGCTGCGCTTCCAGGCGTTCTAGGTGGCGAGCAGTTCGTCCAGGCGCTCATACCCCTCCATCACTCCGTAGTTCATTCCGGTCGCCAAGGCCATGTCGCGCGCTTCAACCGTTGGGTAGACCTCGTGCGCCACGATCCGGGTGCAGCCGTCGATTTCCTCGAAGGTGGTGCTGCTGATGCCGACCTGGTTGGGGGCTCCATCGAATTCGAACGTCATGATGATCAGCTCATCCGCGTCCACTGTGTGGAAGATGCCGTGGAAGCCAAACATGTGGTCGCCATGTCCGCTTTCGTAGTGCCAGCTGCCGCCGGTGGTCGCGTCGTACTTTGTGACGTTCAGCTTGGCGTCCCGGGGCCCCAGCCACTTGGCCAGGAGGTCCGGATCAACGTGGGCTTTGAAAACCGCACTGACGGGGGCGTCGAATTCCCGAACGGTATCGACGAAGGGGACGCCGTCGTCTGCGGTGATGGTGGTTTCGTTGCTCATTGCAGTTCCTCTTTCTTTGCTTGTTCCTGTGGGGAGGTGTGGGTGGCGAGCAGCTGGTCGAGCCGCCGGAAGCGGGACTCGGCGATCAGGCGGTACTGATCAATCCACGCCGTCAGGCGTTCCAGTGCTGCGGCGTCCAGGTGGACGGGCCTGCGCTGGGCATCCCGGGAGCGGGTCACCAGGCCTGCATGTTCCAGGACCTGGATGTGCTTGGAAACCGCCTGCTTGGAAATGGCGAACGGTTCCGCGAGCTCGTTGACAGTGGCATCTCCCCGGGAAAGCCGGGCAACGATGGCCCGCCGGACCGGATCCGCCAGCGCCATGAAGGCCTTGTCCAGGGCGTCTTGGCCTGGAGCATCCTGTGTCATTTACCAGCAAACCTTCCATAATCAACCAATCGCTTGATCAATCAATTGGTTGATTAAGAGAATACGCCTGCACCCCTTCGTGTGCAACGGTTTTTTACTCCCCGCCCAGCTGCCTGAAGTCGTTCTCCCACAAGCGCCGCATCTCGGCGTCCTTGCGGATAACCTCCACCGATTCAAGCTCCGCCGGCGGGGCAGCCCGCCGGGACCACGGCGTCAGCGTCCGGCGTCCCTGGTCCAACGCCAAGAGGGCCCTGTCAGTGAGAGCGTCATTCTTCAATGCCAGGTTGGTTTTCCTGCGGCGAAGGACTTCCCTCAACGCCGCCTGGGCAGACTCAAAGTCGCCCCGCGCCCGCTGGGAACGCGCCCTGATCAGCAACAACGCGGCCGAGAGGTCATCCGTGTTCAGCAGTCCCTCCGTCCAGACCACCACATCGCGGTGGCGTTCCAAGGAGAACGCAGCCGTGCACCGCGCCAAGGCAGAAGGCAACGACGGCGGCAAAGCTGCCACAGCTTCGAGGGCGGCTTCGGTCATCCCCATTTCCCGCAGACAGTGGGCCAGCGCCAGGAACACGGACTCTTCGCTGAACAGCACCGGCACCTCGATGCGTTCGGCGACCTCAACCCGGGTGACCACCTGACCAAGGTACATGGCCGAGAACTGGCTGGCGTCGTCGTCGATCCTGGTTGTCAACCCTCGCTGCAGCAGTTCCGACGCCCGCAAGAACCCGCCGTGCTTATAGACAAGCAGGCCTGCCATGATGTGGCACAAGCCCGCCCAGCCCGGGTTCATCCGGGCGAACGCAAGGAGACGGTCCGGATCGGTGGAGGAGAACACAGCCTCATGCATGGCCTTCGCGGGCTTGGAGGACAGCATCTTCAGCCTGGGAACACCGCCCACGAGGGACAAGCGCGCGTGGTCCCTGCCGCTGAGGACACCGGAAAGGACTCCATTTACGCCGTCGGCGAGTCCGCGCACCGGCGTCCGTACGTACCCTTCCCGGAAGGGCGTCAGGTCCCGGACGTCATGAAAAATCGTGTGCACCCGACCATTCGGCACTTGGCTCATGAATCCATGCTAACCGCCGCCTGAACTGCGCTCATCCCCCTGCTATCCAGAGCATTTCAGGAGTATTATGGCGGCGTCGGCAAGGTTTGGCGACACCCCTTGCCGCAGGTCGGCTCTCCAGGAGAAGAGCCGGATAACCGCGTGAAAGGGAGGACTGATGACCACCGCTTCGCACCCCGCCGAACACCACCACATGATGGGGTTGACACTTCGCAACACCGCCATGGGCGTTGGCATTGTATTTCTGCTGGTAGGCGTCCTGGGCTTCATCCCGGGAATCACCACCAATTACGGCGCCATGACCTTTGCGGGACATGAATCCGGCGCCATGCTGCTTGGAGTCTTCCAAGTGTCCATACTCCACAACATCGTTCACCTGCTGTTCGGCGCGGCCGGACTGGCCATGGCAAGGAACGACCGCATGGCCCGCCTGTTCCTCCTGGGCGGCGGTGCTGTGTACATCGTTCTTTGGATCTACGGCCTGGTCATCAACCAGGAAACGGGCGCCAACTTTGTCCCGTTCAACACGGCCGATAACTGGCTCCACCTGATCCTTGGCGTTGCCATGATCGGCCTTGGTGCATGGCTCGGCAGGGACGTCATGGACGAAACCAGCGCTACGCGAAGGAAGATGTAACCCTTCGACGCCGCTTGGCAGAACAACGACGGCGGCCGCCCCCCTTCCCGGGGACGGCCGCCTTTCCTTGTCCCGGGATGCCATTCGATGACAATGTTTGCGCCCCGGATTGTCATCAAATGCCGACTCGACGGCGGATGGGCGCCAGCAGCGGCGGGCGCTACTGTGCCGCCGGCATGGGATGGACATCCGTGAACGTGTTTCCCGTGGAGTACTGGTCCAGGCGCCAGGGATTGGCGTTGTTCCGCACGCTCTGGAACGTCACGCCGTCAAACGTGGAATCCTGCAGGCCTTTGATGTTGGCGGGGTTGACGTTCCGGAACACCACGTCCTGGAAAGTGAAGGCGCTGAGGGTGGCCGTTCCTTCGCCGAGGGACGGCCCTGTCTGGATATCGATCACCGGTTTGCTGTCGGATACAGCCATGCCGCAGGTGGGCGAGTTGTTGCCGTCCACGGAAATGTTCCGTATCACCACGTCCTTGAACGTGGCCGATTCAGCGGCGACATATCCGGACGGTGACTGGTTATAGCTGAGCGACATGATGAAAGCACTGCTGCCCATGCAGGCCATCGCGGTGTCGCGGAAGAGGAAGTCCCGGCCGCCTCCGGCCATGTCCGAGGTACTTTTCATCCGGAGGCCGCCGGTTTCAACTTTGTACATGACGTTGTCCTCAGCGAGGACCCGCTGCACCCAGGCTGCCGTGTTGGAACCGACAGCGACTCCCCCGTGGCCCATGCGCATGTAATTGTTGAAGATCCAGACGTTCTCGCTCGGCCGGCCCTGCGCCCCGTATTTGCCCTGCCCGGCCGCAAAGTTGACTTGGTCGTCTCCGGTGTCGAAGAAGTTGTTCACGACAATGCCGTTGTTTGCACCGCCGAACTCCAGACCGTCACCGTTGTTGGCGTTGAACGTGGTGTGCCGCATTCCGTTCACCGTGCTGTTTTCCGTGTCCAGGATCATCACACCGTGGAACGCGGGGTTGTCCGCTGTGACTCCCTCGATGTACAGGTTTTTTACTCCCATGAAGGTCATCAAGCTGGAGCGGTATTGGCCGTACAGTACGGAGTCATCCAGGGTTTCCGGCCTGTTGATCACCCCGATGAGGGATTCCGGGCGCTCCTTGGCCTTGCGGAACTGGCCGGCTGCCAACAAGCCATCGTCCAGGACCTTGCCGGCGGAGCTTGCCGCGTATTGCGGAAGTTCGTTCCCCGCCTCATCCACTATCGACCCCTCGGCAGTGCGCTTCCACCCGTTTCCGTCCACCACGCCTTTACCGACGATGCGGACATTGCTGGCCGCAGCGCCAGGTTCGCGTCCCGCCGTCGAGCGGCCGTTGTCGTCCGGAAGGACATTAAGGAGCGACGGCGGCCGGCGGTAGTTCCGGTATTCGGCCTCGGCGGGGAGGGGCTCAGGTACCGGGTAGAGGTAATAGCCCTTCTCCAAGGGGTAGTCCTCCGCCTGGTCGGAGCCGAGCAGGCGTGCGCCCTCCTGGAGTTCCAGGGTCATGTCCGAGTGGAGGAAAAGTGCCCCCGTTTTGAAGGTACCTGCAGGAACCACCACGGTGCAGCCCGGGGTTCTACAGGTGTCAATGGCCTTCTGGATTGCTTTGGTGTTAAGGGTCTTTCCATCGCCCACGGCCTTGTACGCAGGATTGGTGATGGTGACTTGGTGCCGTTCGGGCGTGGTGGTGACGGTGATTGGCCCACTCGCCGGAGACTCGGTTCCGTCTTTCCTCACAGCGGTCACGCTGAACTGGTAGCTGGTGCGCGGCGACAAGCCGGTCACCGTGAAGTTGTGGGCCACAGTCCGGACGTGGAATCCATCCTTGTCGGCGGCCCGGAACGCGTCCACGTATTGCTGGGCCGGTGAATAGATCCGCGCATTCTCCTCCGCGGTTCCCAGCGCCCTGTCGTTCATGTAGACGCGATAGTCCACGACGTCGTCGTAAACGTCCGGCTTGTTCCACACCAGCAACGTCTTGTCACTGCCGGTGGCTTGCGCCGGGACACAGAGGTTTTGTGGGGCCCTGCCGTTGCCTGAATCAAGGTGGATGCTGGAGGTGGAACATGCCGGGCTGTCCGTTTTGCCGGCTGGAGCCGCAGAGGCCGGCGGGCCTGCGGCCACAACACAGCCCAACCCCATCACTGCTGCCAGCGCGAGGCCTCCCAGGCTTTGGCGTATTTCCGGTCTTCTTCGGGTCAATCGCATGGATGATCCTTCCCCGGGGCACAACGGCGTGCCCCGGTACTTGGAGGCTCAGGGCTCTCCGGGAATGTTTGGGAAACAGCAAGAAAACGTTTTCTCAGAACACCCTAGGAAGGTTTGGGGGCGGGGTCAAGCACTTGGCTGCGCGCCGAGATGCCATTAGATGACAATGTTCGCGCGGCAAAGTCAATTGGTGGGAGCAACGCTGGGGGTTAGGCCGCTTGTAGCAGCTGGTTTAGCCGGTTGGCTGGGGTCT